>JARLHO010000104.1 GCA_031292215.1 Syntrophobacteraceae bacterium | reverse complement strand
GTCCAGACCCCAATCCTGACGGTCGTCTCAGCTACGAAGTGAAGTGGATGAAATGCAGGTTCTTGGCAATTTTTCTGATTTTTTTTATGACCCTGTTCTGCTTTGGTCGCTTTGGGCCGAGCGCTATATCGAATATCCAGAGTTAAAAGAATGGCTATTGCCCTGGAGTGCGGACTTGGAGTAAAGTGCGTACTTTGCATCGTTTACCGGGGACCTTCTTCGCTAATTTGTCGAGCATCCGCGCCCTGATTGGTAAATTCGCTTTTTTTAATGCCATTTCGGCGCAATTGAGTTCATCGGCCACAGGATATGTCATCGCCCGCAACACCGCCTATACTGATTAAAGCCGACCGAGCCGGCTTCACCTTGATCCCGGCCCCGGACGCCTCTTTCGATGCCGTCATGGCCTTCATGGACGATCGGCTTGCACAGTCGCGCGATTTTTTTCAAAACGCGGAGATGGTCCTCGATCTAAGGAACGCTCCCATGCGCTCCGATGAGATTTGCGCCCTCTCCGGCAGGCTCTATCAAAAATCGATGGTCAGGGTGGTCGAAATCCGGCTAAGCGACGATCTTTCGTTTTCCCTGCCCGGGGAGACGAAAAAATCGCCCTCCCCGGCCCGGACCTTCTCGGAATCCGAAGACATCGCCCCGGTAATCGTGCGAAATACCTGCCGGTCCGGCGTGCGGGTAGTCTCGCCATCCGATTGTGTGGTGCTGGGAGATGTCAATCCGGGCGCTGAGGTCATTGCCCAGGCCGATGTGATAATTTATGGCGTCCTTCGGGGCGTGGCCCATGCAGGCGCGGGAGGCGACCGGAGCGCGCGGATCTGGGCGCTAAGCTTTGAGCCCAACCAGTTAAGGATCGCAGATCTTGTGGCGGTCCCACCGCGGGGCGCAAAACCTGCCCAGCGCAGGTTCGAAATTGCCGAGATTCGAAACGGCGTTATCCAGGTCGTTAGCCTCTGAGAAATAGTGCGAATCATTTTGGCAAGGGGAAGGTACACGTCGATCAAACCGGTTTCTAAACTACAGGTGATAACGTATGGCGGGTAAAATTGTAGTGGTCACTTCCGGCAAGGGCGGGGTCGGCAAGACTACCACCGTTGCCAATCTTGGAACGACACTGGCCAAAAAGAAGTACAACGTCGTGTTGATAGACACAGACATTGGCCTGCGCAATCTCGATGTGGTCATGGGACTGGAAAATCGAATAGTCTACAACCTCGTGGACATCATCGAAGGCAAATGCCGCAAAGAGCAGGCGATGATCCGCGATAGAAAACTCTCAAACCTTTGCATGATTCCGGCGGCCCAGACGCGGGAAAAAAATTGCATCACCGAAGAGCAGATGAAAGAGCTGTGCTCGAACCTGGCTGCCGAGTTCGACTACGTATTCATCGACTGTCCGGCCGGCATAGAGCAGGGTTTTAAAAACGCGATCGCCGGAGCTGATACGGCCGTTGTCGTAACGACCCCCGAGGTTTCCGCCATCCGCGATGCCGACCGGGTGATCGGCCTTCTCGAAGCGGCCATGGTTAGACAGATCAGCCTGATCATAAACCGGCTAAACGCCAAGATGGTCAAAAGGGGCGACATGATGTCCACCGAGGACATCATCTCCTTGCTTTCCGTCCCGCTTTTGGGCGTAGTCCCCGAAAGCGAGGAAGTCGTGGTGTCGACCAATCGCGGGGTCCCGCTGGTTCACGACAGGAGCAGCAAAGCAGGTGCGGCGTTTAGAAGCATGGCCGCGCGCCTCGACGGGGAAACCATTCCGCTCGACGGCAATTCGCAAGGAATCTTCGGACGCATGAAGCGGCTGATCTGGAACTAAAAGGAGGCGGGCCCATGCTCGGGATTTTACGGCGCATTTGGGGAGACGGGGCAAGCGGACAGGTCGCCCGCAAGAGGATGCAGTTCGTCCTCATGCATGACAGGATCGACATCACCCCTGAGATGATGGAAGCGCTAAAAAACGATATGATCAAAGTGCTGTCCAGGTATATGGAAGTGGAATGCGGGTCGGTCAAGGTTGATTTGGAACAGGGAAAAGACTTTATGGCCCTTATCTCCAACGTTCAGGTAAAGCGTGTCTACAGGCATTCCACGTGAGGCTGCCCCTCCCCCCTCCGACCCCGATACGCGGCAGCCTTTCTCCAGCGCTTAACGGCGCGGCTAAGTTTGTAGCAACAACCCTTTCCAAAACATACAGTTCCATGGCGGTCAAGCGCCAAGACCCTATACCGGGTTGACAGCGCCTGCGGCCGTACGGGCCTGGATCGGGCTCGCCAGGGTGGGGAGGGTGATTTTGGTGAGTGGTGAATAGAAAAAGCTCACCCACTCACCGATTCACCTATTCACCCATTCTTCGCTTATTCTTCCTCCAGCGCCTCTTTTAGCTTTTGCACACCCGCTTCCAGCTCCGGAAATAGTTCCACGGATACGGTTAGCCCCTTTTTCGACGGGTGAAATTCTCCGTCATCTCCCTTGTAATAGATTCGCAGGTCCACATATTGCTTTCCCTTGAAAAATGTTATCGACGACCGTACTTCCTCAAGAGGATTTTTCGGGAAAGAATGAACGATTTGAGGTTCTTTTGCCATTTTCACTAATCCTTTTCCCGGGTGAATGCTTTATCGTCAGGGGCTGTCAATTTCTAGCTCCCGCAGCTCTATTTTCAGCAACGTAATGTAAAACATCAACCGCGGCGGTAACAGGCCCGCCCCCCGCCCGTTTTCCGTATACGAAGTTGCGCCTGAAAGATGCGCCAAAAAGACGGGTTTTACCGCGTTTCGCCCATCCCCCAGCGGTCCCTACACGGGCCTGACGTTGGAGGGGTAAAGCGAAACCGAAACGCAACCCATCGCTTCGGGAAGTCTTTATTTAACTCCTGAAGCCTCTTGTGAGTGGGCGCACCCGTTATCCTTACAATTCCCCACACGTCCGCCGACTTCCCCCTTAACGGAGACGCGCAAGAAGGAGCTTGGCTCGATCGCCCCCCTTTTTTTCAAAGGGGGGTTGGGGGGGTTTCGTCCCTGTTCGTACAGCACGGATAAAACTCCCTCCCTATTCTTGAGCCCATGCTCTTTTACAGCGGCGTGTCGCAGCAGACGGGTTGCCAAGCCCCGACCTGCCCGACTGGCTGCGCCGGCGGCAGCTCGGACGGCAGTCCGCACCGCCTGCCGGGTGATCTATTCGCCGAAGTTTCATCTCGTTCAAACCGCATCCCCGGAGGCATCGACCCGGCTCTTATGAAACTTCAGCGGCGTATCGCCGCAGACGGGTTGCCAAATCCCCGGAGGCATCGGCCCGGCTTGTATGAAACTCGAACTTTCATTCCCGTTCAAACGGCGTCTGCGGACGTGGGGGCGGGGCTTGAACGGAACCTGCGTCTTACATGCAAACTATGTATTGCCCATCAAAAAGCCCATCCTAGGATGGGCTTTTTGATGTTTACTAAGAGCCGTCACTATTTATCAAACGGCGACTTCGGGCGCGAGAACAGCCTCTTTTGCCTGCTCTTGCTGAGCGATGAATTTTCCCTTTACCTTCATCAGCATAAGCACCACCGGCCTGTAGGCAAGATGGGCCCACTTGGCGAAGGGCACCTCCAGGACGAGCATCGGGATCGCCACCATCATATGGATCACATAGATGGCATAGGTGAAAAACACCCAGTCGAAGATGTGTCCCAGGTTGATGAATATACCGGTTATCGCGGTCGCCTGCAGCAGGATAAGAAACATCCAGTCGGTACTGTGCGTATTCTTAAACTGGGGCTGGGTCTTCTTCAACCTGGAAATTATCACGTATGTCGTTCCATACATGATCGCGAAGAAGGAATAATAGCCGATCAGCCGGAGCGGGTTAAAAATCGAAATTTCGGCCCTTCCGCCCATCGATGCCCAGCCGCGCTGAAATTTTAGAACATCGATCCCCATAAAGGGCAGACCGTTTATGAACACGACGACCAGCAAAAATATCGAGGCATATCCGGTCATGATCGCCAAGTGGGCGATCCACCTCTGCCGGTTGCCCTTGGTCTTGCAACCGTCGAACTGTTTTTGGGTGGCGAATTGGACCAGAAGATACTTCACTTCCTCCCAATACATCCGGAGCGGCACCTTCTTTATGTAGTCGCCCATAACCAGTTTGACGCATCGATACAGGTTGGTGAGAAGGAAAAACGAGAGGATCCCGGCCATTGCGAGGTCGGCCTTCTCGATTCCCTCCGTGGACCAGACGGAGCTGACATCGGCGTGCGCCCAGTTGATCCCCGACCAGTTCGCTATCGCCCAGATGATCATTCCAAGCCCCACCAGGCCGCCGATAACCCCCACGGCCAATTCCTCGAATTTTTCCGACGTATAAAACCTTTTGGAAAAACCCGTCCAGTCGTAGAGCGAGGTAAGATATCTGCGCAGCACCATCATCGTCTCGCCCGGGTCTGCCTCTCGCGGGCACCGGATCGAGCAGTCGCCGCAGTAATAGCACAGCCAGGGCTCGGGGGATTTTAAAATCAATTCCTTTTGCCCCAGTTGCACATACCTGACCATTTTTCGTGGAAACGGGTTCTCGGGGGTCGACAGGTCGCATATCGCGGTGCAGTTGCCGCAGTTGTAGCACTTGCCCGCATCCTTTAACCCGAATTCCTCCAATTCCCGTATAAGATTTAGATCCACTCTATTGCTCATTGCGTTAACCTCCTGAGCGTTTCAAAACCGGCCTGACGAGGCATTAAAATCCCTTGAACGGGTTAGCGCCGATTTCGACGAGTTTTTCGGCGAATTCATCGAGCAGTCCCGGGACCTTTGCGTAATCGGTAATCGATATTTCCTCAAACCGGACACGGTCGGATTCCAAGGCGAGTCGGTCAAGGGTTTCACTTACTTTGCTCAGTCGAATGTTTGCCAGTTCGCTGCCTTTTATGAAGTGGCACTGGTAATTGTCCCCGTGCCGGCAACCCAGAAGCATGATGCCGTCGATGCCCTTGGAAAGCGAATCGGCTATCCACACCAGGTTTAGCGAACCAAGGCAGCGAAGCGGGATTACGCGGACCCAGGAATTGTACTGCATCCTGCGAAGCCCGGCCATGTCGAGTGCGGGCATGGCGTCGTTTTCGCAGCAAAAAATCAGAATCCTCGGTTTTTCGTCGTATTCGTCCGGAACGTTTATCGACTTGATCATATCGCCGATCATCGCGACCGAATAGTTTTTAAAGGAGATGATGCGCTCCGGACAGGCGCCCATGCACACCCCGCACCTGCGGCACCGGGTAGGCTGAGGAAGAGGGTTTCCCTTCTCGTCCTCGTTGATCGCGCCAAACGGACACTCTTCCGTACACCGCTTGCACTGCGTGCAGCGCTGCATGAAAAACTCCGGGTAGCTCTGGTCTCCCGCTCTCGGGTGAACGGCCATGCCCTTGGAGGTCAGCTCGACGCACTGGATGGCTTTCATCGCAGCGCCCGTGGCATCTTCTATGGCGTTTGACACACCCATGGGGCGGCGAACCGGGCCGGCCGGATAAATCCCGGTCCTGCGGCTCTCGTAGGGAAAACATATGAAGTGTGAATCCGGAAAGCCGTTTTTGAGTTCGGGAAGCTCGGGCCCCTGGCGATATTCGAGGTTGAGGATGTCGGAGATAAAGATCGAATCCACCGAGGAGACCATTTCATTTTTCTTCTCCCCGTCATCTGGTTTTTTCGCCTTGTAGTCCTCGCCAAACGCTGTTGCGGGAACCATGCCGGTCGCAAGCACCACCAGATCCACGTCATCTAGCAGGATCGTATCGCCTAGAAGCTCGTCAAAGGCTTCCACGGCAAGTTTTCCCCCAACGTTTAAAACCTCGGGCGCCTGGGCCCTTACGAAAATAACACCCTCGCTCTGGGCCTTTCTGAAAAAATCCTCGCCCTGGCCGGGGGTTCGCATCTCCTGGTAGAAGACCATGACATTTGCCTTCGGGTCCTGCTGCTTTACCTGGATGGCCTGCTTTAGCGCCGTAAAACAGCAGATCGAAGAACAGTACGCCAGATGTTTCGGGTCGCGCTGCCCGGCGCACTGGATGAAAGCCACCGTCTTTAGCGCCCGGTCATCGGAGGGCCGGGTCAGCTTGCCCGCCTTGGCCCGTTCCTCGAACTGAACGTTGGTGACCACATTGGGAGAATCTCCGTAGCCAAACCTTTTGTCGAGCTTTGCGGGATCGTATGGCTTCCAGCCGGCGGCCATTACCACCGCGCCGATCTTGTGGTCGCTGGTAGTTCCGTTTTGCTTGACCGTGGCGTTAAACACACACGGACCGCCGGCAAGCTTTTCGACCTTGGAGCCGGTCAAAACAGTTATCTTTTCGTTGTTTTTTACCGAGGCCGCAAGTTGTGCGATCTCGTTTTCCTGCACGTCCTTAAACGGGAAGACCACATTTTTGGTAACATTTTTTTGAAAGCCGCCAAGATCGGCTTCCTGCTCGACCAAAACGGCGTTGTACCCGGCCTTGGCTGCCTCTAGAGCCGCCGTCATACCGGTCACACCCCCACCGATCACCAGGATGTCCGTAGACATTTCCTGCTCGGGCTTAAACGGCTCGAGCGGCAGCATGGCGCTCATTTTTGCCCCGCTCATGCGCAGATAGTCTTCGGCCATCATCTGGGTGTCTTCGTCCTTGGGCGGATGGGTCCACGCGATCTGCTCGCGAAAATTCACCCGGTCAAGAATCGTTCCCTCGAAATCGAACACATCGTACATCACCCGCTGGGAACAGGCGGCGATGATCAGGCTGTTTACGCCCTCATTGGCAATGTCGTCTTTTATGAGCTGCGAGCCTTCCGGGCCGCAAAGATTCGCGTGACTCCGGCACAACGCCGCGTGGCATTCGGATTTAGCCAGATTGCTGAGCTGTTCCACGTCGAGGGCCTCCCCGATCCCGCAGCCCGTACAGATATATACACCGATCTTTTTGTCCATCGATACTACCTCCTGACAACCGCTTGGATGGCTTTAAGAGCTGCAGCCGTGCCGTCCTGAACTGATTCGGAAACATTGATCGGGGTCCGCGTACAGCCTGCGGCGAAAAACCCCGGGGTCACTTCCAAAGAGGCGATGAACCCGTAGTCGTCGCGCTGGGCGAAGGCCGGCTGCGGGGTGACCGAAGTGTTGGGCTGCATGCCCGTTGCGAGCACCGCCATGTCCACGGTGATCGTATTGAGACTGCCCGAGGCGGTGTCCTCGACCCGCAGCACCAGGTTCTTCGTAGCGCCGTCCTGTTCGATCTTGGCGACTTTGCCCTTGAAGAACGTCACGTTTTCGTCCTTTTTCAGATCGGCGTAGAAACTCTCCAGCCGGTCCATGGCGCGAATATCGATAAAGAAAATGATAATCTTGGCATCCGGGTACTGCGCGCGCACATAGGTGGCCTGCTTCATGGAAGCCATGCAGCAAATCGAGGAACAAAACGGAAGGTGGTTCTCATCTCGCGAACCGGCGCACTGAATGAAGGCTACCGTCTTGGGCGCCGCGCCGTCGGAGGGACGCACGATAATGCCCTTGGTCGGCCCGTTTCCCGCGGCAAGCCGCTCCATCATGACGTTTGTAACCACATTGGGATAGGCGCCAAAGCCCAGCGTATCGAGCCTTTTGGCATCGTAGGGCATCCAGCCCGTCGCCCAGATTACCGCTCCAACTTTTAGGTCGACGGTCTTGGCCTCCATGTCGAGCTCGATTGCGCCGTACTCGCACGCATCTTTTACCGTTTGCCCTTCCCCGCTCCTGGCAAGCGAGGGGTCGAGCACATAGCGAAAGGGAAAGGCCATATCGTGGGGCAGATAGGCCGCCTTGATCTTGTCCATCCCAAAGTTAAACGGATTATCGATCTCCCTTGTGCACACTTCCCCGCACTTGCCGCACGCCGTGCACTTTTCATTGACATAGCGGGGTTCGATCTTAATTTTCGCATCCCATGCGCCCTTGCGCCCGGAAACCGATTCCACCTGGGCCATCGTCAACACGTGAACTTTTCCGCTGGTCTTTATCCTGCGGAAATTGATTTCCAGGCCGCAAGTCGGCGGACACAGCTTCGGAAAATACTGATGAAGCTGGGCCACCCGGCCCCCAAGATATGGGTTTTTTTCCACAAGGTAGACCTCTCGGCCCGCTTCTGCTGCTTCGATGGCGGCTGTCAGCCCGGTCATGCCGCCCCCGACCACCAGAATACTCTGAGTTTCTACGTCAGCCATGCTTATCCTCCTGAGCTGGTTAGGGATCATATATGAGAATCTAAATGCGCAAAAAAGCGCAATCTCATCCGCGCAAACCCACGCTTTGCCGGCGGGATCGCCAACACGCGAACCTTTTCACGAGCGCCCCGACTCCCCTGTAGGCAAAAAAAAACGGCAAAAACCGGGGAATCAACAGGACAATCGGATGCGGAGCGGCGCAAGCCAGTAGCGCCCGGCCGTCGCGTGGTTTCATTTATTCGGTAATCGATTTTTCAGGAGCTTAATGAAAAAGTTGTTGCATCAAGCCGACTGGCTATATCCTTAAATCTTTCTCCTGTCAATATTTTCGTTCATTTAAATACTCCCTCCCCGGTTTTCGCCCCCGGAGTCGCCTCCGCCGATCAGCGACTGTGCTTCGACTGCGGGAAGTTCGTGGACGGCGCCAAGTTTTTTCTCAATCGCGCGCGATCTTCTGGCCGCCTCGTCCATGGTGGTAGCTGCCTGGTCGAGCTTTTTTCGAACCCCTTCAAGAACTGTCCCGAATTTTCCGAATTCGGTTTTTACGGCCCCGAGGAGCCGCTCGATATGGCGAGCCCCCTTCTGGACGGCGAGCGTTCGAAAACCGAGTTGGAGGCTGTTAAGAAGGGCCCCAAGGGTCGTCGGCCCGGCCACGATTACCCGAAAGTCCCGCTGCAGGCTTTCCACCAGCCAGCCGGATGCGGTCTTCATCCTCAGCACCTCGGCATAGAGCCCCTCGGTTGGCAGAAACAAGATGGCGAAATCCGTTGTGGCCGGAGGGTTCAAGTATTTGTCCCGGATCGTTTTGGCGCAATTTCTTATCGTCTCGCACAGCTCCTTGGACGAAAGGTCTACGGCTGCGCGGTCGCAATTTTCCTGGGCTTCGATCAGCCGCTGATAGTCGGCGGTTGGAAATTTTGCATCGATGGGAAGCCAGACTGCGCTCCCCCCCTCCTCCACCATGCCCGGAAGCCTTACGGCAAATTCCACGGCCTCACCCGAGAACTCCTTGGTGCGAACGTTTCGCTCGTATTGCTCGGGGGAAAGTATCTGTTCGAGAAGCGCTCCGAGCTGGATTTCGCCCCATGTCCCCCGGGTTTTCACATTGCTTAGCACCCGCTTGAGATCTCCCACCCCGGTGGCCAGCGACTGCATCTCCCCTAGTCCCTTGTGGACCAGCTCCAATCTTTCACACACGTGCTTAAAAGACTCGCCGAGCCGCTTTTCCAGGGTTCCCTGGAGCTTTTCGTCAACCGTTGCCCGCATCTTTTCCAGTTGGCGCCCGTTGGCCTCCTCGATCTCCTTTAGCCTTGCCTCGATCGAATTTTTTAGCCCCTCCAACCGGTTCTCATTGGATTCGGTAAGTTTTCTCAGCAAATCGGCAAACGTTTCCAGTTGGTTTTTTTGAAGACGGGCGATATTGGTCATAGTGCTTTGCAAGGAATCTCCAAAGGCCCGAAGGGCGCTCCCGGTCTCCTCACGCCCCTGCCGGGCAGAAAGGGCTGCCTCCTGACGGCCCCGCGCCATCTCCTCTCGAAGGGCCCGCTCGCGTCTCTCGGCGCTATTTTGCTCCAACTCGCTCCCCTGCCGGTTTCTGCGAACCATAAGCAAAATCGCTAAAAGGTTTAGACCCGACAAAACGGCGAGCGCCAACACCAAAAGAGCGGCCCCTCCCGATGGAAATTGCATGAGTTGCTCCGAATCGGTGATCGGTAAAGAGTAAGCAGTCAACAGAAAAAGCTTCCCCCCATGTCTACCCACTCTACACCGACCAGTGACCAGTGAACAGAAAAAGCTTCCCTCCCTTCACTGCTCTAATCTGCTTGACTCTTGCTCTCTTTTGACTATTTTCTTTCTCGGATGAACTTTTGCCAGCGAAAGGGGAAAAATGAGTGCAGAACCCGATGTCAAGGCGATTCTTTCCGGCGCCAAAACGATAGCTGTTGTCGGCATTTCGCCCAAAGAGGAAAGCGCGAGCCACCAGGTGGCCAAATACCTGATCGAGCACGGCTTCCGGGTGATCGGAGTAAATCCTTCGAGATCCGAAATCCTGGGGGTCAAGTGTTACCCGGACCTTTTGTCGATCCCCGAACACGTGGACATAGTCGATATCTTCCGACGTGTGGACGCAATCGCGCCCATCGTCGATGAGGCCATCGCGATCGGGGCCGGCGCGGTATGGATGCAACTCGGCCTGGAACACGAGGAGTCTGCCCAAAAAGCCAGGCGGGCAGGCTTATCGGTAGTTATGAACAAGTGCACCAAAATCGAACACGCCCGCTATTTTGGCGGGTAAACTCCTTTATCCCTCCACTCCCCCGGGGGGCGGCAGGGCCGCGATCGGCGCCTGCTCGCCCCGAATCCGCCCTTCATAAAACTTCCAAAGTGATTATTGTAAAATTAGAACATTCCGGTTGGCCGTTCGCAAAACGGCTGGGACGGGCCCGTCGGCATGCTTCTTAAAAATAAGTTGAAGGGGGACTCCAATGAAAAGTGAGCCTGCAATATACGATTCCATGACCACCCCATTTGCCGACGGGTTTATGGGCCAAAATCCCGACCAGCGCAACGGTGAAAATATCGGGCAATTCTCTCGCAATTTCGGCGAGGGTCTGGCGAAGGAAAAAGAGTTTTCGGAAGAAGAAAAGTTGGTGAGACAGCGCGCCAAGAAGGCGGGCAGAATTTACAGGAAGGTCTGCGAGGACCTTCGTCTGGATGCCTGTTTTTTTAGTAATTTCGTGGAATGGACCGAATATGTAGAGGGCAGGATGAGCGATGACGAATTCCATGGCCGTGCGCTGATGGTTGCGCAAAAGATGAGGGCGGCTCTAAACTGATGATCGGGTGCGTTTACGTAAATGAGCCGCACTTCGGTGTGGCTCATTTCGATTTGACCGCAGCCTTGCGGCCGGTTATGCTCCTCCTGTCAGCTAGCGGAGCAGGATGAATGAGCCGAAAAAGCTTTGCCTTTGTAGATTATGGAAAGTGCGACCCGAAGGGGTGCAGTCCTAAAAACGGTGTCTGCGCGTCGGCCTCGGTCTGTGCTTTCAAGGTGCTAAAGCAGATCGACGGCCGTTTTGAACAGCCCATGGTTTTCCAGGACATGTGCATGGGGTGCTGGGACTGCATGGAAGCCTGCCCCTTTAAAGCCGTCCAGCAAATGCATCTCCTGTGAATTTTGCGGGAATGGGTGGAGCAGAACTCTCTGCGCGCTACCCGTAGTGCAACCCCATCGACTCTTGCCCGGGACGTCAAATAGATACCCCACGTCCACGAGCCTCCGCTTCCGCCGCACCCTAAAAGGAGATGTCTCCCGCCCCCCCCCGGTAAATAACCTTAAAGCTTCTGAAGACCGAATCCGATAAATTCCATTACCGTCATCATTTAAATCGGCGGCTTCCGCGAAGCTGCGGATGACCCAGATTTATCGTTTGCGCGAGGACGGATCGGGGCGGGTTCCTAGTCTAATGTGACTTGATTCACACAAATTTTTGGCTTCTTTATTGGTTGATTCGCGTAGAGCGATCCATCCGGGGGGGGGGATGAGTTATGTCCAAAAAACACCATCAGGTAAAGGCGAGCGCCTTTGGCTTTCATAGAGGCGGTTTAACCCTGATAATCATCCTGGCGATCCTCGCCGGTTTCCTCCCTGGTCCGATGGGCCCCCTCAGGGCTACGGCCAACGATTCTCCGGTCATTAGCGGCGGCGCGGCCACTTACTCGGGCAACCAGCAACCCGGCGCCATTACTCAAAACAACACCGCCATTCACACCATCACCATCCAAAACCTGACAACGAACGTAGGCTCCTCGACCACCGGGACCTCCATTTCTCTTACCAATACGGGCTCATCCGGATCGGGCGGCAACGCCGGAAGTCCCGCCCAGAACCTGTGGCTGAACTATTTGGGCAGCGCCTATTATCTCTATGGCGGAATCGGCGAATATCTGGACGCCATCGGCGGCGGCGGCGGCACGGGCGTCAGTAATCCGATTTTTGACGCGTATGCCCAAAACGGAGGCAACGGGGGGGCCGGCGGGGCGGAGACCCTCAGCTCGAACGGCAACATTCAAACTTCTCAGACAGCAATTGCGACCTACAGCAACGGAGGCAACGGGGGCGCCGGCGGCAACGCCATCGGGGGAATATATGACGGATTTGGCGGGAGCGGAGGTGTCGGGGGAAATGCAGGGCCGATAACGATCGCCAACTCCGGGACCATTCAATCGGGAGCAGGAATTATCGCCATTGGCCTTGGCGGCGCGGGGGGCGGCGGCGGTTCCGGCGCCAGCCCGTTTTTGGCCACAGGGGGAAACGGGGGTAACGGCGGCAATGCGGGCGCGGTAGAGGTAACCAACTCCGCTTCCCTCACTACCGGTTCTACTGCCGGCTACGGTATCGAGGCTCTTAGCAACGGCGGAGCCGGCGGAGCTGGCGGCACCGGCGGCGGGACCCAGGGCCTCGGTGAACCGGGCGGCTCGGGTGGCGCGGGCGGCGCCGCCACGGTTAACAACTCCGGTACAATTACCACCACAGGGTCGGCGGCTTACGGAATTTTCGCCGAGTCGCTCGGAGGCATTGGCGGACTTGGCGGCCAGGGAAACGGTGTGGGCGGCAACACGGGCGCCTCCGGCGGCCTCGGGGGATCGGCCGGGACCGTTACGGTAGCCGAGAGCGGAGCGATCGACACCTCCGGGCCCGGCTCTTACGGGATTTTTGCTCAGTCGCTCGCGGGCGCGGGCGGCGCGGGCGGATCGAGCGCCGGGGTAAGCGGGGTTGGCGGCAACGGGGCAAGCGGCGGTAATGGCGGCAGCGTAACGGTCACAACCAACGGCCCCATTGCAACCTCCGGGACGAACTCCTCTGGGATCATGGCGCAATCCGCGGGCGGCGCGGGCGGCGCGGGCGGGGTGGCGAACGCGGCAGGCGGCAACGGCGGCGCGGGTGGCGCGGGAGGGGGCGGCAGCGTTGTCGCGGTAACAGGTAACGGGAAAATCAACCTCACCGGGTCATCGGGCCTTTCCTACGGCATCCTCGCTTCATCCAGCGGGGGCGCGGGCGGCGCAGGCGGCGTTTGCAACACCGGGACCAGCGCCATTGGCGGCGCAGGCGGCGCAGGCGGAAGCGGCGGAAACCTATCGCTTGACAATACCATCAATGGCGAAATCATTTCACCTGCAGGTTTCGTTTATGCCATTTCAGCCCAATCCTCAGGCGGCGCGGGTGGAAGCGGCGCCGAAGGCGGCGGGGCCAGCGGCATTGGAGGCGCCTCCGGCGCCGGGGGCCTTGGAGGCGCGGTTTCGCTCACCAATAGCGGCGCGATTTCCCTCTTCGGTGGGATGGGGCTCTATGCCGGATCGACCGGGGGCGCCGGCCAGGCCGGCGGCGGCGGTTACGGCGTTTCCGGCATTGGCGGCAGCGGAGGCGGCGGCGGCGGTTCCGGCAAGGTGACGGTGAGCGATAATGGCAACATCGCCAACATCCAGAGCAGCGATTACGCCATCCAGGCGATCAGCGCCGGCGGCAACGCCGGTGGAGGCGGCGCGGCGGGCGGTGTGAACGGTAAAGGCGGGGGCGCGGGCGCAGGCGGGTCGAGCGCCACAAGTGATGGTTCCAGTATCGTGTCCGTTACGGTCGATTCCGGGGTCGCGCTCCAGGGAGGTATCCTTGCCTCCGCCACTGGCGGCGCGGGCGGCGCGGGGCCGAGCTCCTACGGAGCGGGCGCCGAAGGCGGCAACGCCGGCGCGGGTGGCAACGCCGGCGGGGTGCAGGTCCAGTGCGCCGGCAGTGTCGCGACCAACGGCCTAAACGCAATCCTGGCCCAAAGTATCGGGGGCCTTGGAGGGTCCGGGGGCGCCGCTGGTGCGGCCGTGGCTATCGCGGGCGCCGGCGGCGCCGGGGGCGCCGGCGGCGCGGTTGATGTCGCAGCCACCGGCGCCCTCGGAGTTTCCGGCGACAATGTCTCCGGGATCCTGGCCCAGAGCTTGGGGGGCGCCGGGGGCGCTGGCGGCGGCGGCTATGGCGCGGCCGGCGTTCCCGGCGCGCCGGGGGCCAGCGGAGGCGCAGGCGCAGTGACT
>JARLHO010000103.1 GCA_031292215.1 Syntrophobacteraceae bacterium | reverse complement strand
TCACTCATGGGGCCTCCCTTTCCTTATGGTTTCCCATGATGACCTAGTCTATCTTGCCGAGAATGTCCAGCTAATTGTTTTGACACGCAAAATAATTCCGCCAGCGGCAAAAAACCGCGTATCAGTTTGAATTACACCCCGGCTACGACTAACACTGGCATCCCGGCTCTTTTTCTACTACACTGCGAAGCGCCCCTCCCTTCACAGGATGAGGAGTTAAAAAATGTTGCAACATCTTTTTTACGACCACCTCGATGCGCATTCCAAAACCTTCCAAAGACTTGAGGGATTGCTGCCGGAGCTCCTTCAGGCAGCTCTATGGATGGCCGACGCAATTGCCGGGGGAGCCAAGATCCTCGTTTGTGGAAATGGCGGCAGCGCAGCCGACGCGCAGCATTTCGCCGCCGAACTGGTGGGCAGATTCCAAAAGGAAAGGCGCGCCTGGCCCGCAATAGCGCTTACTACCGACACCTCAGCGATAACTGCCATTGCAAACGATTACTCCTTCGACGCCATATTTTCCCGACAGGTTGAAGCCCTGGGGCGGGAAAACGATTTGCTCCTCGCAATCTCTACCTCGGGAAACTCCGCAAATGTCCTGAGCGCCATCGGCCAATGCCCCGATCTTCGCATGAAAAGTATCGCCCTTCTGGGAAAAGATGGCGGAAAAATCTCCCCGATTGCCGATCTGGCCGTAACTGTTCCGTCCAACGTAACCGCCCACATTCAGGAGGCTCACATTTTCATTCTTCACCTGTGGTGCGCCATGCTCGAACAACACCTGTAAATTCTGAGGTCAGGATTAACAGGGATTAAGAGGCTACCAAGCCGGTGTATGGTTGGGTTTATTGGAATGGACGTGGCGGGAAGCCGGATATTTCTTAAAATCCTGTAAATCCTGTGAATCCTGTCTAAAAAATGCTTTTAAAAAAATCTTTGGTCAGGATTTACAGGATTAAGAGGCTACCAAGCCGGTGTTTGGTTGGGTTTATTGGAATGGCTTTCAAAAGCCGGCCGACGCCACTCAGTGGAGTCGAAACAGGGGCAACAGGACGAGCGGGAAAAAATCTATCAGGAAATGAAGCACAACGGGTGCGACCAGGCTTTTTCGCCAAACGTAGAGACAAGCCAAAAGAACACCCAAAATGGCTACTGTCCCGACACCGGCCGCCCCCTCGTAGCCATGGCCGATGGAAAAAAGCGCCGAGGAGATAAGCACTGCGGCCCACGTGCTGCCGGTAAGAGGTTTTAAGCGCAGAAGCAGGTACCCCCGGAAAAGAGTCTCCTCAGCCACCGCTGCCACGACCACCAGGACGCAGGAAAAAATAATCTCCCCCGTGCCCTTTGCGGTAAGAAACTGCGGCACTCGGCTCATGCCGAGCGATAATCCAAACCATTCGAAAACCCACTCGATAAGCGCTTCGCCCCACAGGACCGGCAAAAACAGGGCGGCCCCCAAAGCGGCCTCTTCCTTCACCCGGAAAACCTTCCACCCGAGCCCGGAAAGGGGCTCCCCGTTACGCCAGAGGAAAAAAACGACCAGGCAGGTAAGTCCGATATCCCTAAAAATCGCCAAAGTCGCAAAAATCGCAAAGCCGGGCTGCTCCTTTCCAAGAGCCGGAGAGGACATTATCATCGAAGGCACGATCAGGAGCAGGAAAACTGCTACCTCGAAAATCCCCTTGCGGTCTATCGCGGGTTCTTCCACTCTCTGGCGGCCTCATTTCAAGAAAATTTTTCGTGGCCCCGGGGGACAACCCTCCATAGATAATGCCAAAACAACTTCGCGCAAGACGTTTCGAGGCAGAGTGCCGCAATCTTGCCGCCCCCTTTCCCACCAACGTGCGGATGATTTTCTCGGGCAAAGACGTGCAAGCGCCCGTGCCGGTGAGGCCGTGCGCTTTTTAACAGAAAGGGTCGGGTAGCCGGGGCTGGCGCCGGCCCCCGGCCGCCCGACCCGGCATAATATGCATGTTCCAAGCAAGCGAAGAAATGAAATCGGTTTTCGTAATGGGACAGTCTGTTGTATGCATATGGCGAGGTGGCGCCTATTATATGGAGCGTCGTTTTATGTAAGCAGGGAAGCGGAGAGTGCGCTCCGCAATTTGGCGGTTGCGTTTTCGTCCCGCTGCGGCAAAGCGGGTCAAATTATGAAAATGGCTGTTGACAAACTGTCTACAGGTGCCGAAAATATTCGGGTGGATACATGAGAATAATCGGCAAGAGCCGGCTTAAAAACTTTTGGGAGGGCCACGGGCAAGCTGAGAGGGTACTACAAGAATGGTACTCCATTTTGGACAAAGCTAAATGGAAAAATTTCGATGATCTCCGCAAAATCTATCCGAGTGCTGACCAGGTATCGATT
Source organism: Syntrophobacteraceae bacterium (assembly GCA_031292215.1). Classification (GTDB taxonomy): domain Bacteria; phylum Desulfobacterota; class Syntrophobacteria; order Syntrophobacterales; family Syntrophobacteraceae; genus SbD1. The sequence continues at coordinate 15,419 of JARLHO010000103.1, read as the reverse complement.
AAGAGCGGGAGAACGGCAACCGTTTTTGATATTGGTGGCAATAATTACAGACTCATTGCGGCTGTCCATTACAACAAACAGACAGTTTACATTCTCGATGTAATGACTCATGCCGAGTATGACAAGAATGCATGGAAGAACAAATTCTGAGGGTAGGAAGAGAGGTGTACATCGATGCCGACTTTAATTACATTCTTATCCCGTCAATCCTCCGAATTAGGTCAAGGCGCCGTTGCGGCAAAGGAATGCTCACCTCAAGTATGGCCGCTAAGAACGGAGGAACACTACCTAGAAGCCAGAAATATCGTCGATAAATCGGCCATAAAGGGCGAGGAGGAACTTAACGACGCGGAGTGCGACCAATTGGAAGTTTTCAGTGTTTTAATGGAAAAATATGAAGAGGAGCACTATCCCATCGGTCAGCTCAATCTATCGCCGGTTGAATTCCTTAAAATCCTGGTCCAAGAGAGCGGCATGAGCCCCTCGGATCTGGGCCGGTTACTTGGAGACAGGTCTTTAGGTCATAAAATACTCGCGGGGAAGCGCAACTTGAGCAAAACTCACATAAAGACTCTGAGTGAACATTTCAAAGTGGATGCCAGCGCCTTTCTCTAATCCCCCGGGGATGCCCCCCGGGTGGTGACATACTCGGCGGGGATCTGGAGTTTCTGTCACCACTTTTTTATACAAAGCTCAGCCCTGGCCCACCAGGGCGAAGAACTTATTCTCCTCAATTTTGCCCGCCAAGTGATTGCGGCAGACTAAATACTTCCCTTTGACCAATCTGCTGCAACTGCCCCTTCTGCTTTGGTACGGTCCTCGATTATTCTACGGGCGAGTTTTTTGACATCCGGATGGGAACTCTTCGCCTCCGCCTGCCGATTTAGAGCCCGCCTTTCTGCGTGGAGGAGTCTACGAACGTCTTATCGCCAGGCCGTTTTAGTGCGGCGATAAGTCCTGGAATCGCTACCACTTTTGAGATCTTTTACATCGGTTTTTTCAATCGCTGCCCTCGATTGGGTGAGCGCGTGGTTATCTTAAAAATCGGAGGTAAGGACGAAAACGCTACGGGAAGGGACTCTGCAGGCATGCACATGGTTCGAAAGACTTTGCCGTTTTTGGTGGTTGCAATAACCATTTTCTTTCCGCCGATCGCCACGGCCTCGGTTATGTCGGAATACCTCGACAGCCTGCGGTGCGGAAATCATCTGGTACAAATCGGAGAAGCCAAATCGGAGGTCCTGCGCCAGTGCGGACTGCCCGATGCCAGTGACGCCTACCTGGACGTTAGCGGCACCCTGGAAAAATGGACCTATAACTTTGGAGTTAACGATTTTATCTATGTCTTCTCGTTTTATAATGGCGAGTTGAAACTTATCAGGCAAACAGACAGGGGTTTCTAGTGTCCTGACAAACGTCCTGGATCGCCGATAAACCTTGCCGACTGCGAACGGGCAGGTCGGGAGCACGCAATTTACTCCTGCGGTTTTTTTCTAGAGGAAAGGAATCGAAAAAGTGCAGTATCTCCCGATTGCTCTTCCCTTTTATGTATTTTTCTTTTTCCTTTTCGCTTTCCTGATCGTGATGATCGAAGTGAAGGTCCTAAGCTACGCCTACGAGCGGATGGGAATAAACGGCCGCTACGTCTTATTTCTCCTGCTCATTTCGCTTTTTAGCACTTACTTTAACATCCCGCTCTATCATCTCCCGCCCGAACACGTTGTTTCCGGCGCCCGGGTGGATTTTTTCGGGATGCGCTACATCGTCCCCCTGGCAACCGCATGGCAAGGACCGATGCTCGCGGTAAATGTCGGAGGCGCCCTTATCCCCACGCTTCTTTGCGTTTATCTCATTATAAAAAACAAACTCTTTTTCCGCTCGCTTCCGGCCGTGGCGTTGGTCACACTGGTCGTCCACGCCCTTGCCTATCCGGTTAAGGGGTTGGGGATAGCAGAGCCCCTTTTTGTGCCCCCGCTGATCGCCTGTGCGGCCGGCCTTCTATTTGCCTGGCGGGCCGCGCCCGCCCTGGCCTATATCTCCGGAACGCTTGGCACCCTGATAGGGGCTGACCTCATGAACCTGGATAAACTCCAGGGGCTGGGCGCGCCAATTGTATCGATCGGAGGGGCCGGAACCTTTGACGGTATATTTCTCACGGGAATAGTGGCTGTTTTGCTGGCAACCGTTTTTTCCCGCCCCGGGCAGGAGGAGGGCAACACGCAGGAGGTGTGATCAAAAGATTTCCCCCCAAGGGGAAAACCCTGCCGCTCCCGGCTTGTGGCAGCGGCGCCCGGGTGCGGTCGCCCCTGCATGGACATCCTCGACGCGCATTTTGATAACGGCCCGACTCGCGCGAATGTATCGACCATGAAACGGATCAAGACTAGGCCGCGCAGCCCGACGATAAAATAAGTGTCAACGTCGATAAGGGCGCGGGGCCTCCTCCGGCCGAGAGCACCGGCGTCTTGCATTCCTTGACCACATGCTTCGGCCCCTTGACCGAGCCGGCCGAGTTTTGGGCCACCTACCCGACGACCTGCCAGTCGAAGAGAATCCAGATCGCGGTGAGCTTTTTCTATAGGCCCTCGATGTAGGAAGCGACGTGGAGCGCGCGCGCATGGCCAAGCTCATTTATCCCATGCTCGACGCACCAGGCGGCCAAGCAGCCGGGCGCCTTCGCATTGGCCTTGCGCGTATTTGCGTTGCGAATGCGCTCGGCGAAGAACTCGATGACCTGTTCGACCTTATTCGCGTCCGGCGCAAAAGCACCGGCAGGCAGACCGAACTTCCTTTTCCTGTAGCCACCAAATTTCCCGTCGCCGCCCCTGCCACCAGTTTGCCTGTACTTATGTATGATAACGTCCTTTATCATACATAAATACCACAAGATAAAAGCCGCGTCAAAACCGGTTAGAAGGTCTACGCAGCAGCAGTTCCCGTTGGGATGATCAACGACAATTTTTTCATCCTCCAATTGTCCGCGCAGTGCGCGTACCATTGGGGAGGCAACTTATAAATCAGGTTAGAGCCTGCATCTCGTCGGCCAGGTGCTCCCCTGGATGGATAAGAATTCGCACCATGTGTCTCAGGCTGGCGCGTGTTCCGGGAAGCGCGTCACCTTGATGCTGCCGCTGCGCTTTTCAGCGTGCCAGAGATCATATTGCAGCTGCAGGCGCAGCCAGGGCTCGGGACTACCCCCGAAGGCCTTGGACAGGCGGATCGCCATTTCCGGCGATACCCCGCTATGCCCGTTCACCAGCTCGGACAGCGCCTTGCGCGTGACGCCAAGCCCCTTGGCCGCCGCCGTGATCGTCAAGCCCAGCGGCTCAATGCACTGCTCGCGGATGATTTCGCCGGGGTGCGGCGGGTTATGCATCTTCATGGTTTTCTTCCTTTCCGGCGGTCAATGGTAATCAAGCAGATCGACGTTTGTGGCGTTCTCGCCCTCGAACTCAAACACGATCCGCAAATTACCCGTTACGGACACCGCCCATTGTCCTTTGCGCTCGCCCTTCAAGGGATGGAGCCGGAAGCCCGGCAAATTCATGTCGGCGGATTCCTGGCTGACGTTCAAAAAGGCGAGTATTTGCAGAATTTTCCGCACGTGCTGTGCGGTGACCCCGCTTGTGTCCCCCTTCGTAAACAGTCGCTCTAACCCCTTATGTCGAAAGCGAACGATCATCTATCACCTATAACGTGACGGGTTCCTACTGTCAAGCATTTCCCTCCTCATCCCGCATTGCTGATGCCCTTTGTTGTTTTTTCGTAGCGCCCTGCCCTTTTGCTGGCGCCAGTCGGATCGTTCTCCCTGTCCTTGCCTTCCGCGCTGTCTTTCACGGCAAACCCTTTTCTGTCGCCTGCTGTACTGCCTGTCGCCCCTCCTGACGTTCTTCCTTTCTGTTGTCTGACCCCTGCCCGGCTCGGCCTTTTGATGTGCGGATGAGTGACAGTCCGCGCACCGGCGTCAAAACCGAACAGGGCCCCCCTGCCCCATTACGGCCATGGGGCTGCGCCCTTTTGACCCCGCCGCTTATGCGGCCCGTCCTTTCAACCGCAAAAGGCCGCGCATCGTGCTCGGTCAGACAACCGGAAGGAACATCACATGACCAACACCAACACAGGACAAAAGCCAACCCATGAATTGTTTGCCGTAAAAGACAGCGCGGAAGGCAAGAAAGCTTTCTGGACAAGGATCGGGGCGGCCTGGCCGCACAAGGACGGCAAGGGGCTCTCCCCCAAGTTCGATTTCTATCCGGCCGACGGGCAGAGCATTCAGCTCCGCGTCCTCAAGACGGAAGGCAAGAAAGGGGGTGCGCAATGACCTCCCAACTCGCAACTCTCGGCTAGGACGAGACCACCCGCTTCCTCAACGATTTGCGATCCTCACCACGAGCATGACTTCGGGTCCTTCTCCCAAGCCGGTGAGAAAATCCTATTTTGCCCCCGTAACGCTTTCGCGTGGCGAATCGGTTCGAATCAACGTGGCTGATTTGGGAAGTAGCTCATCTGTTGCACCCCGCTTTACCGACAAAGTCCTGGCGATGTTCGTTAACCAAAACGGAGCGATCCTCAATGGAAAAGGACGGGGCCGGATTCTCGGGGGTGGTATTGCCCTTGACCTCGCTGGTTTTTCAAGCGTCCATGGAGATTTTCGATGCCTCCGGTAGAACCACCATGGTGCTGAGCCCTCTTCGAAAGTTCATCCAGGGCCCGCAGCCTTCGCCGCGAGGATAACTCCTCCCCGGTTAAATCCATGCCGCCAACCGGCTTTAGCCCCCGAATCTGTCGTATGCCACTTGAATTGGGACGGCCTCAAAGTATATCATAATAGTATGAGCATGCGCCCGAAGATGGCCCGATCCGGCTGATACGGCGTCCAAACAATAACTCTCGCGATACGGGATTTCATCAATATGTCCGAATTTATCGTGGCATTCCGAAAACTGGCTATTCCCTACTGGAAATCCGAAGACAAATGGCGAGCCTACGGGTTGCTTGCGGCAATAGTCGTCTTCAACCTCGGCATGGTATATTTCCTTGTCCAGATAAACCTTTGGTACAGGCAGTTCTATAACGTCCTCCAGACCCTTAACAAAGCCGCCTTCCTTCCCGCAATCCTTCGCTTCTGCCTGCTGGCCGGGGCCTATATCCTTTTGGCCGTCTACATGCTCTACCTGAGCCAGATGCTCCAGATCCGCTGGAGAAACTGGCTGACCGACAAGTACCTAAAAGAGTGGCTAAACCACAAGGCCTACTACCGGATCAATTTCGACGGCGCGGCAACCGATAACCCGGATCAGCGAATCAGCGAGGACATAAATTCCTACATCGACCAGACGATCAACCTGGGAACGAGCCTTTTAAACTCAGTGGCTTCCCTCTTCTCGTTTCTTGGCATTCTCTGGGTGCTCTCCGGGTCGCTGCCCATTGCCCTGGGCGCTCATTCCATAAAGATCCCCGGCTATATGGTCTGGGCCTCGCTGATCTATTCCACACTGGGCACCTGGCTGACCATGCGGGTCGGAAATCCCCTTGTTCGCCTCAACTTCGACCAGCAAAGGTATGAAGCCGATTTCCGTTTCGGTATGGTCCGAGTGCGCGAAAACAGCGAGTCGATCGCCCTCTACGGCGGCGAGGGGCAGGAACAGACCCACCTTATGGGCCGCTTTAAGAGTTTGCTCGATAATTTCTGGAAAATCATGAAGCGGCAAAAACGCCTTTCCTGGGTTACCAATTCCTACAGCCAGGCGGCGGTCATCTTTCCCCTGCTGATGGCCGCGCCCCGGTTCTTTTCCCGTCAAATGGATCTCGGCGGCCTCATGCAGACAGTGGATGCCTTTGGACAGGTCCAGGGCTCTCTTTCTTTTCTGGTAACCAGTTATACCGCAATAGCCAGTTGGCATGCGGTAATAAATCGTCTCGTCGGCTTTTCCCAGACCATGGACAGACTGGAGACCACCGAGCTGCTGCCCGGCGCCAGATGTTTGTGCGCTCCCGATAAAGCCATAAAAATCGAATCGTTTAATGTGGCCCTCCCGGATGGAAAACTCCTGGTAAAGGACCTGGCGCTTCATATTGAAGCGGGCGCCCATCTTCTTATCACCGGCCCGTCGGGATGTGGGAAAAGCACCCTGATCCGTGCGCTGGCGGGCATCTGGCCGTTCTGCGACGGCACATCTACCGTACCCGATGTCTCCAAGATCATGTTTTTGCCCCAAAAACCCTACCTGCCCCTTGGCTCCCTAAGCAACGCGCTCTGTTACCCGAATGCAAACGGGCGCCCGAAGGAAGATCTCGAAAAAGTGCTCCAACTGTGCGGCCTGGCCTACCTGGCCCGCCACCTCGATAAAGATGAAGACTGGACGCACATGCTCTCTTTGGGTGAGCAGCAGCGGTTGGCGTTTTCGAGGATCTTGCTCGTAGAGCCCGACTTCATATTCCTCGACGAAGCCACGGCATCGGTTGATGAGGAATCGGAGGCGGCCCTGTATAAAGAGCTTCAAAACAGCTTGCCCTGCTCTGCCGTGGTAAGTGTTGGACACCGAAGCACACTGGTTGCCTGGCACACCGATGTGCTCTCCTTCGATGGAGACGCCAACTGGGTTAGATCGCAACTGGGCGCCAAGAGCCGAGTTGCGCCGCTCTGATATATTCCCGAATCCGCGGGCGGGCTCCATTCCTTCACAAGGCCCCTATGGCCTAAAATCCGTGTCTATTCCATCAGGGGGTGAGTATCGGCGGCCGACTCTCCCCCCTTGACATTTCCCGCAACGGTCCACGACGGCTCTCTCGGGAATACCCCCCCCCCCCCCGCACATTTCATTTGCGTTCCCCCCAAAGAAACTGTAGCTTGATAGTAAATATCCCCGGTTAAATTACAAAGACGTTTTCCAGACAACCATCCGATCTAAACCTCCGGTTTAGACGACGAGGGCGGTGTGTTGATGCATTATCGCGCGTTAACGAACCTCATCTGTAATTCGGCCCTCCTGATAGCTCTTTGTGCGCTCTATTCCCTGTTGGCGAGGTTTCGAAAAAAAGGCGAGTTGTACTTCAAGCTCTTGTGCGGCCTGCTCTTTGGCTGTGCGGCGATCGCGGGCATGGAGATCTCCTTTAGCCCCACCCCCGCCATTTTTATCGACGCCACACAGATCGTGCTCGCCATGGCGGGGCTTTTCGGCGGAGGCGCGGCCGCAGCCGTCTCCACCGCGCTAGCCGGCGCCTACCGCACCTACGCCGGTGGCGCGGGGATGTGGGCGGGCCTTTCCACCCTGGTCCTTTCCTCCTCGCTTGGCCTGATTTTGCGCCGCATCTGCGGCAAACGGCCCGACACCGTGGGGCCGCTCTGCCTGTATTGGCTGGGGGTTATGACCAGCCTGGCCACGCTCGCCTCCCAACTGCTTCTCCCTCACCCGCAGGCCTTCGAAGTTATCCGCCGGGTCTGGTTGCCCATTGTGCTGGTTATACCCGTTGCGACCTTTTTGTGCGGCATACTCATCAGAAACGAGGAACAGCGCGTTATTTTGGAAAAAACTCTGTGGGCCAGCCGGGAAGATTACCGCATCACGATCGATTCCATTGGCGACGCCGTCATCTCCACGGATAAATATGGACTGATTACGGCCATGAACCAGGTGGCCGGCGCCTTGACCGCCTGGACACCCGACGAAGCGCTTGGACGCCCCCTGGACGATATCTTTCGCATCGTGAACGAAAAAACCCGCGATGTCGTCGAATCCCCTGTCACCCGGGTCCTGCGCGAAGGGGTAGTGGTCGGCCTGGCCAATCACACCGTACTTCTTGCACGGAACGGACAGCAGATCCCCATAGCCGATAGCGGGGCCCCCATTCGAAACGAGCAGGGAGATATCCTGGGGGTTGCGCTGGTATTTCGGGACCAGACCGAGGAGCGCGCGGCGCAAAGACTGGCCGCGTTGCGCATGCAGCTTATAGAATTTTCCGCCATCCACTCATTGGACGAATTTTTGCAAAAAGCCCTCGATGAAGTGGCCTCTTTCATCGACAGCCCCATAGGGTTCTTCCACTTCGTTGAAAAAGACCAGAAAACCATTTCCGTCGGGCAGTGGTCTACCCGCACCAGAGATGAGTTCTGCCGCACCCGGGGCCAAGGCCTCCACTGGGGCATCGATCAGGACAGCGTCCGGGTTGACTGCCTGCGTGAGAAAAAGCCGGTGATCCATAACGACTACGACTCCCTGGAACATAAAGAGGGGATGGTGCAAGAACACGGCAGGCTCCTTCGTCAACTGGCGGTCCCTGTGATGCGGGAAGCAAAAGCCGTGGCGGTCCTGGCCATTGGCAACAAACCCGCCGCCTACACGGATAAAGACGCCCAAACCCTCGCTTTCCTTGCGGACTCGATGTGGGAAATCGTCGAGCGCAAGCGCACCGAGGAGGCCCTTCGCGAATCCGAATCGCTCTTTAGAACCATTTTGCAAACGGCAAACGAAGGCTTTTGGCTTATCGACAACTCCGGTGCCACACTCGATGTCAACCCCCGAATGTGCGAAATCCTTGGCCGACGACGCGAAGAGGTCCTTGGCAGGAAAATCTTCGACTTCGTAGACGACCAAAACCGGATCGTCTTCCAAGACCATATAAGTAGGAGGAAACAGGGGGAACCCGGCGTCTATGAGATCGCCCTCTGCCGCCCCGACACCTCTTTTGTCTTTTGCCGGATGAGTGCTACGCCGATTTTTGACCGCTCCGGGGTCAAAACCGGCTCGTTTGCCATGGTCACCGACATTTCCAAGCGCAGGCAGGCCGAAATGGAGCTGCTAAGGGCAAAGACCGAGTGGGAGCGTACTTTTGACTCCGTGCCCGACATGGTCGCAATCGTTGACACCCGCCACCGTATTGTTCGCGCCAACAAGGCCATGGCCCAACGCTTTGGCGTAGAGCCTCAGCAGTGTGTCGGATTGCGCTGTTGTCAGATCATCCACGACGGGGCTCCCCCCAGGGAGTCTTGCCCCCTTGATTTGATGCTCGAAGACGGGCGGGAACACGTTGCCGAAGTCCACGACGACCGGCTCGACGCCGATTTTGTGATAACCGTATCTCCTCTGCGGGATGAATTTGGACTTCTGGCGGGCGCCGTGCATGCCATCCGGGATGTAACCCGGCAAAAAGCTCTCGAAAAGCAGATCCGGCAAACACAAAAGATGGAGGCCCTTGGCGCCCTGGCAGGGGGTATCGCACATGATTTCAATAATATACTGGCAATAATCATGGGCTATGCAGATATCGCCATCTTGGAGCTTGCGCAACACTCCGTGGTTCACCCCGCGTTGCAAAATGTGAGGAAGGCCTCCTCGCGCGCCCAAGAGCTCGTAAAACAGATCCTGGCCTTTAGCCGCAAAAACGAGCGGGAGCCAAAACCTGTCGAGGTCGGCCCGATCGTCCGGGAAGCAGTGCAACTCCTTCGCGCATCGATTCCTGCAACTATTGCGATTCGTACAGATTTTGACGCCGACGGCGTGTTGGTGGCCGATCCCACCGAAATCCAACAGATCGCGATGAACCTTTGCGCAAATGCCAGTCATGCCATGCGCGATGAGGGCGGGGTGCTCGAAATCGGTTTACACGGCGTCTTCGTTAGCGCCGATTCCGGCTCGGAGCAAAAGGGGCTGCGGCCCGGCCCTCATTTGCGGCTAACCGTAAGTGATACCGGCAAGGGGATAGAGCCCGAGGTTATCGAGCGCATCTTCGAGCCCTACTTCACAACCAAGGGGCCTGGCGAGGGGACAGGCATGGGGCTCGCCATAGTCCACGGAATAGTGAAAAATCTTGGCGGGGCCGTCGAGGTCCACAGCCCCAAGGGACAAGGCGCCACCTTCCAGGTCTTTTTCCCCATTGTCAATCTGCACATGGAACAGCTCAAAAATGTCTCCCCCCCCCAACCCCAACGGGGCAATCAGGAACGGATACTCTTTGTTGACGACGAGCAGCCAATAGCCGAACTCGGTGAAATAATGCTCACCCGGCTCGGCTACCAGGTGAGCATCGCCACAAGCAGCATGCAAGCCCTCGAGCTTTTCCGCAATAACCCGAACAGGTTCGACCTGCTCATCTCGGATCAAACCATGCCGACCATGACGGGTATTGACCTTGCCAGGGAAGTTCTGCGCATACGGCCCGATCTTCCGGTTATCCTCTGCACCGGCTACTCCGAGCGGCTGACCGAAGAGATGCTAAAAGAGCTGGGAATAAGCGCGCTTTTGATGAAACCAGTGGATGCGGAACACCTCGCATCGATAATCAGAAAGAGCCTGGATAAAAAGTGAGCCGATTCCACCTTCATTACCGTTTTCTACCGGCTTACCAACACCCGAGTAAATCTCCCTCGCCCAATCGATACGCCCCTTTGCCAAATATTTACGAGTAATAATGATGTAATAATTTATCTTCACTCTCAATGATTTCTATTGCATTCTTTCCGAGTCTATCATACTGTTCCGCCACAAAATCCAAACTGTGTAGACTAAATCGATGCGCTTTCCGGGGCGGACTTTCGCGGCCTGATCGCTAGAGATCCAACTCATCTTGCCACGACGGATTTCTACGCGCAAATCCCGGTACGCGAGAGGCTTGCCGCAGCCATGGAGGGGAGCAAAACCTTCCTTCCAAGGAGAAAGTCCACCCATTTTTTGAGATCTTGGCGAGATGGTATTGGCGCTATCCCTTGGGAGGGGGATATAGATGTTTGAACTGTATAATAAATGGATGAAATTCGTCTTTGAGGTAACCAGACCCGTTACCAGGCCAACCTTTGCAACGGAAAATCAAATTGCGCTGGAAACCGATGCGTTCCGATTGAGGCAATTTTCAGAAAAGGGCGATAAAAATCCCGTCCTCATTCTTCCTCCGCAGGCGGGTCATGACAGCGGCATTTGCGATTTTTCCAGCACGAATTCCCTGGTTGGAACTTTTCTAAAATATGGCATGAAAAGCGTCTATGCAATAGATTGGAAAAGCGCTGAACCCGGCCGGAGCGGTGAAACCCTGGAATCGCTAATTGAGCATACTCACCGGTGCGTCTCCCGGATCGGAGGCAAGGTCAATCTGGTTGGCCTGTGCCAGGGCGGCTGGCAGGCAGCGATGTATACCGCCCTTTACGGCCGCAGGGTGAATTCCCTCTCTCTTGCCGGCTCGCCCATAGACAGCCATGCGGAGCCTGGAAAAATCAAATTTGCCTGCGATTATTTACCCTATAATTTCTTTCAGTCTCTTGTTCTCGCTGGAGGGGGTCTATACAGGGGAGAGTTTCAGCTCCTTGCATTCAAGCTGATGAATCCGTACGAAAGGTTCTTCCTTGACTATTGCGATCTTTATAAAAATATCGACGATGAGGCTTTCCTGGAAAGACATCGTCGATTCAGAAACTGGTATGAAACGGTGAACGACCTGCCGGGCGGATGGTATCTGCAAATAGTTGACCAGTTGTTTATAAAGAACAATCTAATCAAAGGCAAAATGACGCTGTTTAATAAGAAGATCGATTTAAAAACAATCGATTGCCCCCTGTTTATGATCGCCGGTTCAAAAGACGACATTACCTCTCCCGACCAGGTGTTTAACGCCGGTAAATACGTGTCCACTCCTCCTGAGCGCATGGAGAAGTTCCTGGTCGATTCCGGACACATCGGACTTTTCATGGGAAAAGATTCCCTTAGCACTGCCTGGCCCCGGGTGATCGAGAAAATGAGAACCTATACGGGGGATCTGGAGGAAGAACTGCAGGAAGCAATCTAACTTACGGCAAACGGATTATCTCCATGGTAACCGTTCACCGCCGAGTTAAGCTTTGCCTCCGCTCCGAAAAAGAACCTGCCCCCGCGTGACGGAGAAGGAAGCAATAAGAGGCTTGGCCAATCGGGCGTCCGAAGGCGTAGCCCTTTCGACCGGCCGTCGTCTCCCGGCCGGTCGAAAAAAGAGTTTCCTCTGTGCCTCCGTGTCTCTGTGGTTTGCTTTGGTTTTGTCGCGGCTAACCAGCCCTGCTTTGGAAAAGAACCTGCCCCGGAACATCTTTTCATTGCTTTGGGTGTTCCGAAGCAACATGAGAGACTGTGGTGAACGCTTACTCTCCTTGTGCCACCGGTCCGTAGGGATGTCTATCTTTTGGCAGGGAGGCGTTTGACTCAATCGTTTTGTTTTGTCATAATCTTAATTTATGGACTTGTCCCACCCGGGGTTGCCGTCCGGTCGGCCTCGTAAAAATCAGATGCCGGGGGGGGCGGTCTATTGGCTTAAGAGGAATTCTCATGAGCGGTATCGCCTGTGATGAGAGCGCGCCCGGTGAAGGCCACCGCGACCCGGCTCTTCGCCTGGTCTCCCTGGACGCCTTGCGCGGAGCGGCGATCGCCTTGATGATACTGGTCAATAGTCCCGGAGACCCCGCAAATGCCTATTCCCTGCTACGGCATGCCGACTGGAACGGATGGACCCTGGCCGATACGATTTTCCCGACCTTTCTTTTCCTGGTTGGGGTATCGATAGTTTTTTCTCTCGATAAGCAGAGAGAAAAAACGGTGTCCGACCCGGCGCTTGTGGGACGGATTCTAAAAAGAACCCTCATCCTTTTTATGTTGGGGATTTTTGTAAATATCTTCCCGCGGTTTGATCTGTCCACGCTCCGAATACCGGGAGTTTTGCAAAGAATAGCCGTTTGCTATTTTTTCGTTTCCCTGATCGTCCTCAAAACCGGCTTAAAAGGCCGCATTCTGTGGCTGAGCGGCCTGCTCGCTTCCTATTGGCTGATGATGCGTTTTATACCCGTGCCCGGAATCGGCGCAGGCGTCATCGAACCGGGCAAAAATTTCGCGGCCTGGGTCGACTCGCATCTGCTTAGCGGATACATGTGGTCGTATTATGGGGGAAAATGGGATCCGGAAGGGATAGTGAGCACACTTCCGGCCCTTGCGACAACCCTTTTCGGGGTGCTGAGCGGCCAGTGGCTAAAATCGTACCTTCCGGGTGGGAAAAAAACTGCGGCAATGTTACTGGCAGGTGCCCTGATGATGCTCGCAGGCCTCGTCCTGGGCCACTGGCTCCCGATAAACAAAAGCATCTGGACGAGCACTTTTAGCATTTTCATGGCCGGGTTGGCGGTTATCTTTCTAGCGCTCTTCTATTGGTTCATCGACGTCGCGGGGTTTGTGCGATGGGCAAAACCTCTTTCCATCCTGGGCATGAATGCGATAACTCTCTACATACTGTCGATCGTCTACGTTCATTCTCTTTGGGCGCTGGATGTGGAAGCATCGGCCGGAAAAAAGATAAGCGCTCACGCCTACCTCTTCGGATACTTCTCTACCCGCCTGGGCCCTGAAGCCGATTCCCTGCTCTGGGCGATTTGGATTGTTTTTTCCATGTATCTTGTGGCATGGATCATGTGGCGAAAACGGATATTTATAAAAATCTAACCCGTGTCCGTCCGAAAAATCCGCTCTGTGACTCATTCCAAGAGGTAGACATGAAGAAAATATTGTTCCTGCTGTTTTTCCTTGCCGCCGTTTCGCTCCCTGCGGGCGCCCTGTCACAAGAGCCGCCGGCCCTTGAGCCGCTTATCTCGCGCGCCACCCGTCTCATGGTCTTTTCGCCCCATCCCGATGACGAGACCCTGGGCGCCGGCGGGCTCATTCAGCGCGTTCTAAAATCCGGAGGTCGGGTAAAAGTAGTATTTATGACCAGCGGAGACGGATTTCCCGAAGGCGTCGAAATGGAGGACCACATCTCGATTCCAAAGGCAAAGGACTTCCGCAGGTATGGAATCCGGCGCCGCGCCGAGGCCCTAAAGGCCACCGCCACACTGGGGATGAAAGAGCGCGATGTGATCTTTTTGGGTTTTCCCGATGCCGGACTGGCCCGCCTTCGGTCGACCTATCTCTTGTCGAGATCTCCCTACAGGTCTCCTTTCACCAGGGAAACCTGTCCCCCGAAATCCGAAGAGATTATCCCCGGCATGGACTACACCGGAAGGGACGTTATTCGAGAGGTCCAACGGCTGATCGCCAGGTTTCGACCGACCCTGGTTGCAACCACCCCCGCTCAAGACTACCACCCCGACCACAATGCGACCTACATTTTCGTAAAGTATGCGCTGACCCACTGGGATAAGAAAAATCCAAACCACAAGCCCGCTCTGATCGATTTCCTGATCCATTTCGGCCAGTGGCCGATCGCGCAGGGCTCGGGAAACGGCTCGCGCCTTAATCCCCCCAAAGACTTTCCGGACAAAACCATGCAGTGGGTCTCCTTCCAGCTCACACCCGATGAAGTGGAAATAAAGCGCAAAGCCATCCTCGACTATCGGTCTCAGATGCTCGTAATGGGCAGGTTTCTTATGAGTTTTGCAAGGTCTAACGAGCTTTTCCTGGTGGATAAATAAATCGTTTTTTAGACGGATGCGCCGTTAGTGTTACTTCTGAAGTCGCAATTGTGTTACAAATAGAGGGCATCGGCCCGCGCCGGATCAAGCAAAGCTATCTTTTCGATTCGGACATGCTATGATCTTGCCTGCGGACCCGCACACGAGCGGCGCCTCATCTGTTGCCGACGGAAAACGAACGAAAACCTGTGGAGAATACAATGGCGAATGCTAAGGAATGCACACTTTACAGCGGCGGCCTGCGCGGTGCGGAAGCCGAATTCGGCGCCCAGGCGCAAAAGTGGGGAGCAAACGAAGTCACCTTCACCTATGAGGGCCACCAACCTTCCCGAACCAGAGGCCTGACCGAACTTTCCCCCGAGGAGATGACCCGAGGCGATATCAGCATGGAGATCGTCTGCACGCGGATGAACCGAAGCTATTCCAATGCGGAGGCCATCCGGAAGGTCATGCAGATGATCTTCCACATGGTTAATAAGGGCTTACAGGTGTTCGTGGTGGGATGGATCCAGGAAAACAACACGGTAAAGGGGGGGACCGGCTGGACCGTGGAGCTTGCCAAACTCTTTAACCGCCCCATCAGCGTCTTCGACCAGGACCGCAACCGCTGGTTCGACTGGAAAGAGGGAAGCTGGGTGGAAAGCACGCCGACCATCCAACACAAAACTTTTACCGGGACCGGCACCCGGAATCTGAGTGAAGAAGGAAAACAGGCCATCCACGACCTGTTCGTTCGCTCCTTTACGTCCTGACCACGCTGCCCGAACAGGCGGCGAAGGGCCAAAGATCGCGGTAAAGAGTAACGGCGCAGCTTTGAGACTGTGTCAGAAGCGGGGGGGGGGGGGGGGCCGCCCCCCCCCCCCGGTCCCGGGGGGGGGGGGGGGGGGGGGGGGCCCCCCCCCCCCCCCCCCCGCGAACCGGGGGG
Source organism: Syntrophobacteraceae bacterium (assembly GCA_031292215.1). Lineage (GTDB taxonomy): Bacteria > Desulfobacterota > Syntrophobacteria > Syntrophobacterales > Syntrophobacteraceae > SbD1. The sequence goes on along the minus strand of JARLHO010000103.1, from coordinate 87 downwards.
GGGGGGGGGGGCCCCCCCCCCCCCCCGCTTCTGACACAGTCTCAAAGCTGCGCCGTTACTCTTTACCGCGATCTTTGGCCCTTCGCC
>JARLHO010000102.1 GCA_031292215.1 Syntrophobacteraceae bacterium | reverse complement strand
GACCGGCCGGACGATCACTTCCCTCAGGTCCAAAGTGGATTCCCCCTCCCCGTGAAATGTCTTGGATGTCCTTTATATACACGGGAGAAAAGCTTTTGACCAGATAATTGGATATCATGTCGATATTATTATTGTTTTATTTCAGGACAGAATCACCCTGGCTCGTATCACTGCTCTATGGACAGTTCGCATTTCACGGGATATGATCCCTGCGGCTAATAATCTCTTTTCATAGCTCACAAGGGGATTTCATGATAATCGGGCTCGACGTTGGCGGTACGCACACCGATGCCGTGCTGATCGGAAATGGCTCCGTTTTGCGCCAGGTCAAGGTGGCAACCGATACCTGCAATCTTTTCGATTGCGTCTGGGCCTGCCTGGAGATGGTGACGCGGGGGGTGCCTCCCGGGGCAATTCGCCGCGCGGTCCTAAGCACGACGCTTACCACCAATGCCATTGCCGAGGGAAGACTGGAAAAAACGGGCGTCGTCGTATCGGCCGGGCCCGGCATAGACCCCGCCAATTTTCAAATCGGCAGCCACTACTACTGCGTATCGGGTTCGATCGACCACCGAGGCCGTGTGGTCCAGCCCCTTAGCAGGCAGGAAATCGAAACAATAGCCGACATATTCCTTGCCCAAGATATCCGCCGCGTTGCCGTGGTGTCCAAGTTTTCGGTGCGAAATCCGCAGCACGAACTCGAGATGGCCGAGATCCTGCGTCGATCCTGCGACGTTGTCGTGGCCGGCCACAGCCTCTCGGCAACCCTTAATTTCCCCCGCCGTATCGCCACCGCATGGCTTAATGCCGCAGTCCATTCGGTCCACAAGATGTTTTTCGAAGCGGTGAGGGATTCGCTAAAAGGCAGGGGGTTTGAAATTCCCATCTACGTCCTTAAAGCCGACGGGGGGACGATGAGTTTTGCGGCCTCACTCGATGCGCCTGAGCAGACGATCTTCTCGGGTCCTGCGGCAAGCGTTCTGGGGGCCCTGCCGTTTGCCTCGCGCGAAGGCGATAGCCTTGTCCTCGATATAGGAGGCACGACGACCGACATCGCGGTCTTTGTCCACCGCTCCCCGCTGCTCGAACCCCTCGGGGGAGAGGTCGGAGGGCGAAAAACACTCGTCCGCGCCCTAAAGACCCGATCGATACCTCTTGGCGGCGACAGTTGCGTCGCGGTAATCGATGGCGACCTGCGGATCGGTCCCCGCCGCCATGGGCCGGCGATGGCTTATGGAGGGACAACTCCTACTCCCACGGATGCACTATTTGTCCTGGGCAGGGCGCAAAAAGGAGACGGCGAGGCGGCGTGTCGCGGCATGACACAGATCGCCGACCTGCTCGAGGTTTCGATCGAAGAAGCCGCGCACCTGGTCCTGGATCTTTCGTGCAAAATGATCGTTCGCGCCGCTCGCGAGATGATTGAAGAGATAAACAGTAAGCCCGTTTATACGGTAAAAGAACTTTTGTCCGGCTACAGGGTAAAGCCCGCGGAAATCCTTGCGCTCGGTGGGCCCGCCCCATTTTTTGCTCCCCTCATCGAAAAACTCACCGCGATCCCGACCTGCGCTGTTCCGCAGTGGCATGTGGCCAACGCCATCGGGGCCGCCATGGCCAGAAACACCTCCGAGGTGACCCTTTTCGCCGACACCGAAAGAGGTGTCGCGATGGCGCCCGGAGAGGAATTCAGCCGCCAGGTGGGAAAGGACTTCGACAGGAAAACCGCCCTTGCCCTTGCCTGCGAACTGCTTCGGGCAAAATGTCTAAAAGCCGGCGTTTCGGAGTCCGAGATCGACATAGATGTAGTCGAAGACAACCAGTTCAACATGGTAAGGGATTTCTACACCGTTGGACGAAATATTCGCGTGCAGGTCCAGACACGGCCCGGTCTTATTCCCGAGTGCCGCGACTTTGCCGAATCGATGTTTAACTGCTGTATTCTCCCGGATGCAGTTTAGTGAATAGTCACCAGTCAAGAGGTTACAATGCTTTCAGCAAGCGAAAAAATCGGTCTTGTGTTTTTTCCCGCATTCGACTGGGCCATCGATCCGACACATCCGGAGCGTGAAGAACGGCTGCTCTACACGCAGGACCAGGTGTTTGAGGAAGGCATTCTCGACATCGAGGGAATCATCGAGTATAAACCGTCGATCGCCACGGTGGAAGACATCCAGCGGGTCCATTTCTGCGTTCCCGACGAACTGAGCGTGACCACCCAGTCGCATTTAATTAGCGCTGGGGGCGCCATCAAAATCGCATCAGAGGTCATGGAGCGAAACATCTCGCGGGGCTTTGCCCTCGTCCGCCCCCCCGGCCATCATGCCATGCGGGTGGTCCACGGGGCTCGGGGCTTCTGCAATATAAATATCGAAGCCGTAATGATCGAAAACCTACGCCAGGCCTACGGGGTCGACCGCGTGGCGATCGTTGATACCGACTGCCATCATGGCGACGGCACCCAGGACATCTACTGGCACGACCCCGATACGCTTTTTATATCCGTGCACCAGGACGGACGCACCCTCTACCCCGGGACAGGCTTCACCTCCGAATACGGCGGCCCCAACGCGGCTGGAACGACCATAAATGTGCCCCTGCCCCCCCGCACCTCCGAGGAGGGCTTTCTCTATGTCCTGGAAAACGCAATACTTCCGATCCTGGATGAATTCAAACCGCAACTGATCGTAAATTCCGCCGGACAGGACAATCACTACTCGGACCCGTTAACCGACATGCATTTTTCCGCGCAGGGCTATGCCGAACTGACCAGCCGTCTTAAGCCGCACATCGCCGTCCTCGAAGGCGGTTACTCCATCGAGAGCGCCCTGCCCTACATGAACGTCGGGATCATTTTGGCGCTCGCAGGACTCGATTACAGCCGGATAAGCGAGCCCGACTACCAGCCCGAGAAGCTAAGGCAAGGGCCCGAGATAGCTGGAATAATCGAAAAGGTTGTCGAGGAGGCGCTTACAATTTGGAAGCAGGGACCGGATATCCGGGCAAATAACCGCGGCCAGGGAAAACTCTTCCGCCGAGAAAGGCATATCTTCTACGATACGGATCGATTGATCGAAATCCAGCGAGAAACGGTCCGGGCCTGCCCGGAGTGCGCGGGACTACTGGTAATAGACTCCCAGACCGACAGGGGACCCAGAATCCTTGCGGTCCATATCCCCCGCAAGGCGTGCAGGAGCTGCCGGGAAGCCGGCTATGAAATATACGACTCAACCGGTATGGAGGGATTTAATCAGATATTTCTCCAGGACCGTACAACTGACGAATATCATTGCAGGAAATGAAACCAATCCACATTAAAAATTTTACTTTGGAACAGCTCGAAGAATGGGTCCGCGCCCTGGGAGAAAAGCCTTTTCGAGCCCGTCAGCTCTACCGGCACCTGTATGCGAGAAATGTCTCGGACTGGAGCCAGTGTACGGACTTGAGCCGCTCGTTTCTTTCCCGGCTTGAATCCGAGGCGAGTATAGACGCCCTTACGGTTTCCCGCGTCGATGAGGCGCGCGATGGGACCAGAAAGTACCTGTTCGGCCTGCGGGACGGTAATTTCATCGAATCGGTTCTGATCTCCGATCCGCCGCGGTGCACCCTTTGTGTATCCAGCCAGGCCGGGTGCGCCCTGGGGTGTAAATTTTGCCTCACCGGAAGCATGGGATTTAAGCGAAACCTCGAAACGGCCGAGATAGTGGACCAGGTCTGCCAGGCCCTTCGGGACCCGGAGTTGGGACCAAAGATAAACAGCCTCGTCTTTATGGGCATGGGTGAGCCACTGGCTAATTACGACCAGGTCCTGCGGGCGCTACACATTATAACGGACCCCGACGGGCTGATGTTTTCGCATCGCCGGGTAACCCTTTCGACCGTGGGACTTGCCCCGCAGGTACGACGCCTGGGAACGGAAACGGCGGTAAACCTGGCGATAAGCATCCATGCGCCCAACGACGCGCTAAGGGATGAACTGATGCCGATAAACAGGACCTATCCGCTTTCCGAGCTCATGGGGGCATGCCGCGAATACCCGCTCCAGGCAAGGAAGCGCATTACCTTCGAATACATCCTGCTAGACGGGGTAAACGACAGTCCGGCGCAGGCAAAGGAACTCGTGAGGCTCCTCCACGGTGTGCGGGCAAAGATTAATCTCATCGCTTTCAACCCCCATCCCGGCTCTATTTACCGGACCCCGCCACAGGAAAAAATCCTTGGCTTTCAGGAAGTCTTGCGAAAAGCGAATCTAACTGCGATAATTCGCAAAAGCCGTGGAAGTGAAATAGGTGCTGCTTGCGGCCAATTGGCGGCAAAACTGATGAATGAGGTAGGACATTGACGTTGGGACCTGATTTTAGAAAACAAAACGGGTTAGTACCGGTTATCGTTCAAAGCTTTGAGACCGGCAGGGTGCTCATGCTCGCCTATATGAACGAAATCGCCTGGGAAAAGACGGTAGAGACCGGCAAAGCCCACTATTGGAGCAGATCCAGAAACAAGCTCTGGATGAAGGGCGAGGAATCGGGAAATGTCCAGCTTGTGCGCGAGATTGCGATCGACTGCGATTCGGACACCATTCTTTTAAAGGTTGATCAGGTGGGAGGAGCGGCTTGCCATACCGGCTTTGAGAGCTGCTTTTACCGGTTTTTACGAGACGGTCTATTCGAGGTGCGGGGAACCCCAGTGTTCGATCCCCGGGAGGTCTATAAGAAGTGAAACAGTTAAAGCTCGGCATTCCCAAGGGAAGTCTTCAGGAATCCACCATCAGGCTCTTCCAGCAGTCGGGGTGGAAAATATCGCTCTCGGAGAGAAACTATTTTCCGGAAATAAACGACCCGGACATCGGCTGCTCGATCTGCCGCGCGCAGGAAATGTCGCGCTACGTAGAGAGCGGCACCTTCGACGCGGGCTTAACCGGCCGCGACTGGATCATGGAAAACGACTCGACCATTCATGTCGTTGCCGACCTGGTCTACTCCAAGGTCAGCCAAAGACCCGCCAGATGGGTCCTGGCCGTCCCCATGGACTCCCCGGTGCAATGCGAAAAAGATCTCGAGGGCAAGAAAATCGCCACCGAACTCGTCAATTTCACCCGCAGGCACTTTGAGTCAAAGGGCATCAAGGTAGAGGTGGAATTTTCCTGGGGCGCAACGGAGGCAAAGGTCATCTCGGGGCTTTGCGACGCCATTGTGGAAGTCACCGAAACGGGGTCGACCATGCGGGCAAACGGCCTGAGAATTGTCGACGAACTGATGGAGTCCAACACGCAGTTTATAGCCAATATCGAGGCGTGGAAAGACCCATGGAAGCGCGAGAAGCTCGAGCGCATCTCGCTGCTCCTCCAGGGCGCGCTTCGGGCCGAAGGCCTTGTCGGACTCAAAATGAACGTTCCAAAGGCGCTAATCGAAGAAATCATTAACATTCTACCTAGTTTACATGCCCCGACAATCGCCGGCCTCTACCAGTCCGACTGGCTTTCGGTGGAAACGGTGGTATCCAAAAACCAGGTGCGTGAACTCATACCCGTATTGATAAAGAAAGGCGCCGAAGGGATAATTGAATATACCCTTAATAAGGTGATCTGAAATGAGAAGGCTTTCGCTTCTGCTCGTTGCCTGTATAGTCGCGCTGTCCTCGGGCTGCGCCACGGGTTCGCAGCGTTCGCAGTATTCGGCGGACCAGCTGAAATCACTGGGTGAAAAAGCTCTCATGGCCCATGAGACGGCAACCTCGCTCAAATTTTTGACAGAAGCGCTCCGTCAACGCCCGCATGACGCCTCGATAGAATACGATCTGGCTCTTGCATACAACCAGCGCGGCTTTCAGGGGGAGGCCATCCGCCACATCCAGAGGGCTCTTACAATCAAGCCCGACTACCCGGAAGCATTGAATGCGATGGGCTACATGTACGCCATGACCGGGCAGTTCGACCTTGCCAAGGCAGCCTTTGTAAAGGCGCTAAACGATCCCTTCTATCAGACCCCCCAGATTGCCGCCTTAAACCTGGGGGAGCTCTACCAGAAGCGGGGGGACTCCTCCCAAGCCTTGGCCTATTACCGGCAGGCGGTAAAGCTCGACGCCCACTATGCCCAGGCATGGTATCGGATAGGCAGGATTTTGGAACAGACCGGCAAAAACGAGCAAGCAAGGATTGCGTATGAAACTGCGGTGCGCGATTCCCCGGAACTGGCCCAGGCCCACCTGCGCCTGGGCGTTATGAGCTACCTGGCCGGCGACTATAAAGACGCCGCAGGCTCTTTTGGCCTGGTCGAGCGCATTGCCCCCTTAAACTCGGAAGTGGCCGGGGAGGCCCGAAAATATCTTGAAAAGATAAACCGCCCCGGGCCGGCTACAAATCCGTCCCGTTACCGCTCCCTACGCCCGAAGAGCGAAAAAATCGAGCCGATCAAAAGGACCGATATCCCCTTTTCCTCTGCCGGCTACGGTTCCAGCGCCCGTTTACCTGTCGTTGTAAAAGGCGCCATTTCCACGGAAAGGACCGGAGCGCCCGCAAATGCATACGCGAACACACCTCCCGAGCACACCTCCCCCGGAGGTTCGGACAGTCCCTCCTCATTGATCGCCCCGAGCAATGAAACCGCTCAACTGCGAGGAAACCCCGGTGGCGCCCGAAATCCCGGGTTCCAACAATATGTCGTCATGGTTGGCGTCTATCCCGACAGAGCCGGGGCCGAAGGAATTAGGTCCCTTCTTTGTGCAAAAGGCTACAACGCGGTCCTGCGCCATGAGTATGGCGGCTCTTTCGCAGTACTTCTTCAACCACCGGTCGATACCTTTGCTGAGGCCGCCGTGCTGATGAGCCGCCTAACGGGCCAAACTCACAGTTCGCCCTCGATCGTTATAGCGCCGGAGAAGTAGCCGGCGGCGGGAAACCGACGTGATTTGCAAAAGAGTGGAACAGTTGACGTCCTTTATCGCCATGGATGTTCTCGAACGCGCCCAGCAACTGGAGCGAGAGGGGGAGTCCATAATTCACCTGGAGGTCGGCGAACCTGATTTCAACACGCCCGAAGCCATTAAAAACTCGGCAATCGATGCGCTGGTTAGAGGAGATACCCATTACACACACAGCCTGGGCGCCCGGAAGCTCCGCGAGGAGATCTGTCTCCACTATGAACGCACCTACGGCGTAAAAGGCATCGACCCCGACCGGGTCATAGTCACATCGGGAACATCTCCGGCATTTCTTGCCGCCATGGGCGCAATTCTTGACTGCGGCGATGAGGTGATACTCTCCAACCCCCATTATCCCTGCCACCCGAATTTTGTGCGCTTCCTCGAAGCCACGCCGGTTAAGGTTCCCGTATACGAAGAAGACGGTTTTCAGTACCGTCCCGAGTCCATAAAGGCTGCGATCACGCCCCGGACTAAAGCCATTTTGGTAAATTCGCCCGCAAATCCCACCGGAAATCTTCTCGACCCCGGCAGGATGGCCGAAATCGCAGATACCGGAAAGCTTATCTTAAGCGATGAGATCTATCACGGCCTGGTCTACGAAGGGCGCGCCCGCTCGGCATTGGAGTTTACCCAAAACTGCATCGTCTTTAACGGTTTTTCCAAGCTTTTCGCCATGACCGGCTGGAGGCTCGGGTACATGATAGCGCCGGATTTTATGGTCCGTCCGATACGGAAAATGGCGCAAAATTTCTTTATCTGCGCAAATTCGATATCCCAGGCCGCGGGGTGCACCGCCTTAACGGATCCAACCGTCTCCGAAGAGATCGCGAAGATGGTGGCAATATATGACCAGCGCAGAAAATATATGGTCGCCCGCCTGCGACAAATCGGCTTTTCCATAACCGTTGAGCCCACGGGGGCCTTTTACGTCTTTGCCAATGCGCGCCTGTTTACCAACGATTCCTATTCCTTCGCCTTCGAGATCCTCGAAAACGCGAAGGTCGGCATCACGCCGGGAGTCGATTTCGGATCAAACGGTGAAGGCTACGTCCGATTCACTTACGCGAACTCTTTGGATAACATCATAGAAGGTCTCGATAGAATCCAACGCTACCTCGAGAACCGGCAAAGGAAAACATGAAGCACGAAACAGACGGTGATCCCGGACATTTAGAGACCGACCAACTGCTCATAACGTCTGCCGAATTCATCACTTCGGCCTCGCGGCCCGAACATTATCCACTGGAAGAATTGCCCGAGATGGCTTTTGCCGGCCGCTCCAACGTGGGCAAATCCTCTCTTATAAACTGCCTCGTGCAGCGAAAGAAGCTCGTTCGCACGAGCCGCACCCCCGGCCGCACCCAGCTCATCAACTTTTTTAAAATCAACAACACCTTCATGTTCGTCGACCTTCCCGGGTACGGCTACGCCAAGGTGTCCCAAAGTCTTCGCGCCACCTGGGGGCCGATGGTCGAGGCCTATTTCGATTCGCGAAAAAACCTGTTCGGCGCCGTTCAGATAATGGATTTGCGCCATCCGCCCACCCAGGACGACGTAATCCTGTGGAACTGGCTAAAGGACATAAAGGTCCCCGCTATCCCCATCCTCACCAAGGCGGATAAACTTTCCCGGACAAACTGGAAACCTCTCGCGGATGCTGCCGGCAAAATCATCGGCATCCCGCCCGCGGATTTCATTTTCTTTTCGGCCGAAACTCGACAGGGAAAAGACCGATTGCTTCGAAAAATTAAAGAGCTCATGCCCCACTGACGCTTATAAGCTGCAAATGCAGGTGGATCGCAACCCTGTATAAGCCAATGTAGGTTGGGTTGAGCGAAGCGAAACCCAACAAATTAATCTTATGAAACTTCAAGTTTCATTCCCGTTCAAACCGCGTCCTGGGACGTGGCGGCCCAGCTTGTAAGGGATTTACTCTGCTCCCGCCGCTTGCAATGACGCGCCGCTAGTAATGACGCGCATGAGGGGCCAGGCTCAATCACCCCCCTTTTTTGCAAAAGGGGGCCGGGGGGATTTACTTGCCCGCCGCTTGTAGGAAACTCGAAGTTCCCGTTCAAACCGAGTCCGAGGACGCGGCGCCTGGGCTTGAGCCCAACTGTGTATAAGTCCCAAGAGGAGACCGTTTTTTGCGCAGTCTAAAAGATTTTTCCAGGAAAGAATGGCTAAGGAATAAACCTCTCGATCACTTCCTCATCGAGTTTTTAAACGATCGGCTCCAGCGCTTTTTCCGGGCTCTGCACCCCGGTCTGGACCGGTTTCTCCAGGACTCGGCGCACCTTACGGGCAAAAATATCGGGCTCGTTATCGCCTATGAGCAGCCCTGGGCGCTTGACTGGCTTCTTAAAACCGCCTCGAGCCATTTGCCGGACACTACACTTCTCGTATTCGACAACTCGCGCAAAAAATCTGCGCGCCTTGCAATCGAGCAGGTCTGCCGCAATCGAGGAGCGCTCCGCCTGGGCTTGCCTCCCTGTCCCACAAAACATCCGAACCGCTCCCACGGCATGGCCATGACCTGGGTGTACTATAATGTGGTCAAAAAATTACGGCCAAAGATTTTCACCTACATAGACCATGACCTGATCCCGATAAAAAAAATCGAAATGGGCCAGGTCCTGGGCGATCAGCCTTTCTATGGCCTACCCAATGTCGGCAGGTGGGGCTGGTCGCTTTGGGCGGGGTATTGCTCTTTTGCATTCTCTGCGGTTTGCGAGCGTCCGTTGAACTTCCTAAACGATTTTTCGATGGGTCTGGACACCGGAGGGCGCAACTGGTCCTGCCTGTATAAAAACTTCGATCCCGCCGGGTTGCGTCTGGCGTCCTTACACAGAATGGCCTTTAGAGACCCCGAGGATGGCGTGGAGCGGTCATTGGACATTGTAGACGACAACTGGCTTCACCTGGGGGGGGCAAGCTACCGGGAAGGTTTTCAGTCGGATATGGATTTATACGCGCGCCTGGCCAAGGCCACCGATGAAGGGGCATCTCTCGCCACTTTGATCGCGGAGCGCACCGGCCAAGCCGATGCGCTCCCAAAATAAAAAGGGGCGGGCTATTGTAATGGCTCGCTCTTTTGCTCGACCCCTATCTTTCGCACTTCATCCCTTGCTTTTTCATAGAACTCGGCTTCTCCTATTTCGCCGTGCACGAATTGCTGCCAGGTCGAAAAGCTCTTAAAAAAGCAAGGACTCAGCCCCGAATCCACGCAGACCTTGCGGTAAATCATCTTGGCGCTCTTTACCCGCTGATCGAGCGCGCCCTCTTCCGGCCGCCCCTGAGACGGCTGATCATCGTCCTTTCGCAGGTATTTGCCAAAAGTCTGATCCATTTCGGCAAGTTCCTTTTTGGCCCGATCGGAGAGTTCGTCTTCGCCTATTTCACCCTTCATGTACAGTTGCCAGCCCGGCATGTCTTCCCAGTTGCAAACCTCTATGCCCTCTTCCTGATGGCCGTCACAATAGGTCTTGTTAGCCTTCTTTATACGCTCGGTCATACTCATCCTTTAAGTCACCTCTTTTCGAAAAACGGTGCAACTCCAATTGGCCCGAGGCCATTATCCATTAATCCCTTCCGTTTCTCAATACTTAAAAACGCAAGGCAGGAAAAGCCGCCAAAGCTCTTTTTCTCCTCTAACCCTTCCAATATATGCATTCGGCCGGGCAGATCGCAATTGCCTCCTCGACACAGCATTTATCCGTTATCTCGAAGGCTATCACCCGGGCCTTCCCGGTCCTCTCATCTATCTCGAAGACTTCCGGACAGGTGTCCGCGCATGCGCAGCACTCTATACAGGCTTGGTTATCCAGATCCACTGTCATGTATCGTAATCCCATAAGAGCGGCGGGCAGAAAAAATCCGACCGCCCCGTGTCCATAAAGGTGTTGCGACTCATCGCGAATAGGATTCGATTACCAAAGGCATTTCACAGAGCAGAGGCACTTCGGCAACCGCAACGATATCGTTGGCCTTAAGACGCTGAGAGGAAACGTTCACTTTCTTCCCGTTTACGAGTATATGGCCGTGGGATACGAACTGGCGGGCCTGGTAAATCGTACGCGCAAGGCCTGCGCGATAGACTATCGCATCAAGGCGCGTTTCCAGAAGCGCGATCAGCGCGTCCACTGGGTTTTCCCGCCTTTGCATTGCTCTTTTTACGTAATTGAGCATCTGCTTTTCCTCAATATTATACTGCGCCCGAAGGCGTTGTTTTTCTAGAAGATCTCGCTTGTAGTCGGACCCTTTCCGCCTGTCTATTTTCGCCCCGTGCTGTCCGGGGGGATGGGGACGCCGATCGAGCATCCTGCTCCCTTTGAGCGTGATCGCGATGCCCAACTGTCGTGATAGCCTTATTTTGGCTCCTCTTGTATTTATCCTATTTTTCTCCCGCTACGAATCTATTTTCTATCTTAACCGATTATTTCCGGGAGAAGCACTGCAACCGCAATAAGCCACCGCTTCGGCCCACCGCTCCCGGACAAGCGCCATGAAACGGGCAAACGGTGGATTGTCGCCCGTATTTTTGGCCAGGCCTTACATTGCCCCGCACGGGACCGGCCGGCTCTCGGGGGATTTGACTTACGCCGTGCGCACCCTCCCGGTTCTATTTCACCCCATACCAAAACAATAGCGGTATGGACAAAACAGTTGATTTAGCCCTATTATGTGTATATACACTCTTAGCGAGCCCCCTGCTTTTCTCCCGTGGGCTCCAGGCGGTGTAGCCTGGGATTACCCCGGGCCCGGTTTTGCTTTGGCGATTCCGGCGATGCTTTTCACTCGCTCACCAGTTAAATCAACCATCGGGAGGTCGCACGCGATGGATGAAAAAGCAGCTCTTAACCTGCCGGAGAAGATACAAAACATGCTAAACGGCTCCTTTGCGCCCGCACCCATTGCCTCATCGGCTTTACGGTCGCACCGGTGGGCTCTGGCAAAGCGGTCATCGAATTTGAAGCGCAGAAAAAGCATGCAAACCCTATGGGAACTCTTCACGGGGGAGTGCTTTGCGACATCGGCGACGCCGCGATGGGGCTGGCTTACGCCAGCAGACTAAGGGCTTGTCCGTAAATAAACCTTTTAGGGATTGCGCCGGATTTTGAGACTGATTTGGTCGCGACGATTGAGCAAAACCGCAGGCGTAGCAGAGCTACGTCGAGGATTTTGCGATTGAGGAGCGGCCAAAGCAGGCAAAAAGCCGGATGCAAGCACAAAGGTTTTATTTACGGACAAGCCCTAAGCGAAGGGGAAAGCTTCACCTCGCTCGAGCTTAAGATAAATTTTCTTAAGCCGGTATGGAAGGCCAGGCTGCGGGCCGAAGGAAGTGTTGTAAACGAGGCAAAAACAATAGGCCTTGTGACATGCGATATCTTCGATGAGAAGAAAAGGCTCATTGCCCGAGCCAGCTGCACCTGTATGACTCTTAAGGGTAAACAGGCGGAGGGCCGCTAATTACAAGCGGCCGGCGCCCGGAAAAATACTGCAAAGGGAAAAGACTATGACAGATCCCAGAAAAGTGTATTCGGCAGGGACAATAAAGAAAATCTGCCTGGACGCCGGCGCCGATGACATCGGCCTGGTAGATCTTGATCGGGAGGCGCTCCGACATGAACGGGAGCCGATCTTGTTTGTCTATCCCCGCACCCGCGCCATCATTTCCCTGGCTATTGCCAACAACCGGGAAAACATTCAAAGTCCGGCCCGCTATGTGGCCAATGCGGAATACCACCACACAGGAGATAGGACCTCGGCTGTCTCACGCGAGATCTTGCGCCGCCTAAACCGCCTCGGCATCCGCGGGGTCGTCGTCAACAGGAGTTGGCCCATGGCCATGGAGCGCTACCCGGGAAAGATTTTCGATGTCAGCCACAAAATCATGGCCGTCGAAGCCGGGCTGGGCCACATGGGGCTAAACCGGCTGGTCCTTCATCCAAAAATGGGCAGTTGCATTCAGTTGGAAAGCATCCTGGTAGATGGGGTGATGGATGAATACGATCGTCCCCTCGAAGATTCCCCCTGCATCCACTGCAATCTATGCGCCGTCGTGTGTCCCACCGGGGCCATCACCAGGGGCGAGCCCTTTGACTTTATGGCCTGCATGACTCACACGTACAGGGATAATTCCGCAGGGTTCCACGATCTGGTGGAAGCCTGCGTTACCGCAAAGAACATGGAAGAATTCGGTTCGCGCTTTGACGAGCGGGAGACCGGGTTAATGTGGCAGTCGTTAATGTTTGGGATGAGCTACCGCTGCAGCTACTGCATGGCCGTTTGCCCGGCCGGAGAAGAAGTGAGGCCCGGTTACCTGGAAAACAGGAAGGAGCATATCGAAGGGATAGTCAAACCCTTACGGGACCGTCCGGAGCGGGTTTACGTCGCGGCGGGCTCAAGGGCTGAAGAAAAGGCCAGGCGAAATGGGAAAAAAGAAGTCAGGATAGTGAAGGCCACATCGCGAACCCTTTCAAGGTGACGACTCCGGCAAGGGCAAGCGGTGTTTTCGAAAAATCCAGGTCGCCGAAGATCGACGCCGTTGTCCACCGGAGCCGGCGGCAGAACACCTTACAGGGAACGGGCGTCTTCGGTAGCCGGCCAAACCGCTCGCACTCTCGCGCCTTCTTCCAAAGCCGATTCTATGTAGAGTTTGCCCCCAAATATTTCGGCCCGTTCCTTCATGCCTATTAGCCCCAGGCTTTTGGCCGCAGTGGATTTTAGAATGTAGCCGACATCCATCCCTATTCCGTCGTCACTTATTACGAGCTCTATATTGCCCTCGTTTAAGGCCACGCGAACATCTATCCATTCGGCGCCGGAGTGTTTACAGGAGTTATTTAGCGCCTCCTGGGCAATTCTAAACATGGCGATCTTCAAGGCTTCGGGGATATCTTCCTCCTGGATCGCCGTTTCGAATTCTATATGAATTTTCGAATAAACCGCTAAAAGCTGACGGCGGTACCATTCGAGGGCGGCTAAAAGCCCCTGCTCGGACAACACCGTGGGTTTTAGCCCCATGGAGATCATCCTGGTTTCATCGATTGAGCGCTGTATGATCGGGACGAATTCGCCCAGCAGCCTGTCTGCCTCTTTTGCTTTACCATCTCGCACGACGGTTGAAACATGTTCGATTCGAAACTTCAAAGCGGCCAATGTTTGCCCGATGCTGTCGTGCAAATCGGAAGCAAGCCTTTTGCTTTCGTTTTCCTGAACCTCGATCAGTTTGGAGGGAACGAGCCGAAGCTTTTCGTTAGCCGCCTCCAGGGAAGCGGTTCGCTCTCTTACGCGCTTTTCGAGCTCTTCTTGCGATCTGCGAAGTTCCTCTTCCATCTTTTTGCGCGCGGAGATGTCCTGGGTAAGGATTGCAATATCGCCTCCCATCCGAACCACCGCCACTCGAAACCAGGTCGGCTTAAGCACGGAGTCGCCGCCATAGAGGTCTTCCAGGACAAGGGTCTCGCCGGTTTGGGCCACATGCCGGTATGCTTTAAAAAAAGACGACGCGCGGTACCCAGGCAAAATATCGAGAAGCCTGCGGCCAACTATTTCCTTCGGATCGCTGCCGGTCATCCGGGCAATCGCCGGGTTCTCATAGACCCAGTCGAAATCTGTCACGTTGCCCGCAGCGTCACGGACAGGCCTAAAGATGGTAAATCCGTCCGGCGAAAGCTCCTGGGCGACCCGGAAGCGTTCCTCGCTTTCCCGAAGAGAATTTTCCGCCTGTTTGCGTTGGGTGATGTCGCTGGCGGCCCCAAACCATCCGAGGAGCTTGCCGTTCGCATCCTTTAGCGGGATCGCGCGCGAGAAGACCCAGCCCGGGGAGCCGTCCAAGCGCAGAACCCGATGCTCATGCTCGAAGATGCTATCGCTGCGGATGCATTCGCCGATTTTTGCCAGCATGGCCGGATGATCCTCAGGGGGGATGTGTTTTTGGAACCAGTTGCCACCGCCAATGCTCTCCATATCGACAATATGGTCTCGGCCAAAGACGCGGCGGACCTCTTTCCAATCCGGGCTCATTTGATAAATGACATCCGAGCTGGCCTGGACCAGCGCGCGAAAGCGTTCTTCGCTCTCCCGAAGAGCATTCTCGGCCTGTTTGTGTTGGGTGATGTCGCTTGCCGCCCCAAACCATTCGAGAATCTTGCCGTTTTCATCCAGGAGCGGAATCGCTCGGGCAAACCTCCACCCAAAGCTTCCGTCGGCGCGCGAAAACCGATACTCATGCTCCAAGATGCTCTTGGTGCGCATCGATTCGTTGATCTTGGCCAGCATGGCCATCTGATCGTCGGGGTGGATGCAGTTCTTAAGCCAGTAGCCACCCTGGCTCTCCGCGCCTAGAATAACGTCAAAGCCATAGATGCGGCGGATCTCTTTCCAATCCGGACTTATTCGATAAATGGCGTCCGAGCTGGCCTGAACCAGGGCGCGCAGACGTTCTTCCCTCCTCCTCAACTCCTCTACCAGTTGAGCCCGTTCGATTATGTCTGCCGCATGCCGCCCGAACATGTCAAGGAGGCGCAGCGTGCGCTCTTCGAGCCGCTTTTGCACCTTATAATGGGTCGAAAACACCCCGACCAATACTCCGGACCGGCTCAGAAGAGGGGTACACTGCACCGTTTTTACGCCCGCCCGAACCATTATGTCCCGGGCGGGCGTTCCGATAAACACCGGGCTTTCTTCAACATTTTGGATTACTGTCCTTTTTCGGCGCTTAACCACCGTGCAGCAAGCCCCCCTGCCTTTACAGGCCATGTTCCAGGAGTCGGTCCACCATTGCGGAAACCCTTGCTGTGCCACGACGGAAAGCATGGATGTCTTACCGTCGAAAAGTTGGATGGCCCCAAAGTCCGCCCCGGAAATAGCGACCGCCGCATCGACTATCTCGCCTAGAACCGTCCCCATGGCGCCATCGGTTGCGCACATCGAACTGATCTTTTGCAGCCGCGCCATGGCCTTTAACTCGGCTCTCAGATGCTCTTTTCTTTCCACCACTTTTTGCTCGGCCCGCTTACGTTCGGTCATATCGACAAAGACCAGGCGCCACCCCTTCACCTTACGTTCCTCGTCTCGCGCGGGCGAAAGCTCGAGCTGAATAATCGCTTCCGCTTGATCCTTGCAGACGATCCTTAGCCCACAGGTTCCTTTTTCCTCTTCCCCTTTGCCCACACGCCTCATTAGCGCCCTGAATTTTCCCAGGTCCCCGGTATGGATAAATGCGTGGAACGAAAGATCGGGGGGAAGGTGCGAAATAATGCCCAGTCTTTTCCGCGCGGCGCTATTTGCCCGGGCAATCAAGCCGTCCAGGGAAAGGTCCAGGTATCCCACGGGAGCATGCTCATACAGATCGCCGTATAGGCTTATAGATTCCTGCAAGTCGTTTTTTGCGGTCCGAAGCTCTTCGTTGCGGTTCTCCAACTCCACCTGGCGGGCTTCCAGTTCGTGGATAAGCCGGGTTACGTCCAAGCCCGAAGGGTCTTGGCTTTGTTCGTTCCGGTTTCCGAGGATTTCTTCCACCCTGCGGCGAAGCTCATCGAACTTTTCCTGCCGGATATACGAGCTTACCATTGCACTGCTCCAGGCCCTTTCGCCATTAAATGAAATTCTTTATCAGAGTGCGGAATGCCGGGGAGGGCTCTGAGAATGGTAAATAAATACCTTTATTCCCATTATACTCAGGATTAACGATCAATAAATACCGTGAACTACTTATTTTCAAGTAATATCGGGCTACCAGCTTGGTGCTTCAGGCGATGGCGTAAGCCGTAAAAGATGGAACCGGGCTAGATGGCGTACAGCGGATCCTGTATATGTTCTCCCTTGCATACGGGACATTTTCCAGGCGCGGTAAAGCGGTTTCTGCTCTCGAAGACAAACCCGCATTCCAGGCAGCGGGCGGGGGTTATCTTGAGCTTTTCGCCCCTGGATTTAAGGGACCGGGCGATGTGTTCCAGGTGTAGGTAGACCTCCTTTTCGCTTATACGAACGATTTTTGAAATGGCTTTTGCCCCATTTTTTTCCCCGGACAAAAGGGCTATGATATCTTGCCGGACAGTGTTCATGTCTACTCCGCAGTGGAAAAATTTAAACCGCCGGGTGCCGGAAATATAACCGCCACACCCCTCTTACCACCCGCTTCCCGCTCTTTTTAAGCAATAGCCAAGGCCGTTGTCAACCCGGGAAACTGCACCCGAAAGACGATCTTAACAAACTTCAAAGTCTTGCAGATAACTTTGAAAATGCTTTTATTGAGTTTATAAATATGCTCAGGATGCTTTATGCCAAATAAATGTTCCAATATTATCACCAAAGCATCTCGTTTATTTTCTGATTTTAGGCCTTCATTCTACAGTTGCTACGATGAGAGTGAGCAGGCAGTTATATTCGGTTCCACTGCTGTCCGGTTAATTTTGAATCGGCAGCTATAAACGTTCGATTTCTAATGCTCTTTGGCATAGTTTCCCGTTTTCGATTTGAATGGGTAGTGCTATCTGCACGGCATTCATGGATTAGAACTGATACTCGAGCCAAAATGTTGTGCCGGTTTTTGTAGGGTGGGCAGGGCCTTATCTTGCCCACCTTTTCGGTGGGCACGGTGAAACTGTGCCCACCCTACACATTCGCCGCCGCTTTTGAAATTAATCGGACAGCAGTGATTCGGATCATTTGCGTGCGGATGCGATAACTATAAGTTTGATATTGACATACTGTTTATTGGAGGACAGAGGACTTTCAGTTGCAAAAGGAACTGGCCCTTCGATATCAACTAAGCGAGAAAGAGGCCTCGCCGCACATTTAATTGACCGCCACCCCGATGGCCGTTATTTCCGCAAAAAGCAAAACCTGGAGGGCTCCGCACAGGTCGAGACATCCCTAGGCCACCCCCTTGACACGCTCCCACCTGCCAGATACAGTATAAATAAATGGGGTGCAAGATTGTTTGCATGCCGCTCAGCCGAAGGAACCCGCCGGCCAAAGCCGGGCCATAATCGTACCAAAGGAGCAAAAATGTTTGACCTGCTTAAAAAAGGCGTGCTTGCCGGATTGGGCGCCGCGGTGCTTACTCGCGACAAGATCCTGGAGGCGACACGGAACCTGGTGGAAGAGGGAAAGCTATCCAGCGACGAGGCGGAAACGCTTACCGATGAGCTCATAAAGAGCGGCGAAAAGGAATGGGAAGAAGCGGGAGCAAAAATCCATTCGTCTTTTAGAAAGGTTTCCGAAAGCCTGGAAGTCGTTCGAAAAAAGGAGTTCCTGGAGCTTCTGGCAAGAGTTGAAACCTTGGAGCAGCGACTTGGCGAACTGGAAAAAGAGCGCGCCGAGGCCCAGGCGAGCGAAACTGCCTGACCTGACGCGCATGAGGTCTTCTTTAAATATAGTTGAACCAGTAGGACTCGACCCGTTTAAAGTTCGCCCTGACCTGGTCGGCGCCCCGGACAATATCTCCATGCCCTGGCAGGAGAAGTTCGGAATCGAGGGTTGCGAGTTCCCTGATGCTCTTTTTTAGGACAGCGCCGTTTCCTCCGGGAAGATCCGTTCGCCCGAGGCCGTCCCGGAAGATCACATCCCCGGGGAAAAGAGCCTTGCGCTCGGGCCAGTAGAGGGCAACCGATCCCGGGGAATGGCCCGGGCAGGCTACGACCGTCAGTTCGACCCCCTTTACGGTAAGGCTGCCCGGTCCCAGGAAAAAATCGGGCGTATAATCCTCAAGGCCCGAAGCGGGACCCGCCTGTTCCAGCCTGCGCCGGATCAGTTGCCAGTCTTCGAAACCGACGGCAAAAAGTGCGGGCTGATTTTTAAAATACCTCGCCGCTTCGAAATGATCGGGATGGCCGTGAGTCGCAACAATCAGGTCTATATCGCCGATGTCTATCCCCAGCGCGTTTAACTGTGCCGCGACGTGCGGGAAAAAACTGAGGTGCCCCGGGTCGATCAGGATCTTTGCCGGACCGTCGATGAGATAGGTGTTGCAGTTGTTGGCGGACATCGAAGTCCACGGGAAAGCATGGAGACCGTCTGTTATTTTCATGGGCTTTGATTTTCGAGTCTTATTGTGAAAAAATTGAGATAGAAAATATCAAAGTGTGATTTTAGGCTTAAAATTTGAAATTTCAAACTCAAAATTGATTGGACGGATGAATTTGGGCGGGCTGACGCAACGGCGGGATGGATCTTACGGAAAAAAGGAACAGGTCGATATTCTTCTTCTAAACGGGCTCGTCCTGACCATTGACCCGGCTTCGACAATATTTAGTCCGGGCGCCATAGCGGTTCGCGCCGGAAAAATCGTGGCCGTTGGCCCCTCAGACCTTGTTTGCGCGGCTTTCGAATCTAGCGAGACCCTCGATATCTCCGGGTGCGTGGCCCTCCCCGGCCTCATAAACTCCCACACGCACGCCGCCATGACCCTTTTTCGCGGACTAGCCGATGATCTTCCTCTCATGGAATGGCTGCACGGCCACATTTTCCCGGCCGAAAAAAAGCTCACCGAAAAGTGGGTCTACTGGGGCACGATGCTTGCCTGCGCGGAGATGATCCGCTCCGGGACCACTGGTTTTTGCGACATGTATCTCTTTGAGCACAAGGTGGCGGAGGCGGCCAAAAAAGCCGGCGTTCGGGCACTTGTGGGCGAGGTCCTCTACGATTTCCCCTCTCCTTGCTACGGAGAGATCGAAAACGGCCTGAGGCATACCGAACTGCTCGTCGAAAAATGGCGAGGCGACCCGCTTGTCAGTGTGGCCGTCGAACCCCACTCGCTCTACACCTGCTCGCCGGATCTTCTAAAAAAGTGCGGCCGGATGTCTGCCAGGTTCGATGTGCCGCTCGTCGTACACCTGTCGGAAAACGAGGCCGAAGTAAAACAGGTAATGGAAATGTACGGGAGACGCCCCGTAGCGCATCTTGAAACTCTGGGCATGCTAAACGCCCGCCTTATAGCCGACCATTGTGTGGCCCTGGACGATACCGATATAGAGTTGCTTGCCCAAAACCGCGTAAATGTGGTCCATAACCCCAAAAGCAATATGAAGCTCGCCTCCGGGATCTGCCCGGTCCCGCGCCTTCTCCAGGCCGGGGCGACCGTGGCCTTGGGCGCCGATGGCTGCGCGAGCAACAACACCCTGGACATGTTCGCGGAAATGGGTATGTGCGCCAAGCTCCACAAGGTCAATGGGCTCGACCCGACGCTCACGTCCGCTCAAACAACGCTTCGCATGGCCACCGTCTCGGGGGCCGACGCGCTGGGCTGGGGGGGAAAGACCGGGCAAATCGCTTCGGGACTCCTGGCCGACCTCATAGTCGTCGATTTCAGAAAGCCAAACCTTACACCCGTCTATAACCCGGTAAGCCACCTGGTTTATGCGGCCGGGGCAGCCGATGTCCGCCACACCATCATTAACGGTCGCCTCGTTATGAAGGACCGCGTCCTTCTAACACTCGATCTCGAGGAAATCTTCGGCCATGTCCGGGAGTTCGCCAAAATGATGGGAGCAGAAACCAGTGCGGAGGAAGCCAAAAGCTATCCGGCGCCGCCTGCTTCCCGCTCCCCGCTCCCCGCTCCCTGCAAGGTGGTGGAAGCCCAAAGCTATCCGGCGCCGCCTGCTTCCCGCTCCCCGCTCCCCGCTCCCTGCAAGGTGGTGGAAGCCCAAAGCTATCCGGCGATCCCTGCTTCCCGCTCCCCGCTCCCCGCTCCCTGCAAGGTGGAGGAAGCCAAAAGCTATCCGGCGCCGCCTGCTTCCCGCTCCCCGCTCCCCGCTCCCTGCAAGGTGGTGGAAGCCCAAAGCTATCCGGCGATCCCTGCTTCCCGCTCCTCGCTCCCCGCTCCCTGCTTTATGACGCCTGCCGTACGCGAAGTAGATTTGCTGCTTTTTAACGCCGACTGGCTAGTAGCCTGCGATCCCGCCATGAGCCGCTATCGCCGGGGCGCCGTTGCGATCGAAGGGGAACGAATAGCCGCCGTCGGCCCTTCCAATGAGCTGTGCAACCTTTTCCGGGGGCGCCGGGAAATAGACCTTTCGGGCTGCCTTCTCATGCCCGGCCTGGTAAACTCCCACACGCACGCGGGAATGAGTATTTTTCGGGGCATCGCTGACGACCTGCCTCTTAAGCAGTGGCTCGAAGAAAGTATCTTCCCGCTGGAAAAGGCTTTCGTAAACCCGGACTCCGTCTACCTGGGCGTTTTGCTTTCGGCCGCCGAGATGCTAAAAAGCGGCACGACGTGCTTTTGCGATGGCTACTTTTTCGAGGATGCGGCGGCAAGGGGCTGCGTAAAAGCCGGCATCCGGGCGGTCCTTGGCCAGGGAATTGTCGATTTTCCAACCCCCGATGTCCCCAATCCCGCGAATTCCCTTGCGCACGCCGAAGATTTCCTGCGCGAGTTCCCATCCCGGGCCGGGCTAATCCGCCCCTCGCTTTTCTGCCACGCCCCCTACACCTGCTCACCTCTGACCCTTAAGAAAACCAAAGATATTTGCCGCGGCAATAAAATCCTCTTTCAGACCCATCTGTCGGAGACAAGACAAGAGGTCGAACAGATAACCAATCAATACGGGCTAAGACCCGCGATGCACCTGGGAGCTCTCGGAGTTCTAGACGATCTCACCCTGTGCGCGCACGCGATCTGGCTCTCGCCCTCGGAAATCCGGCTTATCGCCCAAAGCTCCGCCTCCATCTCCCATTGTCCGGAAAGCAATATGAAGCTTGCCTCGGGGGTCGCCCCTATCGCTGAGTTGGCGGCCCTGGGGGTAAAGATCGGACTGGGAACGGATGGATGCGCAAGCAATAACGATCTCGATCTCCTATCGGAGGCGGGATGTGCTGCCAGGCTGCACAAGGTTTTCACAAAGGACGCCCTCGCCTGTCCGGCTGAGATGGCGCTCCGAATGGCGACAACGGGCTCAGCTTCCGCCCTGGGGCTCCAGGACGAGATCGGCAGCATCGAGCCGGGCAAAAAGGCCGACCTCGTAGCACTAGATCTTTTGCAACCTCATCTTACGCCCCTCTACGACCCTGTCAGCCACATCGTCTACGCGGCGCGCGGGGGAGATGTGAGGTTCGTATGGGTGGACGGCCGGATGGTCGTAGAGAATCGAAAACTCCCAACAGTCGATGAGGCAGAGATACTCTTGGAGGCAAAACGGATGGGGGAAAAAATTTTAGCTTTTCAATCCCGCCCGTGACCTTTACGATAACGAGTGGTAAGATTAACGGGTGTCCATCCACTTTATATTGGCAAACCTAGCGGAGATTTTACATGATAAAGGCCAAAGATATAATGACCAGGGAAATCGTAACGGTTACCCCGGACACGAAAGTAAATGAAATCGCCAAACTCATGCTCGAAAAGCATTTTAACGGCTTTCCGGTCGTTGACGCCAACGGCGACCTGGTCGGTCTCATTTGCCAAAGCGATCTCATAGCCGAGCAGAAAAAACTTCCGATTCCATCCGTTTTCGCGATCCTCGATTCGTTTATCCCGATTCATCCGCTGGGCAAAACGGAAAAAGAAATGCAAAAGATAGCGGCGATCAGGGCCTCGGACGCGATGACGTCCAACCCGGTAACGGTTGGGCCCGAAGCGGGAATAGACGAGTTGGCCGAGATCATGGTAAACCGCAGCTTCCACACCATTCCGGTTGTGGAAGGGGGAAAACTGGTGGGCATTATCGGTAAGGAAGATGTCCTGCGAACCCTTGTGCCTTCGGATAAAAAGGACTGATTGCCCCGGCGCCGCTTTCGCTGCGATGGAAAATTGGAAGAGAAAAGGGCGGCCATGAGCGAACCGTCAAAAAAGATGGCAACCTATGAAGACCTTTTCACCATCCCGGAGAATTGATCGTCCATCCAAGACCGTCGAGGAAACACGTCTATGCAAGTTCAGTTTTGGATGGCAAGCTCAATCCGCCCTACCAGTTTGGCAGTGGTGGACCTGGAGGCTGGATCATCCTGGTCGAACCCGAGATCCAGTCGGGCGAACACACCGTTGTCCCCGACCTGGCCGGATGGAAAAAGGAAAGATTTATATGGGAAGAGGACCAAAACCCGATCTCGGTAACGCCCGATTGGGTATGCGAAATTCTATCTCCTTCCACCTACCGGCTCGACAAAATGAAAAAGATGCCGATCACTGAGTCGGATATTTATGGCTGCCGGACCCCGATTGCTAAAATCCTGGACATTTACAGACTTGATTCGAACCAATGACTCCCCTTGGCCCGTTTCTATGAAAACGACAAAATACGATCTGATCCTTTTCAGGAAATCGAGTTCGACCTTGGGGATTTGTGGCCCGGTTGTCATAACGTCACGGGCCGGACACTGACGCTCGACCAGGACCCGGTTTCGGGCGGTCTCGACCCGTCTCCGGCAGGTTCGCCCATGGGGGGCTGTATAAATTTCAGGGCTTTTGATGCAAAGACTCAAGGATGATCTGTTTCATGATTTCTGGTATAGTGGTTATATGATTATTAGGGCAGGGGGTCACTTGCCCGTTGGCAAACGGGGCTGTTGTTTCATAAAACGAAAGGCGCAACGATGGGCGAACGCATTGAGATCATTGAAAGCACAGCCGGACAAATCGCGGATGAACTGAAACGCCGGGGCATCGCTTCCGATGAGCGCGTCACGCTCACCATCGGGCCGGAACGGGAATTGATCCCCGGTCGGCGGGAATCGCGCGTGCGGGTCGTCGCCTCCGGTCTGACCGACGAGGACATAGACAGGCTGGTGAAACGGGCTCAAAGGGAAGTCGAGCCGCGCGTTTGATGAGGGTCGTTGTTGATACAAATGTCTTTATAAGCGCGGCCTTAAAAGACAACTCGCTTCCAGCTCTGGCTGTTTATATTGTCGAACGGCGCGGCATTTTGCTTAAGTCCACCGCGACTGAACAGCAGCTTTTCGACGTATTGGCCCGCCCTTACTTTGCCCCTCTTGTTTCTCCTGCCACATATAACTGGATAAAGAAAATTCTGGCGGCGGCAGAAAATGTGATCGTCATGGATCGGATCGCGGTTTGCCGTGATCCCACGGATGACAAGTTTCTCGAATTGGCCGTGAACGGTCACGCCGATTACATTGTAACCGGGGACACGGATTTGCTGGTGCTCAATCCCTTCCGTGACATTCTGATTGTGCCGCCCGCTACTTTTGTGCGGGGTACGGCACATTGAGCCATCCTACTCCTTATCCATATCCGAACAGGTTTTATTGTCTCTGGAAAGGCTGTATTCGGCCATGTTTTCAACATCCGATATAAAAACAATTCGCGCCTGAAATATTTTTATCTGCTTTTCTGTCTACTGCAATAATTTTTTGCACATCCTTATTGCACCACGCTTTTTCCAAATCATACCCGAATTCGTTATGGGCCATTTCATTAGTAATTACTTTTTCATGTACCAAATTACCAAGTGTCTCAAAGTTTCCTATGTAGTCCTCTAGTAATGTTTGTTTAAACTTTCCGTGTAAAAGCTTATAGTTACATTTATTATTTTCTATAGCGGTTGTTATTGCGTCATACATTGGCGCATTCAATTGATTGCTGATTTTCAAAATAAAAGTGGCTTAATTATTTTTTGATTGTCTTGCAATACTTTAGTCTGAAGTTGCAAGGCTTCTGATTGACCCTTAACTTGGTAGCCTATGAACAACAGGTTTGCTATCAGGAAAACCGCTTGAAGACCATCGAGACACCCCTTCAAAGTCACGTTTTTCACGTTGACCGCTCCTTGTGTCTACCCCTGTTTTAGTGACGCTGCCTTGCCGGTTTACCGCCAAAGTCTCTCGAACCTCGCCGGATTTGTCGCCGTATAAATGACAGTATGCCGGATGTCGCGGCGCCCGAGATAGTCCTGAATCAGCCGTGTGTCCGCGCCCTGGTCGGCGAGGGCGAAGCCGCAAGCGCGGCGGAGCTGGTGCGGGTGGCCGGTGGTGGCGGCCATGAGCTTTCCAATCTCGCGGGTGGTCAGATGTTTCCGGTCGTCATTCAGCCATACAGCCCGGAGGGTCAATATGCCAAGGGGTCGTTCAATATTCCCGATCCTTATTTAGCCGGCCACTTTTTAAGGGAGCTTCCCAGGTAGAGCGAGTATCGCCGGTGCCCATCGCCACCCACGAAGCCGGCAAGGGGCTTTACCCCCCCCCCGAAATAGCCCGAAACCGCGCCGGTATCTGCGCCCGCGTCGCTCGCGGGGCAGATAATCAGGGCGTCCAGTCCCGCCTTGGGTCCCTCCCACAGATCGTACTGGCTGGTGGGCGGAGCGCCAGGAGCCCGCCAGACATAAACCCGGGGGTGCCCGGGAACGTAGAAGGCAAGTTCTGCGGCAAGCTTGCGGTCAAAGGTCAACAGGAAGGTGCGCTGTGGGCTGGGCACATCTCCCAGCGCGCGGCCCGCTTGCCGTCCGAAGTGCTTCCACCCCTCAACCCTGTCGGCCACCTTGCTGGCCAGCCGGCCGGGCACGGCGGCGGCCCAAAACGGCAGCCCGTACGTGCAAAGAGCCATTACCGCCCCAACGATTATCCCCTTCTTAAAATAGGGCCTCCAGGCGTCGAGTCTGGATCCGCCGGAAAATTTCCCGCACCCCCAGGCCGCAAGTAGGACTATTCCGGCCGTATAGACTGCGGCGGGCCAGTTTGGTTGAATTTTCTGCCGCAAACTGAGCGCGGCGATGCCCGACAGGGGGACAAGGCTAAAGGTGAGCAGATAGAGAGAGCGCTTGTCCAGGGATTTGAAACGGGCAAGCGAAATTCCCGCGACCGTAACGAACAGGAGCCAGGTTATTGGCGAAATCAGGGCGATTTGCCCCCCGATAAAATCTGCGAAAGTCAGAAAAAAAGCCGACCGGCTTCCCGCAAAGTGCGTTTCGGTATGGTGAAGTGTTATCCAGCCGTGGCCGACGTTCCAAAGCACATCCGGAAGGAGCGCCGCAAGGCCGAGAAGACACACCAGGTAGAGGCGCGGGGATTTTAGCAACCGCCTGTCCTCCTTGCTTACCGCAACAAAGACGAACATGAGAACGATAAAGCCGCCCATGACCTGCTTGCTCAAAAGCCCAAGACCGATCACCACCGCCAGACCCGCCCAGGCCCCGAAGCCCCCTTCCTTTTTTTCCACCCCCGCCCAGAAAAAATACAGGCCAAGGGCCCAGAAACACATAAGAGGCGCATCGATGGTCATGATGTAGCCAAGGGCCGCGGCCCCCGGGGAAGCCATCCCGACCGCCGCCGCCCAAAAGGCCGTTCGGGCGTCGTACATCCTCCTTGCAAGGAGAAACACGGCCAAAGACGAAATCGTTCCAAGGACGACCGAGGGCAGCCGCACGGCCGCAGTGGTGGAACCAAACGCGCGGGTAAACGCTCCGATGATCCAGGCGACCATCGGGGGTTTGCTGAAATAGCCCCAGGCAAGCCGCCTCGACCAGTCCCAATAGTAGGCCTCATCGGCTGCAAGGCTTAGCGGGGATACGACCAGGTAGACCAGTCGAAACAGGGTCACAAGGCCTATAAGAATTACAAAACGTTTGTTCCAGTTAGTCGCCGTTTGCCTGCGGCCGTATGCTGATCCCGAGTCGTCGGCTGCGCCCGGCGAACCGGCCGCGGAAGAATTTATCGCCATAAAAACCTACCTGCGTCTCAAATTATGGGAATCGTTTCGCAGGAACCCCACCCCTCGAAAAGTGGATATCCCTAAAGCGATAACTCCCACGCCAATCGTTATCAGTCCGATGCGAACCCCGAACCCGGTGGTCCCCTTTCCCTGCATTACCTGCGAAATCCCGGCAAGGATAAGGCAAACGGATGTGCTCCAGACGAGCAGGGCCGGCAGGATATCGCCGGGACAAAGCCCCCTTTTCTCGATTGCAATCCACAGCGCAAAAACCGCCCAGGCCCAGAGCCACCAGGAAATCACCTGCGCTGCGGACATCTCCATGCAGTAACGTATCCCTTCGACGAGCGGGGCAAAAACGGCGCGAACGGGCGAAGGCTGCCCCATATATCCGGCA
Organism: Syntrophobacteraceae bacterium; assembly: GCA_031292215.1. Taxonomy (GTDB): domain Bacteria; phylum Desulfobacterota; class Syntrophobacteria; order Syntrophobacterales; family Syntrophobacteraceae; genus SbD1. The sequence continues at coordinate 55,848 of JARLHO010000102.1, read as the reverse complement.
ACCACCGGGATGATGTCACTGCTTTTGTGCTCCCGTAGTTTATCGAGTACGACTTGGGCTCTTGCCGATCCCGTGAGCCCGGCCGCCCCGGGCGCCCGTATAACCGTCCAGGTCCTGGTGATCCCGCTCCACCCGTGCCAGTCGGTGTCGGCAACCAGCACCAGCCCCCGGGAAGCGCAGGTGGCCAGCACCTGGCGCCTGAGACCCTCCGGCAGTCCCGGATGGCCGCAATTTGCGATTTCGAATCCATCGACCCCTTCATCCGCCAGGCGGGTAACGTCACCCGCTTTGAGATTTTTGAGGGTGACGACAATGACCGCCCCTCCGCAACCCTTATGGATCTTTTGAACGAACGCCGCCGTGTCCCCGGTCGGACCGATCGGGATGTCGGGGTTTTGGCAAATGCCAATGGCCATGGCCCTTGGCCCCGTATGGACCTCGATGCCCGATAGAAAAGCCGGAAGGCGCGACATCCTGGCCGCGCTCAGTCCGCTCAATTTGTGGGCGACAAGGTTATCGTGTTCTATAAAGACCTCCATGTCGTAGCCACAGGACCTGTGCCAGTCGAGGTTCGTTAGCATCGACACGAGGCCGTCATGAGATATTACCGTGTGGGTGTGAAGGTCGGCAACGATCAGATTGGGGTCCTCTACTACCAACCGCCAGCCCGGAACGCGGCCGATTACGCACAGAAAAAGTAAAAGCAGCAAAGAAGAGGTGGCGATAAGAGCGCTTTGAATTCCCGCCAGCGCCACCAGAAATCGGCCCTGATTTTTTCCCGCGCGTAGTTGCATGAACATTTTCCACGCCAACGCCCCCAGAAACACCCATAGCAACAGGGAAACGGCAGCGACCAAAAAATTGGGCGCTCCGGCTACGATCTCCATGGGAGAAAACAAAGGTTCGATCAGCGCCGTCCAGGCGTGCGGTTCGACTCTTACACCGGCAAGGCGCGTATAGCTTCTCGCATCGAAGGGCCCCTGCGGAGCGGAGGGAAGGCAGGAAAGGATGGTAAGAACTGCAAGGCCGAAAACCAAGAAGATGGCGGGTTTACGGTAATCTTTCAATGAGGATCAACTGACTTTCTCGAGGACGGCCAGAATTCCGGCAAACTTGAGTTCAAAGGAAGCACGCGCGGTGAAAAAAGCGCTGTCCAGGGCCTCTTTGAGTTCAGGGGAGCAGAAGCGGTTCTCCTCCGGGTGGAGCAGGATGTGCCTGGTTATGAAGTTTTGGTAAAGCGTGGGATAGAGTTCTTCGAGAAAATATGTCCCGCCCGGCTTTAAAACTCTGGCGATTTCGGCTAGCGCGCCCTGCCAGTCGGGAATGTGGTGCAAAACTCCGAATCCGAATACCGCGTCGAAAACCGAGTCGGGAAAGGGCAAATAGAGACCGTCGGCCGCGCAAAAAGAGATGCTTTTCCTCTTTTGCCCGGGCAGATAGCGAAGGGCGCGGTTCATCATCTTGGGGTCGAGATCTGTTGCGCAAAGAAACCCGGGCGAAAATTTCTCCCGAATTATCGAGGCCCCCGCTCCCCGCCCGCATCCTATCTCAAGAAATGACCCTCCCGAGGAAATCCGGGCGTGCTTTTTCATCCAGCCGATCTGAAACCTCTGCTCGAACACCCTCAAGGGGTTGTTTACGACCAGCATTTCAGCCCAGTTGAGCTTCATCGGACTCGGTCCCCTTTTTTACCCACGTGCGCGACGGCGATCCCGTTTGTAAGCCTTCGGTACCGGACATCGCAAAAACCCGTTTTCTCCAGAATCGCTTTTAGTTCGTCTGCGCCGGGAAAAAGCCGGATCGATTCGGGAAGATAGCAGTAGGCCGGCCCGCAGTTGGCAAGGATTTTCCCCACGATGGGCATAAGGTGAAAAGAATAGAAGTCGTAGAGGCAGCGAAACCAGGGTGTCACAGGCTCCGAGAATTCGAGGCACATGAAGACCCCGCCCTTCTTAAGGACCCGGTGCATCTCCGCAAAACCTCTTTGGAAGTGTGTCAGGTTCCTTATCCCGAAGCTTACTATCGCCGCATCGAAAGTCTCGTCTGGAAAACTCATGTTTTCCGCATCGCCCTGCACGTGGCGGATACGGCCCGCATGCTGCGACTCCGCAGTTTTGGGTCTTCCGGCAGCCATCATCTCCCAGTTGATGTCGTAGAGCACCACCGATCCTGTGGGCGCGACCCGCTCGGCCGCCATCCGGGAAAGATCTCCTGTGCCCCCGCAGACATCGAGCACCCTGTCGCCCGCCCCAAGGCCCATCATCCCCACAGCTATCCGCTTCCACTGGTAATGGACGCCAAAGCTCAGCAGGGTATTCATGTAATCGTATTTGTAGGCTATGCTGTCGAAATGGCGACGCACCCACTGCACCTTTTCCCCCTCGGGAACGGTGAGGAATCCGAAATGGGTCGTCTTTTCAGGGTCCGATAAAGGTCGAGACATTTTTAAACCGCAGGATCAGAAAGTAAAGACAGCCGCCTAGCGCCTAAAATACAGACATAAACAGCGATCAGGCAGGTTTTTTTACGTACCCGGAACGGATGCATCTCGTGCAGGCCTTTACCCGCTTGACCGAGCCGTCCAATAATACGTGCCGCACATGCTGGAGATTGGGAAACCAGATTCGCTTGGTTTTGTTGTTGGCGTGGCTGACGTTATTGCCCACATGCGGTACTTTGCCGCAGAACTCACATACTCTGCTCATGTTCCAAATTCCTTTCGCGAAGGGCGAAAAGACGCCCGGAGTGCTCGATTAGAAAAAAGTCTTATAGCAGAATAAAGACCCGGCAACAAGAAAAAAACAGCAACAAGCGGGTAGCAGGGAGCGGGAAGCAAATAGCAATTAGCGTGTAGCGAGTACGGCCAGTCGCCGTTTTAACGGCTCACTCTTTACCCCGCAATTTCCACCGCCTGCTCGCCTGGCTCCTTGGATACTATCTCCCCGATGATTTGCACCCCATCGACCACCGCGCCCAGAAAAGACACTATGTCTTCTGCCTCCGAGGGTTCGACCACGAGCACAAACCCGATCCCGTTATTGAAAACCGAATACATTTCTTCCCGGGGCACCTCTCCCTTTTCCTGCAGGAAAGTAAAGACGGGGGGAACCCTCCATGAGCCCTCCCTGATTATAGCCTTGCAGGGCCGGGGAAGAATCCTTGCGATATTTTCGTAGAAACCGCCCCCGGTGATATGGGCCATTCCGTGAACGCGGTACTTGCGAAGCAGTTGCAAAACCGGCTCGACGTAGATAATGGTGGGCTCAAGCAGTTCTTCGGCAACCGTTCGATTAAGCTCGGACACCTTGCTGTCCGGCTTTAATCCCAGCTTGTCGAACACTATGCGCCTTACGAGGCTGTACCCATTGGAATGGAGCCCGCTGGATGCAAGCCCGATGATCCGGTCGCCGACCCGAATGGTCGAACCGTCTACGATCTGGGAGTTATCGACAAGGCCTACGGCAAAACCGGCCATGTCGTATTCGCCTTGCCGATAGAAATCGGGCATCTCGGCGGTTTCCCCTCCTATCAGCGCACAGCCCGCCTTCCTGCAGCCCGCGGCGATGCCGGAAACCAACTGTTCGACCAGCCCCAGATCCACGCCCCCCAGGGCAAGGTAGTCGAGAAAGAAAAGAGGCTTTGCGCCCTGCACCACTATGTCGTTTACGCACATGGCCACAAGATCTATTCCTACCGAATCGTGTTTATCGGCCATGAATGCGATTTTTAACTTGGTCCCCACCCCATCTGTCGAAGAGACCAACACCGGACTCTTCACGTCCTGGAGATTCAGGGAAAACAATCCTCCGAAACCGCCGATGTCCGTGATAACGCCACCGCGAAAGGTAGAACGAACTATCGGCCTGATGCGGCTGACAAGATCGCTTGCCTTGTCAAGATCAACCCCTGCTTCCCTGTACAGCTCTCCAGCCATCGAAACCTGAACCTTTCCAAACAGTCGAAACTCAAATGCCGGTATCGAAAATCCGTGATGTTGACCGTTTTTCGAAAAAATCGATGCCGGCGGTTTTACGGGTAAAAAGGTTTATCAGTGGTCCTCGGACTATAGCACGCGAGGTGGACAGTGAACAGTGAATAGTGAGCGCCGGGTGTAATTCAAACTGATACGCGGTTTTTTGCCGCTGGCGGAATTATTTTGCGCGTCAAAACAATTAGCCGGACATTCTCGGCCTAATTTGCGAACTTCTTCATGGCCAGGAGCAAAGGTGTGGCGACAGACGCAAAAACCGGAAAGTGGCGCAACGCTCTGGCTCTCTAAGGAAAGGGAGGTCCCCCGGAGCTTGCGAAAAACTCGAAGGGCATAACGGTCCCCCGTAGCGCGGAGCGTAGGAGGGGCTGGAACAAACCGGAAATCGATGGCTGGATTGTGCGATCCGGGCCGGACTGAATCCGGGATGTGAAATTCATTGTCCGGGGGACGGGGCAACCTGGATTCCTGACCAGGCAAGCCGTGTATTCGGGACTCAGGCCAGTTTCCTCGTCGACTTCTATCGCGTGTGCGAATATCTCGGTGAGGCAGCGCAACCATGCGCGCAGGAAAAGAAGGCAAGCCGGCTTGCAGGAACAAAAGCAGAACCTGAAGACCAACAATGTCTCACAGGTCTTGGAGGCTCTGCAGCCTCGTCTGGAGCCTGATACAAGAGCCGACGATAAGGCTCCGGTCAGGAAATGTTATCGCTATCTCACAAATCGCCTCACTCAGATTGACTATCGGGGCGCTATAGAGGCCGACCTACCGATAGGTTCCGGTGAAATTGAGAGCGGAAATCGTCATGCGATTCAGCAAAGGCTAAAAATCTCGGGAGCCTGGTGGCTAAAGGAAAACGCTGACAATATGTTAGCCCTGCGAACCACAAGGGCGAACTCCGACTGGGGCAACTACTGGCGTCAGTGCGGCGAGGAAGCCGCTTAGCGTATCAGTTCGAATTACACCCGTGAGCGCCATTTGGAACCGACCGCCAGGCCATTCCCCCATTCCCCCATTCCCCCATTCACCGATTTACAGCTTTAAACCTTGTCCTTAGTTTGCTATTGAGTTTCTTGGACCCAAACCAAGGACACTGCGATGGAACGTAAGACTTTACCAATCGAGACTACCGCCCAGGCATACCTGCAACTTTTAAGCGAACGGGGCGTTGAGTATCTTTTCGCAAACGCCGGAACCGATTTTGCTCCGCTAATAGATGCTTTCGCCTGCTTTGCCGCCCGGGGCCCGACCACCTTGAAGCCTATCGCCGTCCCCCACGAAAACGTGGCGGTCGCCATGGCGCACGGATACTATCTTGCCACCGGGAAACCTCAGGCGGTAATGGTCCACGTGACCGTTGGGACCGCCAACGCGCTAAACGGGATCATCAACGCGGCGCGCGACCGCATTCCGATACTTTTGACCGCCGGGCGCACTCCGATTACGGAAAGCGGACTCCACGGGGGCCGAGATCTTTGCATCCACTGGGCCCAGGAGTCCTTCGACCAGGCGGGCATGATTCGAGAGTATGTGAAATGGGACTATGAGTTGCGAAATTTCACACAGTTGGAATCCGTTGTGGACCGGGCGCTGGAGATCGCCATGAGCGAACCCAAAGGGCCGGTCTACCTGACGCTTCCACGGGAAACGCTCGCCGAAGCCCACGATGAATTCACCGTGTCGGCCTTGCCCGCAAGACATACGGGAGGGCGCCTCCATCCCGACCCGCAAGACATCGAAGCCGCCGCCCGGATGGTTGCCGCATCAAACTCTCCTTTGATAATCACTTCCAGCGCCGGAAGCTGCCCGGGAGCGGTCGTAGCCCTCACCCGCCTTGCCGAAGACTTCGCTATTCCCGTAGTTACCTTCAATCAGCGCACGCTCAGTTTTCCCACAACGAGCCCCATGCACGCGGGATTTTCGCCCGCCCCCCTGCTCGAGGATGCCGACCTCATTTTGGTCGTGGAAAGCGATGTGCCCTGGTATCCCAAGGTCAAAGGGCCCGCGGAGGACTGCAAGGTTATCCACGTGGGGATCGACCCGATCTACTCCAGGTATCCGATGCGCAGCTTTCCATGCGACTTGGCGCTCCGCGCCGATCCCGCCACGGCGCTCCGCCTTCTGGGCGAGGCCCTCTGCGACCGCCGAGAAAACGGGAAAGAAAAAATCGCGGAAAGGTTTGCGCGCGTCAAGGCCCTCCACGATGCCAACAGGGCCGCATCCCGAAAGGAGATGGAAAAAGCGCGCGAGAGCTCTCCTCTTGACCCCGCCTGGGTCTCGCACTGCATACAGGAGATAAACGACGAGGAAACCGTTTTCGTAAATGAATACGACCTTCTGCTAAACCAGGTCGAGATTGCCTCACCCAACGCCTATTTTGGCGGAACCACCGCCGGAGGCCTTGGCTGGGGACTGGGGGCCTCACTGGGCATAAAGCTCGCCTGGCCGCACAAAACGGTAGTAACCGTCGTTGGGGACGGCAGCTATATGTTTGGAAACCCCACTCCCTTTCATTTTGTCTCCCGCGCGCTGGGTCTTCCCACCCTTACCGTCATCTTCAACAATAGCTGCTGGAACGCGGTGCGCCGCGCAACCGCGGCCATCTATCCCGAGGGCTGGGCAAAAAGGACAAACAGCTTTCCCTTAACCGACCTATCCCCTTCTCCGGACTACGAAAAGATCGTTACCGCCTCCGGGGGCCACGGCGAGCGGGTGGAAAATCCCTCCGAGGTGCTGCCGGCGCTAAAAAGGGGGTTGCACGCGGTAAGGGTCGAGGGGCGCCAGGCCGTTTTGAACATGGTTCTTAAAGCCCCCTCCGACTGAGCCCCGGCAATTACCCGTACATGCGCCAACATACCTCCTTTTGCAATTAATGCGCACGGATGGGCTTGGCTCGATCGCCCCCCTTTTTTGAGGGGGGGTTGGGGGGATTTACTCTGCCGGCGCCGGAAACAACGAAACAACTGTCCAATACACTTCAGTTCGGGAGGGCAAGGATCCGGTCAAAAACGAGCGACGATTTAGCTAGGTGAAAAAACCCGATGATCGGGTTTTCCATCGGCAGAGTAAAAGATTTTGGGTTATTCAGTACTCAGGTTTTTCGACCTCGATATCCTTAAGAACAGGGACGGAGTTTACTCCGTGCTGTACGAAAAGACTTGAAATCCCCCCAGCCCCCCTTTGCAAAAAAAAGGGGGGCGATCGAGCCTTGCCCCTCTATGCGCGTCTCCGGTAAGGGGTAAGTGGGCGTATGCGCGGGTAATCGCAAGGACTGAGCCAAAGGAGGCAAAAAAACATGAAGCCACTCTGTACAATGCTGGTGATTATCTCGTTTGCCGCCCTCTGTGCGGCACGGTTCGCATCGGCGGGGGAGCCCTCTTCTTCCGTTTCGACCCAGCCGCCTCCTGGCCTTTCGACAGCCAACAACTCCTTTGCCGCCCAAATCTATGGTGAACTCTCCTCCCGAACGGGCAATCTTTTCCTTTCCCCCTACTCCATTTCGAGCGCTCTTGCCATGGCCTACGCCGGCGCGCGAGGGGATACGGCCAGGCAAATCGCTCGCGCCCTTCATTTCCCGGTCGACCAGGCGCGGCTTGGCAAGGATTTCAAAAAGACAAATGCCGATCTTTTGAGCCTCGCCCGAAAGGACGGCCTGAAGCTCAAAGTCGCAAACGGGCTCTTTCTAACCGGGGGCGGTGTTAACAAGCAATTCGAGGCCGGCTTGCAAGACGACTATGATGCGGAGCTTTTCTCCGGCGGAGTCCAACAGATCAACGCCTGGGTAAGCCGAAAAACGGAAGGAAAGATCGGTAAGATTATCGACCGGCTTGCCCCCAACTCGGTTTGTGTCATTGTCAACGCGGTTTACTTCAAGGGCTTTTGGAAGGATCAATTTTCAAAAAGCGCTACCCTTGATGCCCCTTTCAACCTCTCTTCGACCCAAAAGGTTACGGCCCCCCTGATGCATCGGCGCGGAGACTACAAATTGCTCTACGAAAAAGATTTCCAGGCCGTTTCCATCCCGTACCGGGGCGACGATCTTTCCCTGGTCATTTTGCTTCCCCGGACAATCGATGGCCTCTCCGGACTCGAAAAGCGGTTGACCGGGGCAAAACTTGGCGAATGGATAGATGCGCTCGATAACCAGCCGACACGGAATGTAGAGCTGTACGTGCCCAAGTTTACGATGGAGGCGAGCTACGATCTCAAGCCTTCTCTAATGAGGCTGGGCATGAAGAAGGCTTTCACAAAAGGCGCCGATTTCTCGGCCATTGGCCCCCCCGAAGGCCGCCTTTGGATAGGACGGATCAAACACAAGGTGTTCGTAAAGGTAGACGAGGAAGGAACTGAAGCCGCAGCGGCAACAGCAGGCGAGATGAGAGCCACGGCCGCTCGCAGCCATCCCGTATTCCGGTGCGACCACCCGTTTTTTTTCCTGATACGGGACAACCGGAGCTCCCTCATCCTTTTCATGGGCAGGGTAGCCGATCCGATAAGCAAATGAGGCCGGACCGCGTAATGTTTTTACCACGAAGGCCATGATCACGAAGAAGATGGACCCGGTACGTCCCTGCCGTCTCCGCCTTCGTGCTCTTCCTTTCTTCGTGGTGCAAAAGCCTTTCGCGCTGGTGGCAAAACCCGGTCCGGATCAGGGCCTTACCCGACGCCTTTGGCGATGCCCGGGGGCTGCAGGGTTTCCGATACGATGCGCTCCCTTGCCCGGTCGATCCCCAGGGGTTGCGAATCGCGGTGGAGACGCGTAACGGCGGCGGCGTGCCCCGGGAGCCCCTTATCCGCGAGCCCCCTGCTCATGTTTGGACTGTTCCATGATTTTTATAAAAGCCAATGCCGCCTCCGATAAATCATTGCGGTTGAGGTACCCCACACCGTACTCGATAGCGGGCAACCCTTCCAGCACTTGAACCTCTTTGAGCTGGCCTTTGGATATCTCCTCATTTATGCCTTCCCGGCAAACAAAGCTAAACCCCTTGTCCTGCTGCACGAGCGTTTTAGTTAGAGCAATGCTGGAGGTTTCCATGACGATTTTGGGGAAGACCTTAAACTGTTTCAGGTAATTGCTCATAATATGGCGAATAGCCGAACCCTTGGCCGGGGCTATAAAAGGGACCTCCTTGAGGGAATTGATGCCAACGGCCTCTTGCGGCAGGTATGTGCTGTTTTTGGCCGCAATCAGTGTAATGATTTTGCTCCCCATGAACCGCATTTTGAATCTTTTGTCTTCCGGTCTGTAATGGGCGACCACAAGCTCGATTTGCCGGTTCACGAGGCTGTTTAGCATCTCGTCCGTGGTGCCTCGGCCGATAACGATCTTGATGCCGGGATATGCGAGTTGAAAGGAGGAAATCAGCCCGGGCATGACGTATATGGCCGCCGTCTCCGAACATCCTATCTTGAGCTCTCCCGATTTCCCCTTGCTTATGTCCGCAATAAATACTTCAAGATTTTGTATTTCATCGAAAAACGTTCGGATTCTGCCGAAAACCTCCAAGCCGGACTCCGTAAGGAGCATCGAATTGCCTGACCGATAGAGGAGTTTCAACCCGATGTTTTCCTCGAGTTGCTTTACCTGCAGCGTAACGGCCGCCGGGGTGACCATCAGTTCCGCGGCTGCTTTCGTTATGCTGCCATTTTTTGCGGCGGCGTAAAATGATCTCAACTGGTTCACATTAAGGACCATCGAATTCCACCATTGTCATATCAAGCCATGAATACTTTACAGGCGCCAAACAGCCTTGCGAAGCCCTCTTACAAGTTACTCCAGCCGATGGGTTCAGCGGGAGAACGGGTATTTAGTTTTCCTTAATAAGTTTTTAGTTTATTTGATTTGGTTTGTCAATCGTCTGCAAGTTAAGGTGATACCAATGAAATTGCGGACAGGAATAAGAAAGTGCTCGGTGAGCACATACCCACGGGAGGTTCTTATGACGCCCAGTCGCACGATGTTTTGGCAAATCGACAATGCCTGGCTGCTCTACCTGCTGGCGGTTTTCGCCACGCGGGCCTTCCTGGCCGGAGTCGTTCTCCATTCAAAAGTATGGCGAAATAGCGCCCAAAAAGGAAGGAAGTTATATTCAAAAAGGGCGGTTGGCCGAACGCTCGTGGAAATAGTTACGGGCCAACGCATACTAAGAGGCAATCTTGCAGCCGGTATCGCACATTTATTGATATTTTGGGGGTTTGTAATACTGCTTGTCGGCACCTCATTGCTGGCGGTCCACGATCATATATATCCCTTTCTGACCGGCGCGAGCTATTTGCTTTTCGAAATAGCAATGGAAGTCGGCGGCCTTTTTCTTTTGGCCGGGATCATCTGGGCGCTGGTCCGCAGGTACATTCAGCGCGTGCCAAGGCTCGAACGGACGTTGGAGGATGCAGTTGTTCCCCTGTGGCTGCTGGTTTTGGCGTGTTCGGGGTTTTTTCTCGAAGCGGTGAGGCTGGCGGCACAAAGGCCGACGTGGGGCGAGTGGTCCCTTGTAGGGTGGCTGATCGCCCATTTTATACCCCAGGCGACTGCCGGTTCGATATATCCCGCCATCTGGTGGGGCCATGCCCTGTTGAGCCTGCTGTTCATCGCCACCATTCCATACACCAAATTATTCCATCTCGTTGGCGCTCCTGCCGCCTCCTACCTGCACTATTGCCCCCCGAAAGAGGTTGAAGGTGAATTGTCGTTGATGGAGGCGGGCGTCCAGTGGGACCTGGCCGAGGCGGCATCCCTCGATGCCTGCATGAGGTGCGGACGGTGTGTGCAGGCATGCCCATCGGCGGGCGCCGGCGAGCCTCTTTTGCCCCGCGGTTTTATCCAGGCGGCGCGGCATTCATTATGGCAGGAGCATTCACCGGCCGCGGACCTGCGCAAGCTCTATACGGTCCCGGCTCCCGCCGACGGGACCTCCTGGTATTGCACCACCTGCGGGGCATGTATGGAAGTCTGCCCTGTTCATGCCTCTCCCTTCCGGGCAATAGGCAGGAAGCGGGCCCAACTGGTCGAACAGGGCACAGGAGTCCCGGACCTCATGAACCAGACCCTGGAAAAGCTTTTTAACTATGAAAACCCATGGGTGGCGAACAAAAGGGAACGAACCCTCTGGGCAAAGGACCTGGAAATCCCCGTACTCAAGCCCGGCGCAAACGAGGATCGGCTTTGCTACTTCGTGGGATGCACTACGGCCATAGACCCCAGAACCCAGGCCATAGCCAGGTCCTTTTCAGCCGTCCTCAAACATGCGCAAGCAAGCTTTGGCACGCTGGGCGACAAAGAACCGTGCTGCGGGGACATTGCGAGGGTGGTGGGGGAGTTGGGGCTTTTTCAGGAAAAAGTCGAGAACTGCTCGGCGCTCCTTGAAAAGTATGAAGTAAAGGAAATCGTGACCTCCTCCCCGCACTGCTACCACACGTTTGCAAACAAATATCCCGGGGGCCTTTTCAGAGTGCGCCACTACTCGGTGGTTTTGAAGGAGCTTCTCGACAATGGAAAGCTAAAGTTGAAAATTCCGGTGAACTCCACTGTCACCTATCATGACCCCTGCTATCTCGGAAGACACAACCACATCTTCGACGAACCCAGAGAAGTCATCCGTTCTATCCCCGGCATAAGATTTACCGAAATGCGCCTTCACGGCCCCGACAGCCTCTGCTGCGGGGGCGGGGGCGGAAGAATGTGGCAGGGGCCCGAGCTTCGCGGCGAAGCGCGAATGAGTGAGATCAGGATAAAGCAGGCGCGCGAGACGGGGGCGGACATCCTGGTCACGGCATGCCCCCTGTGCCTGATCATGCTGGAAGATTCCCTTAAAACCTGCGGATTGGAAGGCGATATGAGAGTCATGGATTTAAATGAGTTGGTTCTAAAGTCAATCGGCTAAGGAGAAGATAGGATGAGCGAGATACTTTTGTTGGTTGAATCCAAAGATGGCGCATTGGACAAAAAGAGCCTCGAACTGATGCGCGGGGCCGGCGAACTGGCCAAAGAACTCGGTGTCGGAGCCGCGGCGGTGGTTGTCGGCGACCAGGTCGGGCCTCTGGCCGAAGAGGCGGCGGCTTTCGGGTTGCAGAAGGTCTACCGGCTGGAGCATCCTCTCCTTAAAGGCTTCGATTCGGGCGCCTGGGCGGCCGCCCTCCAATGGCTGTGCGGGCAGCTAAATCCGGGGATGTTTCTTTTCAGCCATTCCTTTGTAGGAAAGGAAGTCGCCCCAAGACTTGCCTACAGGCTCGATACCGAGCTTACCACCGACTGCCTGGCCTTGAAGATCGATCCGGCCGATGGCCTTCTTATCCGCACAAAGCCCATCTATGGGGGCAATGCCATCGCGGACCTTAAGTGCGCCGGGGTCCCCCAGATGGTGACCATGAGAAAGAACTGCTTTGAGCCTATGGAGCAGCAATCGACCAGGAGCGAGATAGTCGGTATGAGTCCGGCAATCGACGAGTCGGCGCTCAAGGTCAAGCTGCTGAAGACGGTCAGCGAGGAAGTTGTCGAGTTGGACAAGGCCAATGTGGTCGTAGCCGGGGGACGGGGAATTGAGGACAAAGAGGACTTCGCAATGCTCGAAGCCCTCGCCTCGGCTATGTGCAAAACCCATGGCAACGTGATGGTCGGCTGTAGCCGTCCGGTCGTGGACAAGGCCTGGATGTCTGCCGACCGGCAGGTGGGACTCACCGGTACGATCGTTTCCCCCGACACCTACATAGCCATCGGGATTTCGGGGGCCATTCAGCACCTTGTGGGGATGATTCGCTCCAAGAAAATAGTTGCAATCAATACCGACAAGGGCTGCAACATGTTCAAGGTCGCCGATTACGGCGTGGTGGCCGATTACAGGGAACTTGTCCCGGCCCTCGTAAAGAAACTGGAGGAGCAATCATGAAAGAACCGCAAATCATCGTCTGCGCAAAACAGATACCCGATCCCGAAGCGCCCTTTTCAAACGTTACCATAAACGTGGAAAAAAAGCAGGTGGTGGTGGATGCCCCCGATGTCATCAGCCCCTACGATGAGAATGGTCTCGAGGCCGCCCTCAAGATCAAGGAGGAACTGGGCGGAAAAATTACCGTTCTTAGCATGGGCCGCAAGGTTTCGGACACGCTGATGAGAAAAGCCATAGCCGCCGGGGCCGATGGGCTGATCCTGCTTGAAGACCCGCTCTTCGAGGGGCTGTGCAGCAACTCCGTCGCCTACGTCCTTTCGTGCGCGATCAAAAAAATCGGCGACTACGACCTCATCCTCACCGGCAGGCAGGCAGGCGACTGGGACTCCGGACAGGTCGGCCTGATCCTGGGTGAAATCCTCGACCTGCCCTGCATCAGCCTCGCCCGGTCGGTAAAGCTAAACGATGAGGGGGTCCTGGTGGAAAAAAGCGTTCCGGTGGGCTACGAGGTGGTCCAGGCCGCGCTGCCTGCGGTGGTGACTGTCAGCAATGAGGTGGGAGAACTGCGCTATGTTGCCAGGAGCAAGATGCTGGGGTTGCTCAAACGCCCCATGCCCATTCCGAAATGGAGCGCCAGGGACCTCGGCTGTGATGAGGGAAAGCTCAAAAAACTGCAACTGGTCGACTTGGCTCTTCCCGCGGATATGGGAAGAGATTGTTGCCTGATCGAAGGCGCCATTGACGATCAGGCCGGCAGGCTGGCCTCCATCTTGGGCGAATTACGATAAACGCGGGTTGAAAGCGGTCCATATAGACATTAATCAACAGATGCCTCAGGAGGGTATAGAATGTCTGACAAATCATACGATGCCATAGTTATCGGCGGGGGTCATCACGGCACCATCATCGCTCCCTACCTTGCGAAAGCGGGAATGAAGGTTGGGGTTTTCGAACGTTTGGACCACATCGGCGGGGGAGCCGTGACTGAAGAGGGACCCGCTCCTGGTTTTCGGATGAACTTTTGCGCTAATTGGACCCGCTTTTTCGGGCATCCCGCCTACAAGGAATTCAATCTTCGCGGTGAAGGACTCGAATACGTATTCCCGGACACAAACGAAGCCATAATTTTCGACGATGGCTCATCTTTCCTGGGGTATGCCGCGTGGTCGGTCGTCGACCCCAAGACAGGGCAATCGGAGTTCAACCAGACAAACTATAAAAAGACCTACGAACAGATAAAAATGTTTTCAAAAAACGACGCCGAGACCTACGTCAGACTGACGGAACTCTACAAGGAAAAGTGGCGACCAGCCTTTAAGAAGTACCGCTACTCGCCGGCAAAGCCCTGGGGAGTCCCTGACGCCTTCGAAGAACTCATAGCCGATCCCCGGAGCGGGTTGGACCCCTCCATGCAGTTTTGGAACTGCAAACAGTTTGCCCACTACTTTTTCGAAAGCCCGGAGCTGAGGCTCCTCACTCTGAGGGGGTTTCTGACCTCAGCCGGGATTTTCCCGGATGATCTGCCGGGCATCGGCATGTTCATCGCTACCGTTCATCTGGCGCTCGGATGGGAATCAGCGGCAATCGCCAAAGGCGGGACACAGTCGATCACCAATGCCTTGATGGCCGCCGGCAAAAAACTCGGCGTGGATTATTTCATAAACTCTGAAGTCGCCGGGATCAGGGTGGAAAACGGCAAGGCTACGGGCATACGCCTGGTGGACGGCACCGAAGTCGAGGCCAGGCAAATGGTTGTCGGAGATGTGGGTACTCCACAGCTCTTCGAGCGGTTGATCGATGGAAAACTCGTAAGCGAAGAAGCAAAGCGCAGGCTGGAGACCAACCTCTACGACAGGGGACACGTGTGGTGGGGCACGCTCGCCCTTCATGAACTCCCACAGTACACGGCGGCCGCCCACAATCCCGATCTCAACCGCACCCCGCGCACCTATTGGGCCCCCAAGGACCTCGCGTACATGGAAGAAAAATATATGCACGAGATCTTCCTTCTGGGCATGCCTTCCAAGTTATTCTGCCTGACCGCCCCCGACAGTCTCTGGGACTCCTCCCGCGCCCCCGAGGGGAAACACACGGTTCTGTTCGAGGACTACACCTGTCCGGGCCATTTTTATTCCAGGCGCGAATGGCGCCAGTTATCGGATGAATTCTATGAGAGCATGATGGCGCAATGGGCGACTTATGCCCCCAATATGACCATGGATAACGTTATCGGCTCCCGCGTGATCAACCCGGTGGATTTACAGGACACTCACCTGGATATGAGGGACGGGTCATGGTGCGAGGGAAGCATGGCGGGGTCCCAGAGCGGGCGGTTTAGAGGCGCGCCCGGCAGTTTCAGGACGTTTCTCAAAAACGTCTACCTCTGTTCTTCCTGCATGGTCGGCGGGGGCGGCATCGCGCGCGGCTCCAGCTACAATTGCTATAAATTGATAGCCGAAGACTTCGGATTGCCTCAACCCGAGTGATAATCAGGCGCAGGCAGGGGTCTTTTCGCCTGCAGGGGGAAGGCCCCCTTTCCCTGCCTCCATCCCACCCTTGGAGCGAAATTTTTCGCAATCTCCCGCCGGGCGAAAATCATCCGCGGGTGAACACAGGAGATGCATTCCATGGAAAACATTTTCAATCTTCAGGGGAAAACGGCTTTGGTCACGGGAGCCAGTTCCGGGCTGGGGCGCGGGTTTGCCAAAACCCTGGCCGAGGCCGGGGCCGATGTGATCATTACCGGCAGAAACCTTGAGGGTCTCAATGAAACAGAGGAGAGCCTCAAGCAGTACGGCGGAAAAATTCTCAGCGTGATCGGCGACATGTCGATCCCGGTCGATGTAGCCGGGCTGATGGATGAAATTGCTTCTGCATTCGGTCGACTCGATATCGCGGTGAACAATGCCGGGATTACCCACAAACCCAACCGGTTCCACGAAATACCGATCGAGGACTGGAACCGCCTTATTTCCATAAATTTGACAGGCGTGTTCATGTGCATGCAGCACGAACTGCGGATGATGGTCAGGCAGCAGGCAGGAGCGATCATCAATATCACATCCATACTGGGCATTGTGGGGTTGCGCCCGGAGTTAAACCCCAGGGCCAGCTATATAGCTGCCAAGCATGCATTGATCGGGCTCACTAAACAAGCCGCCCTGGAATATGCGGGTGACGGAATCAAGGTCAATGCAATAGCCCCCGGGTGGTTTGAGGGCACCAATATCGCGCGGGAGCGCCTTTCGATCCAGGATGAAGAAGTTGCAAGAAAACGCTCCGAGCAAATCATCAATTCAACACCGCTAAAGCGCAACGGTAAAGTCGAGGACCTGGACGCATTATTGCTTTACCTGTCATCGGAAGCCTCTTCTTTTATGACCGGTCAAACGCTTGTCGTAGATGGCGGGTGGACCGCCTGTTGAACCAGGACTTCCAGGTTCAAAGCCATTAGCCGGTCGGTTGTGCTCTTCCTGATGAGTGTATCGTCCGAAGGATCGGCTCTTTTGACCGGCCATCGTCTCCCGGCCGGTCAAAAAAAGAAATCTCTGTGGCTCCGTGCCTCTGTGGTTCATTGCTGTTCTGCTCTGTTCTGCTCTGCTCTCTATCTACTCCTCATGCCTCTGTTCCAAGATGGCGAAGGATTGTGTGAAAACCGCCGATCAGGACCTCTTCCATCTCCGAGAGCACCGTGCCCACATAATCCGGGTTCTCCTCGCAAAACCACCAGAACGTATCGTCGAAGGGCAGGATTGAGAACACCTCGTGGGTGAGAGGTTTTTGCCGCCCCGAGATCTCACGGGTGGTAAACACCTTGCCCAGGGCCTCGGGATAGATACTAATCAGTTCCTGTTTTTGCTCCATAAGCGCTACAATGATCAAATTGGAATTGCGCACGTCGTCTGGAACCAGCTCTTTAGACCTCCAGCCTTCAGGAGGACTTATACCCCTGTTTGCGAGTTCTTTCAGGGTGGGTGCGCTCATAGGTACGCCATATAAATGCTCGGGCGGTTCGACGCCCTTCCCGGCCAATAGTTCGCGCAATACGGGGGGGTGGAACCCGGCGGAAAAGGCCCTTATCCCCAGCTCCGACCCCTCGGACCTTTCCTGTAGCATCTTTCTAAAGACAAACTCGGCGAAAGGGCTCCTGACGCGGTTTCTGACACACACAAACAACAGATTCTTCATTCCTGCTCCAGTTTCGAACAACATTGCCGGCCGGCTCTCCCACAGGAGTTGTCAGATCAGAAACCGACAACGACCTTTCCGACATGGTTGCCGCTTTTCATATGGCCAAGAGCCTCCTTGACCGAATCAAAACCAAACACACGGTCGACTACCGGTCTTATCTTATGCAGTGCAAGGACGCGACTCATCGACTCGAACATCTCTTTGGAGCCAACGAAAATACCCTGCATTCTCACATTCTTCCGGATCGCCCCCGTGGGATTGGCCTCACCCGCGGAACCGGTCAGAACCCCCACCAGGCTCATATGACCGCCGAATCGAACGGCCTTAAGAGATTTTGCAAACGTCCCGACTCCGCCAACCTCAACCACAATATCCACGCCCGATCCACCCGTTAGTTCAAGGACTCGATTTTCCCAATCCGGCGTAGCTTTGTAATTGATCAACTCATCGGCCCCGATTCTTTTTAACCTGTCAAGCTTCGCGTCGCTGCTCGATGTCGCTATGACTCGCGTACCGGCCGCTTTGGCCAATTGGACGGCAAACATCGACACCCCTCCAGTGCCCAGCGTTAATACGCTTTGACCACACGTGATAGAACCGCTGGTAAGCGCATTCCAGGCCGTGACGGCTGCGCAGGGCAGAGTTGCGGCTTCCTCGTAAGAAAGATGTTCAGGCACGGCCACAAGTCCGCTTTCCTCAAAGACGACATATTCAGCCAGGACTCCGTCAATAGCTCCCCCCAGCGCTGAATTGGCCTTGATCTCGTCAAGCCTTCCCGACTGCCATTTTTGGAAAAAAATGCCCGCGACTCTATCGCCAGCTTTCCACCGGGTGACGCTTTCGCCGACTTCTATCACCTCGCCCGACCCATCTGAGAAGGGGATAAGAGGAAGCGGTTTTGCAGGGTATTTGCCCGCAATCACCAGTTGGTCCCGATAGTTCAATGAAGCCGCCTTAATTTTGACGAGCACCTGTCCAAGGCCCGGCTTCGGAACATCGCAATTCAATACGCTCAAGTTCTCGATGCCGTGTCCTGATGTAAGTGCAAAGTATTTCATCTGCTCCCTCCGTTCCCTTTACAATTCGACTCTCCGATGCCGGGTCCGTCAAATCTGAATTTCGGCCGGAGGTCGGCTTTCTGGTTATCGAAGACCCTCTGGGACAAATTGGACTGATCCGAGTAAAGATGATATCCCCATTACCGTCAAGAACGATTTACTTATGAAGTCATAAATCAGGCCATAACGCCTTCCTAGGCCTCAACTCCACGGCTATTCCCGCCCGATGACTCAATGGCCGTTCGAAGTAGCGTTTCACCAGCTTGCCACCCACTCTTTCCTTATAATCTCATAAGGAAATCGCTCTTGCTGTCCTTGATATTTAGTGTAATTTTAAATCCACGTCTAACAGAAAATTGCAATTACATTTTACTCGATTTTCAGTGGCTGTTTAGACTGCTTTCATCTCACGTTCTGCTCACGCGCACTTATCCATTTCCCCCTTGAGCTATTCCTGTCTATCTCGAGTTGATTCCTGAAAGCGATAAATATGTATTTTAGCGCATGCTTCCGCATGCATAAGGAGCTTGAGAAATGAAGCTCAAGGATAAAGTTGCTATAGTAACAGGAGGCGCAAAAGGACTGGGCAGAGAGTTTTGCACAGCTCTGGCCAGGCAGGGCGCGAGCATTGCGGTGATCGACGTCGCCGACCCGCATGAGGTGGTGGCGCAGATATCGAGCCAGGGCGGGGTTGCAAAAGGCATCGAGGCAGATATCACCAATCCGCGGGCAGTTGCCGCTGCCGTAGCGGAGACCGTCCGTACGTTCGGAAAGATCGACATACTGGTCAACAACGCCGCCATTGTGCTCGGCCTCGTGCGCAAACCCTTCTACGAGATCGATCCGGTCGAGTGGGACAAAACGATGGCGGTAAACCTCAAAGGCCCATGGCTCTGCACTAAAGCCGTTTTCCCGTACATGAGAGAGCAAAAGAAGGGGAAGATCATCAATCTTGCCTCGGAGACTTTTTTCACCGGTTCTCACGGGTTTGTCCACTACGTTGCCTCCAAAGGGGGAGTCGTCGGACTGACCCGGTCTCTGGCGATCGAACTTGGACCTCACAACATCACCATAAACGCCATTGCACCCGGGTTTACAGATAGCGAATCGAGCAGATCGCTGGCGGATGTTACTAGATACGACACCACGAAAACGCCCATGGGGCGCCTTATGCAAGCCCCCGATCTTTTTGGGGCGCTAATATTTTTCGCCTCCGAAGCCAGTGACTTCATCACGGGGCAAGTACTTCTGGTGGACGGCGGCAGGGTCATGCATTAGGCGTAAAAGGCCATTTCTACATGTGATATCACCAAGTTAGAGGAGACAGAAGATGGCGGACAAAAGCTACGACGCAATTGTTGTTGGTGGAGGACACCATGGTCTTATAACGGCATGCTACCTGCAACGGGCCGGATTGAAGACGGCCATTTTCGAACTCGCCTCCAAGCTGGGGGGGGCCGTAACGAGTGAAACCGGCCCGCTACCGGGTTTTCGGTTGAACCCGGGGGCCAACTGGACGCGCTTCTACGGCCACCCGGCCTACACGGACTTCAATCTCAAGCAAAGAGGGCTCGAATATATTTTCCCCGATGAGAGCGAAGCCATGGTCTTCGACAACGATACCTGCCTCGTAGGCTACTCCGCTCTCAAGGTGGTCGATCCCGTAACGGGAAGAACCGAGATTTCCCACGACAACCTGCAGAAAACGTTGAATGAAATAGCGCGCTTTTCAACTAACGATGCCGCGGTAGCGGAGGTAATGTTTGAAAACTATTTAAAAAAGTGGAAATCCGCTTTCGGAACGTACCGCTTCAACCTGCCCGTGCCCTGGGGACAGAAAAACGAACTGGAGAAGCTGTGCGACGATACCAAAAGCGGCATCGAACCGATCCATCAGTTCATGACCAGCCAGCAACTGGCCTATGACCTTTTTGAGAGCGAAGAACTAAGAACTCTTTTCATGCGTGCCGCCATGACCTCGTTTGGCGGCGCCCCAGATGATGTGATCGGCCTGCACGGTTTGATCCATTCACTCGGCCTGGTTCTTTCCTGGGAGCCCGCGGCCATAGCCAAAGGCGGGAGCCAGAGCGTTACCAACGCACTCCAGGAGGCTTTCATCGAAATGGGGGGAGAGTTTTTCGTCCGGAGCGAAGTGATGAAGATCCTGACCGAAAACCAAAAGGCCAGGGGTATCCGACTCGGCGACGGTACCGAGATAGAAGCAAAGCAGTTGGTGGTGAGCGGCCTGAGCGCCCTTCAAACCGTGGAAATGATCGGCGAGCAACACCTGGACCGCAAGATCGTAAAACGCGTCAAAAACATTAGATACAACCGGCACAATATTATCTGGGCGGTCTTTGCCATGCACGAACTGCCAGAGTACAAGGCCGCCTCTTTCAACCCGGACTGCGGGCCGCAGCCCCGGCTCTACATGGGGCCGCGCAACGCCGACTACATGGCAAACCAATATCTTTCCGAGATACTCGTAAACGGTATCGGCAGTAAGCTCTTCATGTTTATCGGTCCCGACAGTATCTGGGACAAGTCCAGAGTTCCAGAGGGCAAACATATGATTGGGGTGGAAGAATTCGCCGCCCCCTCGCGGTTTTTCTCCGCCGCCAGGTGGCAGGAACTCAGGAAAGAATTTGAGGACTCCATAATCAAGCAGTGGCAGATATACGCTCCCAACATGACCAGGGACAATATTATTGGCTGCCGGGTTTTCACGCCCTACGACATAGAACAGCGCAGGCCCAACATGCACCAGGGCTCCATCGCCCTTGGGGACATGGTGGTCTCCCAGATGGATCGATTTCGACCCACCCCAGAGCTTTCCAATTACAGGACCCCCATCGAGAACGTCTACATCTGCTCGGCGGCCACACATAACGGCGTCGGCACCGGCAGGGGATGTTCCTACAACTGCTATCAGAAGATCAGGACCGACTATGGACTTAGCCAATAGAGTGCAAAACCCGACAGGAAAGTCGGCGAACCGAACAACTTCGCCCATGATAGAACAACGACCGGAAGGACAGCTATGAAGGTCTATGATGTTGTGCCCGCGCTGGAATTCGATCCTCAGAGCGATTTTGAACACTCCCCTTACTGGTTCCTGGACAGCACTCATTCGGTGCCCCCCTGGACCCCCATGTTTGGCTGGTTTTGGGTAAATCTCTGTCGTCACGGCATGCAGTACGGGGCGGAAAAATTGAGCCTGCCGACCATCAAGGGCTGGGATTGGCGTTTTCACCGGGGTGGCGGCTACTGGTGCGTATTGCAGCCCAAGTCCCTGGAAGAAATGCATAATAGACAGATCCAATTCCGTCATGCCATCCTCCCTTTCATCCAGGACTATGACGGGATATGGGACGGGTATATCCAGGAGATGGTGGGGCGCTACGAGAATCTGAAAGCCCTCGATCTCGACCATGCGTCCAATATCGAACTCCTGGACAACTTTGAAGAGACCATAAATACGTGCCGCCGCATGTGGGAAATACACATGCTCATGATCTACGGCACTTATGTCGCCTATGTTCTTTTCGAAAATATGTGTCGCGACCTGGCCGAAATAGACGATACATCCCCTGTCTTTCAGGCCCTGGTCACCGGATTTGACAACAAAGTCTTCCAACTCAACCGTCAACTGTGGGAGTTCTCCCAAAGAGTTCGCGAGGAGGGCCTGGCCGGTGCGTTCCTCGACGGTAAGCCTTCCGAAATAAAGGCCAGGCTCGAACAAACGGTAAAGGGCCGGAAATTTTTGAAAGATTTCATGGCCCTCATGAATCTTGAAGGCTGGCGCATGGAACGAATGGCCGAGATCAACATGCCTACCTGGCTCGAAGAGCCTACCCCCCCCCTGGTAAACATCAGGCAATTCTTAAGAACGGGAGCAAACTTCAATCTCGACGAAGAGCGCGCAAGGCTCTCCGGAAAGCGTCAGGAAGCCGAAAAAGCCGTTCTGGCCAAAGTGCCCGGCGAACAGCGAAGCTGGTTCCAGAGGTTGATGGTCCTGGCCCAGAAGAGCGGTGTTTTTAGCGAAGAGCACGACCTCTACCTGGACCTGTACATGCACGCTCTTGTCCGCCGCTCCGTGCTCGGAATCGGCAGGCGGTTTGCCGCCAAAGGAGCTATAGCAGAACCCGACGATGTCTTTTTTCTCATACCCGATGAAATTCGCAGAGCAGGAATAAATCCCGACCAGTTCGACTTGCGTCACATCGTCGAGCGTCGAAAGGCCCAGTGGCAGGAATGGCAGCAGTCCCCCAACCCCTCTGCCCTGCTCAAAGAAGGTTTTGACATGGATATGGCGGTCAAACTCCTGCTCCAATCCATGGACCCTCTCGCTCTAAAGGTGGTGGTGGGGACCATGCCGCAGGTAAGGCCGGAACTGAAAGCCGACCTCTATGGGACTTGCGGTTCTCCCGGTGTGGCCGAAGGCAGGGCAAGGGTAATCCTGAACGAAGATGACTTTGATCTCGTCGAGGAGGGGGAAATCCTCGTGGCCGCGGCTACCTCCCCCAATTGGACCCCGGTCTTCTCGATGATAAGGGGGGTCATCATCGAACGTGGGGCCATTCTTTCCCATGCGGCCGTTATTGGCAGGGAATACGGGATCCCCGTATTGATGAACGTAAATGGCGGTACATCGAAGATACGGACAGGCCAGCGACTCAAGGTGGATGCAAATCTCGGCGTTGCGTTCATTATGGGTAGCTAGGGAGTGACGTTCATGAGCGAAAAATGGCTTTACTGGTTTGAGGAAATCAGCAGTGGACACAATGAACTGGTGGGTAAAAAATGCGCCAACCTGGGTGAAATGACTCGACTGGGCATGAGAATCCCTCCCGGATTTGCAATCTCGGTGGACGGCTACGAGCGGTTCATGGCTGAAACCGGGGCCGGAGAGGACATCCGCAGATATGTTGAACAGCACCTCGATGATTTGAAAAGCATTAAGAACCAGGTGAAAGCGAGCGAGACCATTCGCAATATTGTCGAGTCGAAAAAGATGCCCGACGGCATGCGAGAAGAACTGTTCCAGTATTATGATGACTTGAAAAAACTGGCTGGAGGCGGGGAAATTGCCGTTGCCGTTCGTTCGAGCGGTGCGGTCAGCATGCCGGGACAAATGGAGACCTACCTCAACGTGCGAGGCAGGGAGGCGGTCGTCCACAAGGTGATTCAGGTCTGGGGAAGCGCCTTTACGACCCGCGCAATATCCTTCCGCCTGGAGAAGGGAATGGCTGTGGAAAAGGCCCCCATAGGCGTTGCGGTACTGAAGATGGTGGAGGCCAAAGCGGCCGGGGTAGTTTTAACCGTCCAGCCCACTACCGGGGATATGTCCAAAGTCGTGGTGGAAGGAAACTGGGGACTGGGTGAAAGCGTAGTCAGCGGTGAAATCAATCCCGATCTGTTTGTTGTCGATAAGAACAACGGCTGCGTTGAGTGCACGCTCAATCAGAAGACAAAAATGGTAGTCTATAACGACTCGGGGACGATCACCACCGACGTTCCTCTGGAGATTCAAAACAAGGCTTGCCTGGATTCTGAAGAATTAAATGAAATTGTACGGATTGCCAAAGAAGTGGAATCCTATTTCCAAAGCCCTCAGGATATGGAATGGGTTCTGGATTGCTCGATGTGTTGCCCCGACAACTTATACTGGGTCCAGGCAAGACCCGCTAAATATATCAAGGCCAAAGAAAATGAATCCGAATACCTTGCCGAGCTTATGACACGCATATTCGAAATTTAGGTCCAAAAGGAGGTAATCGTTCTCCACAAAGAACCCCGCGGCTTTTTAGCCCGCCTCCTGACACTTCCTTCGTGTTCTTCGAGTTCTTCGTGGTTGAATCTTAATCCTTCGGTCCGCTCAGGCTTGCGGGGCAAAAGTCAACCACGAAGAACTCGAAGAGCACGAAGGAAAAGATGTGACTTCGTTGTGAACGATTATAAAAGGAGACAACATGTCCATTCTGTTTGCCCAATTCTGGGATGTCATGCCCGGCAAATACGATGATTACGTAACATTCATCGGCGCCGACTATATCCCGAATATGTATAAAATGGGAATACCCCTGGTGGGGGGCTATTACGTGAAGATTGGGGAAGGTCCAAGGATTGTGGCCTTGTCAACCGTTGACGAAGCGGAGAATCTGCGCCATACCATTTCTTCCAGGGAGTATCAGCTTCTTTCCTCCAGGCTGCTCGAATATGTCTGGAATTATTCCAACAAAGTCTTTGCTCCCTCGGGCCGTATTCAGCAAACCCCCTACAGGGTCCAGACCGGCGTCGTAAAATTCAATCATCATTACAACATCTTGAGGGGGATGGAAGAAGAGCATTTGAAGTTCATCAAGGAAGAGTGCATGCCGACACTCGAAGAATTGAAAATTCCCCTTACGGGAGGCTGGCGGCTTATCATCGGCAGCGGCCCCAGGATTCTGGCCGAATGTACGGCCAGAAACATCGCCACCGTAGCCGATGCCGTCGATACCTCTCTTTACAGAAAACTGATGAGAACAATCAAAAACAAGTACGCCACCGATTACAGCAGCCGGGTTCTGGCTCCCACCGGAAGGGTGGAGGTACCCTATCTCGTTGACCAGATGATGAAAAAATTCTAAATCAAAGCCTTTCCGGGCGACACATATCGGTTATTTATAATAAAATACACGATCAGGGCCTTGCCGGCCCTGATCGTGTATTTCGAGCGCTATGATACTGCACAATCTTTATGCAGTTGTTATTTGTCCAGAATATACAGTGCGGCTTCGGTCGCGTCGACCCTTATCCTCTGCCCGGTCTTGATCGTCGCGGTTGCTGTAAATGTGTTGACGAGTGTGGGTATCCCGTACTCTCTGGCCACAATGGCAGTGTGACTGAGTGTCCCGCCCCTGTCGGAAACCACGGCCGCGACCAGTCCAAACACCGGAGACCATGCAGGGTTGGTCCCCGGGCAAACGAGAATTTCCCCCTTCTGGACCAGGTCCAGTTCCTCGTAACTCATGATTACGCGCGCCGGTCCTTCGGCGACCCCCGGTGAACCACACACCCCGTAAATGTCGGCCTTCAATTCATGCCTTACTCTGGGCAGTTCACCTACGACTATCTTGATGATGATAGGATCAGCCGAAGGGATGAGGTCCATTCCTACCGCCTCCTGCAACCCCGTTCGAACCGTGAAGACAGCGGGCACGCCCTGCAGTCTGACCTCTTCCCAACTCTTGCGCCTTCTTCCGGCAATGTATTGTATTTTATGAAATTCCGGGGCGCCAAGTACTCTTTCGACTTCGTCGGGATTGAGGAAAAATACATCATCGGGGCTGTCTATGGTCCCGGCCGCAGCCAACCGTCTCCCAATCCCTAGAAGTCCCCGGCGAGTCACCGCATGGCAGGCAAGCTCGCAGAAAAGATCATGTTCCTCACTGTAAGACCCGGCCTTGCCGGCCAGGTTGATAAGGGCGTTAAATTGGGACTTTCTCTCCGGCGCCGCCTTTTCCAGTACGCTTTTGATAGCTTTTTCCCTCTCCATCGTTAACCTGTTTCGTACTTCGTCGAGGTCGAAGTCTCCGCCTTTCTTTATAAAGGCCTTGATGGGCGAAAGCACTGTACTGGGCTCTTCCAGCCAGTAAGGTTCATTGAAATCCATCATTCGAACCATGCGCCAGCCGTCGACTTCCAAAACATCGTGCAGGCTCTTGAGCCACTGTTTGCCGGATTCGGTTTGTTGGAGCTTCCCGATCGTCTCCCCGGTCGGCGTGTTCAGAATAATATCGGCCAGCCCCATTGCCCGTGCATCCTTGGCGAGACCGGCGAGTTTCTTGTCCACTTGAAATACCATGTTGTCAAAGCCACGGAACATATTCTGGAACTCGACGCTTTCGCTTGTCAGCCCGAAGGGCTTTACCAGGTCCTCGAGCAGCATGAAGGCCGTATACGAGACGGTCATGCCCTGAAAATGTATTTCCCACATCCTTCGATTCGTACTGATCATGTCCCAGAGATGGTGGACGAGTTCCATGTTGGAAGCCTTGTCCACGTCGACCGCTTTGAGCTTTTCGTATAACCCCAGCAGTTCTTCCCTTTGGCCTTTCCATATACCGTCGAAGTCCTCTATCCACGGCAGCATCGCCCGTTTGAACTTAACGGTGCGCTCCTCTATCTCCTTCTCATCTCGAATAATGTGCATGCCGATATAGGTGCCGCCCTTGTAATCCCTCATTGCAAAGCCTTTGTTTCTCGGCGTACTCAGGATTTCAGCGGCGTACATAGACCCGTGCGGACAATGCCTGATCCAAAACCATGAGAACATAGGCGTAAGCAGGGGCATACTGTGTGTTCCATCCCAGAACCAGGAACTCAACTCCGGCAAATCGATACTTTCATCATAGTCGAAACCAGGGATGTTGTCCCATATCTTTGAACTATTCTGCGTTTCCATTTCATGCTCTCCTTATAATGTATTCTGTTTTTTGGCACGATTGGCAATTGAGCCAATCTATAATCCTGGTACGCTTTCTTACTGAAAAAGACGAAAACGTATCACTGCTCCGCATAATTGCTGCGGGTTGCCTGTAGAATCCAGCATTAGCTTGGAAAGGTGAGGTAGTGATTTAGAAAGAGAGCAGGAAAGAGTAGTTCAAATATCTTGACCTGACGACGCCCTTCAGGATTTCCCTACGTTCATCATTGCATCCAGGCTGTTGACTAATGCCAGGGCCGTAGCCGCATCCTCGAGGTTTGCGTCAACCTCTTCAATTTCCACCTGGTTTTTTAAATTCTTTTTCAGCTCGTCGATAAAGAGGCGATCTTCATCGGGGTCGTGAAGGATACTTCCCGGACCGTCCAAGGAAGACCAGCCTTTAAGCGGTACGACCAACTTAAAAGGTCCTTTGGCTTTGTTGATTTTTTCGGCGTAGAGTTGTGCTCCGACAAGCATTTCGTCAACAGGAAATCGCGCCATGGCTCTCATTTGATCGATCGGCAGCACTTTGCCTGAAGCCAGGTACTTTTCCCTGTTAAATCTCGTCGGACCGGCCCCTGTCAAATTAAAGCAGCACGGCGCCCACACCTGCGGGATGCCTCTTTCGCCGGCCGCGTCGAGCCTTGTCATATCTGCCGCCCTGTTCCCCTTGAATCTGGCTTCGATCAGGCCCGCCGGAACTATCTCCACCACCCCGTCGAAAAAACCCTGGGAGATAAGCCTGTCCATTGCTCGATCGCTCGTTCCCTGGGCATGAAATGGGAAAACGTGATAGCCCCTTGTCTCCAGAAGCTTTTCCACATGCTTGGCGCATTGGTCGGAAAACCCGATTTCCGTCACCGCAATTGACGGGTAAGGAAGCTTGAGCACTTTGTAGTCCAATGCACATTCCACCATTCCCGTTACAGCGCCCGCGACCTGGCCGATGGCATTTTTGATGAGATCGTTCATGCCGGCTATCTCCATAATCAACTGCATGACGGAGATATCCGTCGCCCCGAACCATGTCCCCACATACACTGGCATGGCCGCCGGGGTGGCGATGACTTTGGGTATTCCGAAGGGAAGCTTCGACATGACCTGCGAACCCATGAGCGCCATGGTGGAACCGCCCAGGGCCACAATGCCGTGCAGACAGTCCCTGGACAGAAGCTCCAGTGCCTTTTGTATAGCACCCGAACTCATGATGTCCGTTACCGCTGCGCGATCTTTTGAGGACGTCAACTCCTCGAAATTCCTCCCCATTAGTTGAGCGATTTCCTGAGGGGCGATATCTGCCTCAATATCTGAGTGACCTCCCATGCTAAGATCCATTAATAGAGCCTCGTGACCCCGGGAGGCGATCTCTTCTTTGAGGAACTGCAACTGTTCCCCCTTTGTGTTCATCGTACCCAGCACCACAATCTTTTTGCCCATACGGATTCCTTTTCAGTCGATTTCAGCCTGCAATCTCACTGGACGAAAACGGCTATCCGGCCCAAAATCGATATCTTTACCGAAATTGCCGGCCTACCTTGTCACCTTGATCCCGGCCTTTTCCCGGTCCCAGGTGTTTGTTGTTACTCCAGCCTGCTTCAGAAGGTATTTCTGCGTTCTTTCAGTCGGGGTCTTAGGCAAACTCTGCATGAATTCCACAAAGCGAGGCACGGCGAAATAAGGCATCCGCTCGACCGAATAGGTGATCAACTCCTCCGGGGACAGGGTCTCTCCAGGTTTTAGAACCACACATATTTTCACTTCGTCTTCCGCGAGTTCGGACTTTACTGCCACGGCCGCCGATTCCAGGACCTTCGGATGTCTGTTGATCGCTCTTTCCACCTCGAACGAGGAAATGTTTTCACCCCTTCTGCGCAGGGCATCCTTTTTCCTGTCCACAAAATACAGGTACCCGTCTTCATCTTTTTTCGCCAGGTCGCCCGTGTGAAACCACAGGTTTCGGCAGGCCTCCAGGGTTTTCTCCGGCATGTTGTAATACTCCGACATCATCAGGAAAGGTTCGCGCGGCCGAAATACGATCTCTCCGATATCTCCCACCGCCACCTCGCGGTCCTCATCGTCAAAAAGCTTTATCTCGTATACGTCCATAGGCCTGCCGCAGGAACCGAGGCGCCTGTCGTCAACCCTTACGTGCACCGGGATGCCGATCTCCGTCATTCCAAAGCCTTCCAAACACTTGATTCCAAATCTTTTCTCGACTTCCTCCATGACAGCCGGGGGACATCCCGCCCCAAGACCGATTCGGGCCGGGTTCTCAGCGTCGTTTGCCTTTTCCGGCTGCTTTGCCAGTATGGGCATAACCGCCCCCAGGTAGTTGAATTGCGTTGCTCCATAGTGGCGGATATCATCCCAGAAACGGGAGGCGCTGAAGTTGTCCATGAGCACCATCTGCGCCCCCGCCACAAGCGCTGTGAGGGTCGTCAGAACTTGGGCGTTGAAATGATAGAGAGGCAAAAAGGTAAGAAAGATATCATCCTGTTTTCCGTCACGGTGATCGAGCATTTTTTCCGTCACAACCATCCAGAAATTGTGGCATCCCAGGGCCCCCTTGGAAACGCCGGTCGTTCCGGAAGTATAGATGATGCTTATGGGGTCCCTGGGCTCTACTGTTACATCAACGGGGGCGTTAGAGCCCGCGAACAATTCGTCGAAACTCATCAGGTGTATGCGAAGCCCCTCCTTTTGCTCATCTTTCACTTCCCCCATAACGATTATCTTCGTGAGTTTTCCTAATGAATCCTGGATCAGCTTCACACGCTCCAGGTATTCACTCCCTATAACAAGAATCTTCGAATCCGACTGGTCCACAATGTGCCGGAGAAACTCACCCTTGTAATTCGTATTGACCGGGACTTCGACCGCGCCGATCTTCGCAAGACCAAACCAGGTATAGATAAACTCCGGGCAGTTGTTCAGCATTATGCTTACTTTATCCCCTTTGCTTATCCCCATGCTCAAAAATCCGTTGGCGCATCGGTTGGAATAAAGATCGATTTCCTTGTAGGTGATACTTTGATCCTTGAACCGCAGAAAGACTTTCTCGGAATTTCTTTTAACCCTGTCAGCCAGTAATTCGCCCAATACCCTCGGCACCGACATGTTCACCATAATTGCTCCTCTCAGCTTGAACCTTTTTCATTTCCTAAAATGACGCAGCTGGCTATTCCCATTCCTGCATTGCCGCCAAGATTATGAGCTAGCCCGAGTTTTGGATCCTTTATCTGCCGTGGCCCGGCCTTTCCCTGGAGTTGTTTAGCGTCTACACTGTTATTATTTGCGCCCCCTCAAGCGCATCTGTGTGACCGCCCCAACCGCTGCGATCGCGGCCACTTTCTTTTTCTCCTCCAACCCTCTGTACAGCTTTTCCTCTAATGGTTTTTCCCGCTCGGCTATCGCCTTCATATCTTCGTTAAGCGTGGTCTCATGCTCTATGAAATGCGTTCCCAACTTGCCGTCTATGAATCGTTGGTTTTCCATGACCGCTTTATGAAACGCGATGTTGGTCTTGACCCCTGTGATCACATATTCATAAAGCGCCCTGCGCATCCGCGCGATGGCTTCACTGCGGTCGGCGCCCCACGCGATAAGTTTAGATATCATGGGGTCGTAGTAAGGCGGGATCGTGTAATTGGTGTAAACTCCACTGTCCACTCTTATCCCGGCGCCTCCCGGACAGTGATAATTCCTTATCTTGCCCGGCGTTGGCACAAAGTCATTAAGAGGGTCTTCCGCATTGATCCGGCATTCGATGGCGCTGCCATTGATACGGATGTCTTTCTGCGTCATTTTAAGGGGAAGTCCCGATGCGATTCTTATTTGCTCCTTTACGATATCGATTCCCGTTACCATCTCCGTCACCGGGTGTTCGACCTGTACCCGGGCGTTAACTTCCAAAAAGTAAAATGTCCTGCCTGAGAGCAAAAACTCGACCGTTCCCGCCCCTTCGTAGCCCACCCATTTAGCGGCGGTGACCGCCACGTCCCCCATTTCCTTGCGAAGTTTCTCATTTAGGGCGGTTGAGGGCGATTCCTCTATAAGCTTCTGGTGTCTTCGCTGAATGGAGCATTCACGCTCCCCCAGGTGAACGACTTCCCCCTTGGAGTCCCCAAGAATCTGAAACTCCACATGCCTCGGGTCTTCCATGTACTTTTCGATAAATACGTCCGCAAGGCCAAAAGTAGTGCCGGCAATCGCCTGTGTGGATTCCAAAGCTTTTTCGAGTTCGCGATCCTCAAAAACAACGGTCATTCCAATCCCGCCCCCGCCGCCCGAGGGTTTGATGATGACGGGATAGCCTATTTGCGCCGCAATTCGGCGGGCATCGCCAAATTCCGATACACACCCCTCAGATCCCGGCGCCACCGGAACTCCGGCCTTGATCATCTCCCTGCGCGCAGCCACTTTGTCACCCATAAGTTCGAGGACTCGGCTAGATGGCCCGATAAACGTCAGGCCTTCCTTTTCACAGGCCAGAGCAAATTTTGCATTCTCGGCAAGAAAGCCGTACCCGGGGTGGATAGCGTCTGCTCCGCTCTTTTGGGCAGCCTCGATAACCTTGTCGATATTCAGGTAGCTCAAAGACGCCGGCGCGGGCCCGATGCAATAGGCCTCATCGGCGTATCCCGTAAACAAAGCATCCTTATCCGCCTCCGAATATATGCCGGCGGAAATTATCCCAAGTTCCCGACATGCCCGCATTATCCGAATGGCTATTTCACTGCGGTTGGCTATTAAAATCTTTCTAATCATTTGGCGCCACCACAAGGAGAATGTCTTGAGGGTTCACAATGTCGCCTTCTTTTGCGCGAATTTCTTTTACCACTCCGCTGTGCGGGGCTCCCAGGTGCCTTCGCATCTTCATTGCCTCGATCATCGCCAGGGAATCACCCATGGCTATCAGGTCGCCAATCTTTACCTCGATGGAAAGCACCAGTCCCGACATGCCCGAAAGCACTGCCCCGGGAGGCGGTGTTTCCTGTCCCGTCTCGCCTTTTGAAGTCTCTCCAGAAGTTGCATGGAAGGATACCGAGGTTTGTTCCGTGCCGTTCCATACAGGGGATATCCTGACGCTGAATACGTCACCATCTACTTCCACACTAAATGAGGTAGGAAAATCGCTTCCTGCGGTCTTTCCAGGTTCCCGGACCGCGGGCGCTGCGGGTTTTCCGTTTGGATTGTTCCTTGTCACGGGTTTTCCGGGAATTAGTATCTTTAGAAGCAGGTCGTCATCACAGAGTTCCGCGCCGAGTTCCCTTCGAAATTCTTCGACCGATTTGAGGTATCCTTCCGGCTTCCAGTTCAAAAATTCCCTGGTTCTGGGATAACTCATGATCCTGTCCATAACGTTGCTGTCAACAGGGACAATCGGCTCCCCATAGTAGCCAAGAGCGTACTTTATTACCTCATCGGTTATCTGCCCGTAACGCTTGCCTGATATGACATGCTCCAAAGCCTGGACGCCCACGATTTGAGAATAAGGTGTGGCCATGACCGGGTATCCCAGTTCCTTGCGCACAAGGATGGTCTCCTCCAGGATTTGGTCCAGCCTGTCTTCCATCCCCACTTCCCTCAGTTGCCGAGTGAAGTTGGTCATCATTCCGCCAGGAACTTGATGCTCGAAGTGAAAGAGGTCGTATTCCAGGGGCGTGCCCATGGGCAACCCTTCTTTTTCTGCGATTTTTCTGAAATGCTCCGATACGTGGGCCAGCGCATCTTCGTCTATGTCCGAGGAAAACCCCAGTCGGCGAATATTTTTGAGAACGCTTTGAGTGGACGGAAGCGAGGTGCCGTTGGCAAGGGGCGCGACCGCCGTATGAAGGGTCATCGCGCCCGCTTTAACCGCTTCCAGGTAGCAAAGCGGGGCAAGACCCGTGTTACAGTGGCTGTGGAACTCGATGGGCAGTCCCTCGCAGTTGCGCCGCACCGTGGTTACCAGCTCACGGGTGTCCTCCGGGGTTATTACTCCCGAGGCATCCTCTATCATGATCCGGTCTATGTAATCTTTGGCCTCCAACAATAGCCGCGTCTTGCACGCCCAGTGCTCGCCGGTGTGAGCGGGGCTGGAGGTGTACATCAGGGCCGGCACGATCTCGGCGCCCTCCGCCTTTGCTATGCGCGCGAAATAGACGAATTTTTCCATGTCGTCCTGGTAATCGCAAATCCAGAAAGCACGGACCCCGTTGGCAACCGATCTTTTGATCCAGAGGGCTATGATGTCGCGCGGCGTGCCTAGATCGAACGATGAAAGGCTGCCGATCTGGTAGGAGCCGCGAAGCGGGGTCTTGGTGATGAGTTTGGAAAGGACCCTTATCCTCTCCCAGGGGTCTTCGTTGAGGTTTCGCACCTCTACGGTGAACGCCTGGGAACCGACCGTGGCGATGTCTCTATACCCTGTCCGGTCCATGAGCTCCGCTATAGGAAGTATCATTTCGGTGCTCATCATCAGACCCCAAAGGCTCTGTTGAGCATCCCGGATGGTCTGGTCGACGAAATAGACTTTGTCACTCATGTCGTCTGTTCTTTCCCCTGAGAGTCTGCATCATCTGATAAAAAATGTTACCTCTTTTTCTTATCGATCTTTTAGCATCAGGCAGGTGATTTACAATAGCGAATGCCTAATGATTTCATAAGAAATAGCCCCAATTTCAGGCTTGACGGACACTAGATGTGTATAATAAAATTTAGTTAACTTACCCTCGCGCTCTCCTGGCGAGCTTGTTCGAATCGTCCAGCCTTGAAGGGGCTTTATGGGTAACTTTCAGTTGAACCTCCACCACGTGATTTCCTTCTATTTCGTGGCAAAGGAACAAAGTTTCAGCAGGGCCGCCGAACTGCTCTCCATAACCCAACCGGCGGTGACCCAGCATATTCGCTTCATGGAGACCCAGTTCGCGGTAAAGCTCGTAAACATTAAGAAAAAGCGCGTAAACCTTACAAAGGCCGGCGAAAGGCTCCTCCCCTATGCCGAAGAGCTTTTCAACCAAAGCGTGCTTACCGAAAACTTTCTCAAAGGCTACCGCTACAACCACATTTCGATCGGGATAGCCAGCCCCCTGGTATTTTTCTTCACAGCCCTTATTGACCATTTCAAGGAACTCTATCCCTCCGTCAGGGTTACGATACGGGATGGTTCCTCACGTCCGATGGTTGAAGAGTTGCTCGATTTCAGGATAGATATCTGCATAATCGGCATTTTGTTTCCCTACAACGACCGGCTCAGGCTTTTCCGCATCCCGGTGGACGAGCAGCTTTTCCTGGTGGCCGCCCCGGATTATCCTTTGCTCCCGGATACGCCCGTAAAGTGGTCGCAGCTCGCCTCCCATCCCCTGATTATTCAATCGGAAGGCTCGGCTTCGCGCGCGATTCTGCTGAACCATTTTAAAAAAAGAGGCATAAATCCCCTGATAGGCGCCGAGGTGAACAATGTCGAACTTGCAAAGCAACTGGCCCGCCAGAAAAAGGGCATAGCTTTCATGTTCGAGGCCAACATCCGTGAAGAGGTCGAAGCCGGAAGACTGAGAGTTATCCCGACAGAAGACGGCAATATAAGGATGGGGGGGATAGACGTGCTGGTAAATAAGGAAGAGCGACTCTCGCCGACTGTAGAATCTTTACTGGCGGTGATCAGGGAACACTTCAAGGGCTGCCTGCACGAAATGGCGCCCCAGTAGGTGCATGAAAGTTTAACGATTTCGAGGGCCCGATATGACACGCAAAACAGTGGCGACCGTATGCGGAATATGCCCCGGCGGGTGCGGGGTCAATGTTTTCCTGGACTCCGGAAAGCTCGAAAAAATCTCACCTATAAAAGACCATCCCGTCGGTGTTATGTGCATTCGAGGCATGCATTCGAAGGATATCATCTACTCCAGCGATAGATTGAAGCACCCTTTAGCGCGCATCGGCGAAAAGGGGGAAGGCAAATTCGAACAGGTCTCCTGGGAGGAGGCCGTGGAGCGCATAGTCCATGCGTTCCGCAAAACCAGGGACGCCTATGGGGCCCAGGCCGTAATGAGTTACTTCGGCCGGGGCAGCTTCGACTCGAACCTGGTCGACGTCTTCGGGGCCCCGGATCCCACGAGCAAAGGGGTGTCGGGGTTTTTGCACCCCTTTGGCTCGCCCAACGGGACGGGCGTTTCCTCGGTTTGCGCGGTGGCCTATAATCTCCTTTCTTCGCTACCCACCATCGGCGCATCGATGAATTCGGTCTACGCGGATTTCGAAAACACCGACCTGGTCGTGATCTGGGGGGCAAATCCCCCCACCGACTCGCCTCCGGACAAGGTCAAAAAGATCCTTGCGGCCCAAAAGCGTGGGGCCAGGGTGATTGTCATCGACCACATGCGCTCCGACATGGCCAAAAAGGCCGACCAGTGGATCGGCATTCGCTCCGGCACCGACGGGGCCTTGGCGCTTGCCGTGATGCACGTAATCGTAAAGGAAGGCCTCTACGACCAACAGTTTGTCCGCAACTGGACCACGGGTTTTGAGGAACTTGCACGGTACGTGGAAAAATTTTCTCCCGAAAAGGTAGAAAAGATCACCCGCGTGCCGAGGGAGACAATTTGCGAACTGGCCCGGTCCATAGCGGGGGCGAAGGGAGCTTCGCTGCTCATGTACACCGGCCTTGAGTACAGCAACTGCGGCGTTCAGACTATCCGGGCCGTGTTGTGCCTCTGGGCGATTACGGGCAATCTGGACGTTTCCGGCGCAATGATGTTCAGACCGCGAAGTCCCGTCAAATTTGGGCGCGTAAAACTCGACCCTCCCCCGAACGTAAAACCGATCGGGGCGGACAGGTACCCCTATTTCTGCGATTTACTCAAGTCGGCGCAGTTTCTGGAAGCTCCCCGGGCAATCCTGGAAAGCGATCCCTATCCGGTAAAGGCGCTTCTGATTTTAGGGGCCTCTGTTTTGACCAGTCTGCCCGATCCCGGCCTGTGGAAAAGATGCTTTAAAGCGCTCGATTTCATGGTGGTATTCGACAGGTTCATGACTGCTGACGCCATGTATGCGGACATCGTGCTCCCCGCCACCACCAATTACGAAAATTCGGGCTACCAGAGATACCCCGGAGGCTACTGCCAGTTGAGGCAAAAGGTCATCGAACCAATCGCAGAGGCCAAATCGGGGTACACTTTCCTGGTGGAACTGGCCAAAGGGCTGGGGTATGGAGATCTTTTCCCGCCCACCGAGGAAGATCGCGTCAAATTCATCTTCGAAAACGGCCCTGTAAGCCTGGAAGAATTGAAGAGCCATCCGGAAGGCGTCCGGTATGACGCTGGGACCAGGCAATGCCGCAAATACGAAAACGGCCTTCTGCGCAAAGATGGGGCGCCAGGCTTTGATACACCTTCGGGCAAAGTCGAACTGGTCTCGAGCCTTCTGGCAAAGTACGGCTATGACGGACTGCCCGCCTACGTCGAGCCTTCTGAAGGGCCGCTCGCAAGTCCCCAACTCTGCCAAAGGTACCCGCTGGTATTTAACAGCGGGGCAAGGCTCCAGTCGGCATTTCGGTCTCAGCACCTGAACATCCCGGCTTTGTTGAAGCTGCAGCCAAAGCCCCACGTGCTCATTCATCCCCTCGACGCCAGGGCCCGGGGAATAGAAAACCAGGACAGTGTGTGGGTGGAAACCCCAAGAGGTCGAGTGGGCTTTTGGGCCAAAGTTACCGACGACGTGATGACGGGACAGGTAGAGGTCAACATGGGCGGCGGCAGCCCCATCCAAAATGACGCATGGCGCCAAGCCAACACCAATTACCTGACCGATTTCAGCAACCGGGACCCGATTTCGGGCTTTCCGGTGTACAAAGCTTTGCTTTGCGAGGTGAGAAAAAGGATGGAAACTTCTCATGAAAAAGGAGAGTGAGCATGGTAATGGCGATATTTGAATACGATGTGGCGCTCGAAAAGCAGGCTGAGTATATCCGCATGACTCAAGAGGAGATCAAGCCCCTCTGGGAATCGCTCGGCTGTAAATCCTACGATGTCTGGCAACCGACGGGGGGTGGGACCGGGTTTGTCAAAAGCATGCTTTTCGAAGACATGGCCGGAATGAAGCAGATTATGGCCAATCAGGCAGCCGAGCCCGCAAAGAAAATCTTCGGCCGCTTCGCCGAAAATGTCTCACGCAAAGTTTGTGAGAAAAGGACATAACCAAGGGTCAACCTGCCCACCCGGTTTGAGAATACCGTCAAAGGCAAGATCTGCGTATTGAGGTCTTGCCTTTGTTGCGAAATGCCCTGCCTTTAGCTTGATTCGTAGGGCTTCTTCTTTCGAAAGCCCCAAAAGATCGTCCTGAAAAACAGGGTTATTGAGGTCGAGCAAGACATCAGGAGATTCGTCGATAGGCTCCTGCACCGTTCTGCGAGAGGCTGGGGTGAGATTCCCCCGGCCTGCTCATCGTCAAACACAATGCCACAGACCCATGCAAAAATGCCAAACACGTTGGCGCCGAACCAATGCTACTCCGACTCCCTGCCCCCGCCGCTTTTGGCGATACCCAGGGGTTGAAGGATTTCCGATAGGATACGCTCCCGCGCCGCGTCGGTCCCGGACGCCGACGCTTCACTTTGCACGCGCGCAAGCTCGGCGAGGTGGTGCAACATGTTCTTGCGGCCCGCTTCCCTGGCCGCCTCGATAAGGCCCCAGTCGCCGCTTTGCCTGAACCGGCGGAAGGCTTCCCGGATCTCCGGGAAAACCGTTCGCGAGATAGCGCGCTGGAAAGCCACGTAGAACCCGAGGGAAGATTCGATCCGGTTTTGCACGATATGGCCGAGAAGCCCTCCGGGGTGCGTGTCCGCAAGAACGTCTTTCAGCACACGTACAAATATTTCAACCGGGCTGTTGGCATAGGCGGACACCAGTTCCCTAAAGAGCCGACCATCGAAGCCGTCATCCAACGCTTCGCCGATTTCATGATAGACCCAGGTTTCCAGCTCCAGCCTGGCAATCCGCTCCAGATGGTCTCCGAGACGGGCCGCATCGCGCCGGAACTCATCGAGCCCCGCCCCGTGCCGGGCAAGGCCAAAATCGAGGGCCTCCCGGGCCGATGGACGCGCTTCGAGAATTTGCTCCCACAGGAAAAAGAGCATGCACGACCTCCTGGCGAATACCTGATTTCCGCGCCGCATCGCGGGGGACATGAAAATGTCTCGGGCAAGCTCCCGGTTTACCACATCGACCCGCAACCCCTCCACGGTCCTCGATTCATCGCTTTCCGCCAGGAAGAAAGTGGGTTTCATGCCGATGCCGTAGCCCGCCCCGTAGATCAAACCCAACGGACGCAGGAACCGGTTGAGACCTCCCATGTCGAAAGGATCGAAACTGGCGCCGTTAAAGACAAGCGGCTGGATTTCCTCCTCCATGATCTTTTCCCAGTACTCCTCCCTTTCCTCCATCCACCCCATGAGTTCGGCAGGCTGGGGCTCCTGCCACGGGACCATCCCCTGCTCCCATTTGTAGAGGTCCCGCACCCTCAAAAGAAGACCGCAAAGCGAATACACCCCGGCATGCCGGGCATCGGATATATCGCAGTTTTTTTGGACCTGACGCCGCAGGTCGGCTATGTCCGCTTCCAATGAAAACTCCTTTGTAATCGCACTGTAACTTTTCCCGCGACTTTTTGGAACCAGCCCATCGCGCTGCGCCCCGTTTTGCTCTAAATTCGGGTATTGTTTTGTTCCCGAGAGTACTATCATGTATCTTATCGACGCTCCATTTTTTGTTAATCTAGCTTCCTGAGAGGACGGGTGGTTTGGAACATACTATCCTGCACTGGGTTTCACAGTATGGCTACTTTGCGATTTTTTCCCTGCTCA
The DNA here is from genome assembly GCA_031292215.1 of Syntrophobacteraceae bacterium. Taxonomy (GTDB): domain Bacteria; phylum Desulfobacterota; class Syntrophobacteria; order Syntrophobacterales; family Syntrophobacteraceae; genus SbD1. The sequence continues at coordinate 17,417 of JARLHO010000102.1, read as the reverse complement.
TGTTGGGGATAGTCGGCGTACCGGTGCCCGACGAAACGCTTCTCGTACTGACCGGCTATCTGGTATTCAAGGGCAGGCTCCAGATGGTCCCGGCCATCGCCTCGGCTATTTCCGGCAGTATCTGCGGCATCACTTTATCCTACATGATCGGCCGAACCGGCGGGTACTACCTGATCCACAGGTACGGGCCCAAGGTTCACATTACCCCGGAAAAACTGCAACGGGCCGAACGCTGGGTGGACCGCTACGGAAAATGGGGGCTCTCCATCGGATATTTCATCCCCGGCGTAAGGCACCTGACCGCTCTCACAGCGGGCGCGGCCCGAATGCAGTACCACCTGTTCGCCGCCTTCGCCTATAGTGGAGGCGCGCTCTGGTCGACGACTTTCATTATAGCGGGCTTCTTTTTCGAAAAGGAATGGATGAAATCGCCCGCATCGGTTCACCGGGAGGCTTTGATCGCAGGCGGCGGGCTCGCCTGCTTTCTGCTTCTCTATTACCTTGCGACCAAAATCCACAGCAGGTGTAAGTAAAAACTTTACCGGGAAGCAGCAAAGCGTAAATCCCCTCGGCCTCCCCACCGAAGATAAATTGGCCATCTTCTCCATGTGGCAGTAGCCAAGGGGATTCATACTGCTCCAGCCCCCCCCGGTACGATCGAGATACAATGGAAAGCAAAACGATTAACCTGCCGTGGTCAAATTATCCGCTGTTGTCCGCAGGTCCTTGGCGGGCTGGGGCGCCATTACCTGCCCTTTGGCGATCGTCTTGGCGGTCGCGTCTTCGTTGCCGTAGAAAATTGTATTTGAATTCTGCTCGGCCGAGATTTCCACACCCCTTGCGGAAACACCGATAAAGCCGCCGGGAGTGTCAACATAGGTGCTGACGTTCGAAGGACTGGCGTTCGTCTGTGATTTTGCACCATGGCCGGCAGCCGCTGTCGCACTCACCCCCAGCCGAAACCTGCCATTCAAGATCTTATCGACGTCTTGTTCATTTTTGAACAGCATGATCATGTCGCCGGCGACGAAACCGACATGGGCCCCAAGGCTGCCGCCGCTGGCCGATATGAAGGTTGGATTGCTCCAGCGGTGATTGGTTGTTTTGACCATGAGTACGCCAACCCCATGCCGGCGGTCTCCAACAAGAGCCGCCTTCCAGTAAAACGGAATAATTGCAATGCCGTGAGCCTGCTGCAATTCTTGCGGCGTGATGCTCTTGGAGTGCACTGCAATCTTTAGATCCCTTGTGGCGCTGCTAACAGTCGATGACTCGTTACTCGTAAATGCCGAGCCCACCCACGGAACGGCAAGAAATATTGTCAAAACCGGCAAGGCAGAGCATAAAAAGAATCTTTTCATCTTCTACTCTCCTTATACATGCAATATTGTATTGGCAGCACGGTGTTCACATGGGTGGAATCGGATATTTTACATGGAACATCGTGGTATTTTGTCTTGCATACGCTACCGGATCGGCGTCGCATCCGGAACTTTCTGAATAGAGAATGTCGGGGTGATTACATTGTTCGTAGAGCCATCCCTGTCATGGTAGCGCCATGGCGGTGGTTTTCCTGTGACCTTTGTCTTCAGAATCGCCTGGACCTTTTGGCCAGGGCAGGAGGATCGGAATGGGAGAATCTGAAAAATATCTAAAAGATGCCCTCGGAATCAGGATTCCGGAAGAGTATGGGGCATTTATGGAAAAATATGGAAACAAATTGGCCGCAGACCCCCTCACTCAGAAAAGCTGGATTTCCGGGCTTGGAGACAGAGAATTCGTTGTTGGAACTACACAGGCGTTTCGTGCCCGGGTACCCGGCTTCTCCTCGGAGAACATGGTTATCGGTTGGCTGGGGATGAAAACTATTGTGATGAACAAGGTTTATGAAGAAATAGATAATTATATGATGCTCGATACCAAAAGTGGGGCAATTCTTGCGATTGATTCTCTTGGAGTCATGGAAGTAATCGCCGGGGATTTTGACGGATGGGTAAGCTTCGAGCTCCTAAGGGCCCAGCTCAAGGAGAGATACCAAAGCACCCTCACCGTTGTTATGTTCGATAACGAATCGAAGGCCAAACAAGCTCGAGAAAACCTGATAAACCTGCAACGCCAGGGGCACATCGATCTGGAGGATATGATCGTTGTGGTAAAAAAGCAGGACGGCGATGTGCAACTGCGCCAGGAGCACAAACCGGCGCGCAAGGGAGGTCTGGCCGGCAGCATCACAGGCTTTGTAGTGGGAAGTCTGTTCTTCTCTCCTTTGATCGGCGCGGTTTTGGGGGCAGTAGCAGGCGCTCTGCCCGCCTCACTTGCCGATATGGGGATCGACGACCAGTTTGCGAAAAATTTGTCTCAGAAATTCAAGCCTGGATGCTCAGCTCTTTTCACTTTGGTCCGGCAGGCCGATCCCGAGCGGATAAAGGAGGCCTTCCTGGGCTTTGGCGGCAAGGTGCTGGTAAACTCCTTCAATAAGGAAACGGAGACTCGGATACAGGCGATTCTGGATGCGACGCAAGTAGAAGCCGAGTAGAGGAGCTGTTAGGCCCGAGCCTCAAAAATGAGGCTATCGGCTGTGCGCGGTGCACTCGATAAGCACAACAACAATGATTCGGATATGGATATAGTGGAATTCCTTTCCCGTCTTCGAACCCCGGGAGCCTGGATTCTTCGTTAGTGATGGTTCCCTTGATCGGCCGGATTCCGGTTAGCTCATGATATTTAGTCCCGCATCGACGTAAAAGGTTGATCCGGTCAGTCTCCTCGCATACGGGGTCGCCAGGTACGCGGTGGCAAAACCCACATCTTCTATATCCACCAGGTCATGGGCCGGAGATTGAGCTTCTGCTTCGTTTAGCATCATATCAAAATCCTTTAGGCCTCCCGCGGCCCGGGTCTTGATCGGACCGGGTGAGATGGCGTGCACCCGGATACCCTTCGGGCCGAGTTCGTAGGCCAGATACCGCACGGAAGCCTCAAGGGCAGCTTTAACCGGTCCCATAACGTTATAGTTCGGCACAACTTTGTTTGCTCCATAGTAGCTCATGGCAAACATCGCTCCGCCTTCCGTCATGAGTGGCGCGGCAAGCCTGGCCATGCGCACGAATGAGTGGCAGGAGACATCCATGGCCAGCATGAACCCCTCGGCGGAACAGTCCAATAATCCGCCTTGCAGGTCCTGCCGGGGGGCAAAGGCGATGGAGTGCAACGCGATGTGCAACTTTCCCCATTGCTGCTCAATCTTTTGAAATACCGCCTCGAGTTCTCCTTTTTTTTGAACGTCGAGGGGCATGAAAATGGGTGCTTCGAGTTCCCTGGCAAGGGATTCTACATAAGCCCTGGACTTTTCATTGAGGTATGTTACGGCGATCTCGGCGCCGAGCTTGCGGAATGCTTTGGCGCAACCGTACGCGATGGAATATTCGTTGGCAATGCCCATTACCAGTGCTTTCTGGCCCAGTAGAACAGGTGTTGGAATCGTTTCCATGTTCTTGGCTCCTAATGTTTAGATTTCTTCCAAAGGATCAAGGCCATCCCGGGCGCCCGGGCAAAGGAGACCGTTCTTTTTAACGATCCATCAGCAAAAGAGTGTGACGGGCGATCATCAGTTCCTCGTTTGTTGGAATAACCCATACGGATACGCGGCTATCCGCGCGACTTTTTTTTGGCCCTCCTCTGTTATTGGCTTCCTCATCGAGAAAAATGCCCAGCCAGCCCGAATCCCTGCACACGCGGGAGCGGATTACCGCCGAATTTTCACCAACCCCCCCGGTAAATACCAGTGCATCGAGACCGCCAAGGGCCGCGGCAAGAGAACCCATCTCGCGCACAATCCTGTAGACAAACAGGTCTACGGCCTCGGATGCGCGGGGGTCCCGGCTTGAGAGCAGCACGCGCATATCGCTGGAAATCCCGGAAAAGCCAAGGAGTCCCGACTTCTTATAGATCAGCTCCTCCAATGCCCTGGCGTCCAACTGGTGGTTATCCATAAGATATAGTAAGACTCCGGGGTCCAGCGCGCCGCAACGGGTCCCCATCGGCAGTCCATCCAGGGCGCTGAACCCGGTTGTACTTGCGATACTCTTGCCGTCTTTAATGGCGCACATGCCGGCGCCATTGCCCAGGTGGGCGACAATGATCCCTCCGGTTGCAGCAACAGCGTCGAACTGAGGCAAAACAGAATTTATGTACTCGAAGGATAAACCATGAAACCCATACCGCCGTACACCTTCCTCGGAATAGGAGCGGGGTATGGCGAATGCCTGCGCCACCGCAGGGATGGTTCGATGGAAGGAGGTATCAAAGCATGCCACCTGAAGCAAATCGGGCCGGAAGTCGGCAGAGGCCCGAATAGCAGCGAGATTATACGGCTGATGCAGGGGGGCAAGAGAGACCAGCTTTTCGAGTTTGCCAATAACTTCGTCGTCGATCCTCACGGCGTCAGCGAACTCCAGGCCGCCGTGCACGACTCGATGACCGACTGCTGCCGCACGATGTCCTTCCATCGGCCCCTGTGTACCCCATTGGAATAGAAACTCAATGGCCTCTTTATGACCGATGTGTTCCGATTCCGACCAATCCCTGGAATCTATTACAATCCCGGCCCGGCGAGCTTCGAACCGGGGCTTGGTGAAAAGCCCTCCGATTTGCCCATTGAGATGAAGCTCCAGGCCGCGCTCACCCATGATGAAAACCGAAAACTTCAGGCTGGAGGAACCCGCGTTTAACACAATGATCGCATCGTCCATGATATCACCTCGCATCGGTTTACGGCCTTGCGCAGGCAGAGGCCACCAGCGCCATGACCGCCGTTGATGCAAGCCGCGTTCTAATGGAATCGGCACGGCTGGTCAGCACTATTGGAACACGAGTACCCAATACGATACCCGCGCTTTCCGCTCCCGCCAGGTAAGAGAGCTGCTTGGCAAGCATATTGCCGGACTCGAGATCCGGAACGAGCAAAATGTCCGCCTGACCGGCAACGGGAGACACTATTCCTTTTGTTTGCGCCGCAGCCAGGCTGACCGCATTGTCAAAAGCCAGAGGTCCATCGAGGATCGCTCCGGTGATCTGGCCCCGATCGGCCATTTTGCAAAGGGCTGCCGCATCAAGAGTGGATGACAATTTCGGATTAATAGTCTCAACAGCGGATAAAATGGCTACCTTCGGCAGTTGGACCCCCAAGATATGAGCCAGGTCGACCGCATTTTGTATAATTGCGGCCTTATCCTCCAGTTTTGGACTGATATTTATCGCAGCGTCGGTAATGAATATTGGCCGGGGATAGGCAGGCACATCCATTACAAAGACGTGACTGATGCGCCGAGCAGTGCGAAGGCCTGTTTCGGATTTTACAACTGCGGCCATGAGTTCATCGGTGTGAAGACTGCCTTTCATTAGGGCGTCTACCTCGCCACTGCGAGCAAGTTCAACGGCCTTTTCAGCAGCGGCGCGACCGTTGGGGACCGATATTAATCGATAGGCGCTAATATCAATCCCCTCCCGCGCGGCAACTTCCCGTATGCGATCCTGCGGACCAATCAGGACAGGCAGGATGATTCCCATCTCGGCTGCCTGGATGGGACCTAAAAGTGAATCGCGGTCACACGGGTAAGCTATTGCACACCGGACAGCCGGAACTTTGTCACAGGCTCTTAGCAACTTTACAAATGCGTCACTCCGGCGCAAAGTGATTTGAGGAGGCGCAACGTCAGAGTAGGTGATGCTAAGGCGTGGCGCTGTTACAGTCACATTCCCCGTCACTAATTCGAGGCCGTCCTGATTGGTACAGCGGCAATCCAGAACAACCTCACTGTTCGCATCGATCTTTTCGACGGCAACAACCGTGGCCGTAAGGGTATCACCGGTCGAAACGGCGCCTTGAAAATTTAAGGCGTACTTGCGTATATGCATGCCCGGCCCCGGCAGTTTTGTGCCTATGGCAATTGAGATAAGCGCGGCCGCAGCGGCGCCGTCGACTGTATTTGATTCGGTGAGGCTCCCCGGGCTTCCTTGAGGTTGAATAGTAAACGGATCGATGTCTCCCGATACCAGGGCAAGCAGCTCAAGGCTTGGTTGGGCAAGGGTATGCGAAAATGTCGCGGAGGCGCCGATCTCGATCTCATCGAAGGTCATATTCTTCATACTATTCATACTTCCTCCTTTCATTTCGAGGTCTTTAGCTCCGGGCCACCGATATGCGATTTGCGTTGGCGCAAAGAGGGGTATCAAAAAAGTGTATAGATAATCCCCCTTCGGTCATACTTTTGCCTCGGAGCCGGCTTCGGTCTCCTGCCTGGCCTTCTGCGGCCGCGTTGGCCGCGTGGTTTCCTTTGGCGATGAACCCCTACCCTCCTGTGCCTTGACTCCGAGGATTTCCTCGATCCGTTGGAACCTGGTCTTCTGCGAATCGTTCAGTTTGCCTGCCCTGGCGGTCGCAATTTGGCACACCAGTTCCAGTGCCCGGCGGCGCTGGTCCATCTCGGGCAAAAGCTTTGGAAGCCCATTAAGAGATCTTTCTTCATCGAGAAACAAGAGGAACATCTGTCGCCTGAAGGCTTGCTTTAACTGCGCCAAGGTCGGGCGGCTCTCGCCGCGGGATTCGCGGATGTAGTTCTCAATGAACCGGAATGGCCGCTCGTCTATCGACTTGCTCTCAAGGGCCTGGTAGAGCAGCATCCGGACAACTGCATCGAGCTGCGTGCCCTGCTCCATGTACGACTCGTGCTCCAGTGCCTTCAAGCGCTTATATTCATTTCGAAGCCAGTCCTCGCGCCTTGGCGCCTTTTTTTGCTTTGCGTGATCGGCGAGTCCCATCATTGCGGCTAGCCATGGCGATTCGTAGATCGTTTTAAAGAGGCGCTCGCACCAGGCGTCACGCGCGTCACGGTAGGTATCGAGCAGCTCCCCGATGCTCTTAGACAACTGTTTTTCGATCTCTAAAAAGGGGTTGTCGGGGGAAACGGGTTTGCGCTGCTCACGCGCCATCTCGGCAAATATCTTGAGCGGCCACATCGCAGGGTTCCTATCGGAGAGCACATATCTCTGCAACCGATCCGGGTTGAGCATGTGCGACCACTGCGCGGTCATCTCGTTTGACGTCGCCCGGATTACGGGGGAGACAAACGTGTCATAGAGGTTTTGATTTGCCTCGGAAACCCGCTTTGCGACCTCGAAGGTTCGCTCATGTTCCCGGCCATCGCCAAGGGCAAGGATATCCTCGATTGTGCGCATCTCGAACTTAATCAAGTAACGGCCATCGATCAGCTCCAGATGCGGCATGTCGGGATGCGCATCCTCTATTTGGGCCTCATAGAGGCCCGGGGGCAGGGCGTCTATCATGTCAATGGCGCTCATTATTTCCGAATGCTCCCGGTCGGCCACTTTGGCCGAAACGAAGATCCCGAGGTGGCCGATTTTTTCATGGAGGCAATATACGATCGTCCGATCATGATCGCGGATTTCGTCCACACTCTCATAGAGGTCGGGGATCCAATTCAGCGCCTGTTGCGGCGGAGTAATGTTATCGGCCCATGATGCGAATACGACGATCGGGGAGCCGATGTTGTAGAGGTTTACGGTGGTCTTGCCGTCCGCCGACCTCACCTCGTTGGCGGAGAGTTTGTTGCCCACAAAAAGGTTTTGGACAATCCACTCTATTTCCTTCTTGTTGAGGGAAAAATACCCTCCCCACCATTTCTCGAAATCGAGAAAACGCGCAGGTTCGGTGTCTATCTTCGAGTAAAGATTGTACTGTTTTGTCCATAGGGTATTGGACGGATTCATATTTTCGAAGTTCTGAACCAGATAGTTGCCATCGAAGGCGCCGTTGCCAAGATCGCTTAGAAAGGAGCAAAGCCATGAGCCACCCAGCAATCCGCCTGTGTAGCGCATGGGATTTACACCCTCCACCCCTGCCCAGTACGACATGGGAGATCCTGCAAGCAAAATAGGACCAAAGAGGTCGGGCGCCACTGCGGCGAGGATCATCAGGGCCCAGCCGCCCTGGCAATTGCCAATCACGAATGGCTTGCCCCCGGCGCCCCGATGAAGCTCGTTTACTTTTTCCAGAAACACTCCCTCGGCGCGTGCAACGGAATCAATTGTCTGCCCCGGGCACGGTTTCGGGAAAAACATGACGAAATAGCACGGGTGTCCAGCACGCAGGGCAATGCCAATCTCGCTGTCGATCTTGGAGCCGCCGATACCTGGTCCGTGCCCTGCCCGCGGATCGATTACCACAATGGGACGCTTATTTGCGTCGGTGGGATGTCCGGCGGGAGGCTTTATGCGCGCGAGCGCGTAGTTGGCGGGGTCTTGGAGAGTGCGTCCGTCCACAACCATCTCATAGTCGAAGACCAGGACAGGCGGTTTGCCTGCCTTCTCATGCTCTACGAAGATATTGCCGCGCCGGCGCATCACGTCCCAATACAGCAATGAACGCTGCCACGAGTCAACCCAATAGGAAAGCGCCTGGGCGCCGAATTCGTACGTCGGCCACTGGCCGAATGGACTCTTTGGTGCTGCGGCGGCGGCGCCGGCAGTAGTATCCGAAGACATGGTTTCCATGGCCATGATGTTCTCCAATTCTGCAAAACGTTATTTGAGATGCCGGCAATGCAGGCATCTTTCTCATAAAGCTGACGCTTTACAAGACCCTCACATGCAAATACTGCCATCGATTACTGCTATTTATCGGTCTTCTCCTGAGTTAAAGAATTAACACAGTACACATGGGGCGTAACAAAGGGTTGCGGCGCGGTAAGCTTATCGGCCCTGCACACCCATCCCCCGCCCATGGCCTGATAGATGTTGACGAGCGAAGCCAGGGTCGAACCCTGGAGCTGTGCATAGGCGAGCTCGGCCGGATAGAGTTGCTCTTCCGCATAAAGCACCGTGAGATAGGATGTGTAGCCGCCGTCGTAGAGCTTACGGGCCAGGAAGGCGTATTTCCTTAGCGCTGTTACGAGGCGGCCCTGAGCCTTAAGTTGGTCAAGCAATTGGGCATGGGATGAGAGCGCATTTTCCACGTCCCTGAACCCGCTTTGGATGGCGTTTTGATAGAACAGCAGCGCCGCCTTCCGTGCCGCTTCGGCCTGCCTTACCTGGCCGGCGATTGCGCCGGCAGTGAAAATCGGTCCGGTAAAAGACCCCGCATAACTCCATATCCGGGCAGGGCCCGTGAAGAGGTTGGAGAGGTCGGAGCTGGCCGTGCCCACGGCGCCGGTAAGCGAGATGGTGGGAAAATAAAGCGCCCGGGCAGCGCCGATCTGAGCGTTTGCGGCTATCAGGTTCAACTCGGCCTGGGCGAGGTCGGGTCTTCGTTCTAGCAACTGAGACGGCAGGCCGGACGGCACGGCAGGGGCGCCAAGCACGGGGAGCAATTTGCCACGCTCGATTGGGCCAGGATTGCGGGCGAGAAGGATGCTTAAGCCATTTTCAGTCTGTACGATCCGGGACTTGATCGGTGGAATCGCTGCCGCGACCGTTTCGTACTGAGACTTGGCCTGTTCGAGGATCATCGCGGAAACCTGACCATGTATGAACTTCAGTTCGAAAAGTTTGACATTGGTCTCGTAGGCGGCCAGTGTGCGCTGGGAGATCGCGAGTTGATCGTCCAGGCTCAGGAGCTGAAAGTAGCTGGTTGCAACTGCTGCGACCAGGGAAAGGATAACGCCCCGGCGGGCTTCCTCGGTGGCGCACAGGTTCGCCTGAGCGGACTCGGTCAGCCGCCTGACGCGGCCCCATAGATCGATCTCCCAATTGGTGCCCGCGAATAACTCAAATGAAGAACTCGGGTTCGGGATAGTAAGCCCCTGAAGCCCCAGCGGGACCACGTCGCTCCAGCTCTGTCGCTCGCGGACCGCGCTTCCACCGTAGCCAATCTGGGGAAACAACGGTGCGCGCGTCTGCATGAGCACCCCCGCAGCCTGTTCGATGTTGGCGGCGGCAATTTGGACGCTCCGGTTATTTGCAAGCGCTTCGGCGATCAGCGAGTCGAGCACGGGGGCGTCGAATTGCTTCCACCAATCGGTGTTGGTCGTATCGCGTGCCTCCTTTTCCTCAAATCGGAAAGACTGCGGAGTGTCCACTGCGGGGCGCCGATAATTGGGCCCGATCATGCAGCCCGCCAGCAAAAAAGCCGTAACCGCGACGACACTCAATCGGCGCATATCAACTTTCCTCCGGGTTTTCATGCGGATCGTGGCGGCTTTCACTTGAGGCAGCCTCTTCCTTCTTTGCTTTGGAGCGCTCGCTAAGTTTATCGAAGATATAGAAAAAGAGCGGCACGTAGAGCATGGCCAGCGTGGCTTCACCGATCATCCCCCCCATGATGCCCGTCCCGATGGAATGACGCGCGTTGGCGCCTGCGCCCTTGGCCAGAGCGAGCGGCAACACCCCGAGGATGAAAGCGAGCGAGGTCATGATAATCGGCCTGAACCGTTCTTCGCCTGCTTTTATCGTAGCGTCCATGACCGATAGTCCCTGCTTTCGCAGGTCGACCGCGTATTCGACCCGTAAAACCGCGTTCTTTGCCCCAAGGCCGATGAGCACCAGCATGCCGATCTGGAAGTAGACATCGTTTTCGAGTCCGCGCAGGGTGTTAAAGATCAGCGCCCCCAGGATGCCAAACGGCACGGCGGTCATAACCGAGCATGGCAGGGACCACGACTCGAACTGGGCAGCCAGGACCAGGAAAACGATAATGAGCCCGAACACAAAAGCATTTGCGGAGGTCCCCCCCGACTTTTTTTCTTCGAAGGCCATGCCCGACCAGCCATACCCGTAGCCGCTGGGCAGCACTTCCTTTGCTACATCCTCCATCGCTTTTATCGCATCGCCCGAGCTGTATCCAGCAGCGGCGTTGCCGGTGATCTGGGCTGCGGGGAAGCCGTTGAAATGCGGCACGAGGTCCGGACCCGTAACGTAATCGGTCGTAACCATGGCCGATAATGGAACCATCTTGTCGTTAACCGACCTCGTGTACAACCGGGTGATGTCGCCGGGGGTCTGACGGTATGGAGCGTCGGACTGAAGGATGACATTCCAGACGCGGCTGTACTGGTTGAACTGGCTTACCTGGATCGAGCCGAACTGGGCCTGGAGCGCGCTGTAGACATCCCCTACCGGGACCCCCAGGAGCACCGCCCTGGAGCGGTCGACCTCAGCGCGCAACTGTTGCGAGGAAGCGCGAAAAGTCGTGTTCAGACCGGAAAGTTCGGGACGCGTGCGGGCTTTGGCGAGAAATTTCTGGATAATCTCGTATAGATGCGATGGGTCCCCGGCGCCCTTGTCCTGCACCCAGAACTCGAACCCGCCCGTTGTCCCGATCCCGGGGATCGCCGGGGGCGCTATTGGTATGGTCACTCCGGTCTTGATGCTTTTGGCCGCGGCCCCGACCTCGGCCATCACCGCGGAAGCACTTTCCTTTCCGGCGCGCTCGCTTGAGGAATAGCGCTCCTTGAACTCTTTAAGAGTCACGAAAAAGGTCGCCACGTTGGGTTTGTACTGGCTGTCGATCAGGCTGTATCCGTTAATTATCGTCCGGTCGGCCACCGCGGGATTACCGGCGAACAATGCGTCCACAAGGCTCGATGTCTTGGAAGTGCGGTTCAAACTGGCGGCGTCGGGCATGACGACCTGGGCCATCAGGTATCCCTGGTCCTCGTTGGGCACAAAGCTCACAGGAGTTGTGCGGAACAAATGCACAAGCCCCCAGATCATAAAGGCCAGGAGCAAAAATGCTACGCTCATCCGCTTTATCATCAACACGACTACATCGCCGAAACCCAGGGTAAAGCGGTCGAACTGGCGGTTGAACCAGGCAAAAGGGCCTTTCCTGGAAGACGTGGAGTGCTTTAGCATGACCCCGCACATCGCCGGTGTCAGCGTCAGGGCAACAAAACCGGATATAGCCACGGAAATGACGATGGTGATGGCGAATTGCTTGTAAAGCTGACCGGTTGTGCCCGGAAGGAATGCGGCCGGAATAAATACCGACGCCATGACCAGCACTACGGCGACCAGCGCTCCGCCGATCTCTTCCATGGCCTTTATGGTGGCTTCCCGGGGAGGGAGGTGGAGCTTCACCATGTTGCGTTCGACGTTCTCCACAACCACGATCGCATCGTCTACCACCATACCGATGGCCAACACTATACCGAACAACGTCAGCAGGTTGACCGAGAACCCGAGCGCCTGCATTCCGCAGAACGTGCCGATCAGGGAAACCAAGACCGCGACCGTACAAATAATCGTCGATCGAAAACTTTGCAAAAAGAGGTAAACGACAAGCACTACCAGCACTATCGCTTCGAACAGAGTGTGGATTACCTCTTCGATAGAGAGGCGCACGAATTCGGTGGTGTCCAGGGCGATCGTGTAATCGATCCCGTCGGGCATGGTTTGTTTCAAGTCCTTCATGGTCTTGCGTACGCCCTTTGAGACTTCGAGCGCATTGGCTCCGGGCTGCTGGTAGACGATAATCGGGGTCGCCGGCGCCCCGTTCAACTTGTTGTTGTCTATGTACTGCCTGCGGCCGACTTCGACCCGGGCAACGTCTTTTAGCCTCACAATGGCGCTGCCCTGCTGAGTCGCGCGCAGGATAATGTCCCCATACTGCGAGGGTTTGACATAGGGGGCCTGGGTCACGACCGGGTAGGTCAATTGAACCTGTTTACTGCTCGGCTGCTGCCCTATCAGCCCCGCCCCCCACAGCGCATTCTGCTTGGAGACCGCATCTTGGATGTCGGTTGTCGTTATCCCCAGGGAGGCCATCCGGTCAGGGTTCATCCAGATGCGCATCGCCTGGTCCGGCACACCGAAAATCTGTGCCTGGCCGGCGCCGTTCACGCGCTTTATGGCATCCAAAATATAGACGTTGGTATAGTTGGTCACGTACTCCGGAGTGTAGCGGCCATCCTTGTTGTAAACCGAGATGATCATCAACGGGGTGGACGATTTTTTCTGCACGGAGACACCGTACTTGGCCACTGCCTCGGGGAGCTGCGGCATGGCGAGGTTCACCCGGTTTTGCACCTCCACCTGGGCGATGTCGGGGTCGGTATTCAAGCTGAAGTAGACTGTCAAAGTCATCTGGCCGGTGCTCGAACTCGTCGACGTCATGTAGAGCAAGTTGTCCGCGCCGTTTACCTGCGCCTCTATGGGCGCGGCCACCGAATCGCCGACGGTCTTGGCATCGGCGCCCGGATAGGTAGTCGTCACCTGCACCTGGACCGGCGTGATCGGCGGGTACTGCGCTACAGGCAGGACTTTCATCGCTACCAGTCCGGCGATTACGATGATGAGCGAGATGACGGTCGCAAAGATCGGTCGCTGGATGAAGAACCTGGACATGAGTCGGCGCCTCCTGGTGCTTATTTGCCGCTTTTTGCCGAATTGCGCTCGGCAGCGCCGGCCTCCGGGGTCTCCGGTTTCTCCGCCGCCGGTGCGACCTTCACCACAGTGCCGGAACGAAGCGTGAGCGCTCCATCGACAACGACTCGATCCCCCGCGCGCAGGCCCTCGTTGATAAACCAGTCGTTTTTATACGCCTCCCCCAACGTTACGGGGCGCGGCTCGACTTTACTCTCTTTTGCCACCACCCATACGAAATGGCCCTTAGCCGCCTGCTGAACCGCGCGCTGCGGGATAAGCACGCCATTGGGGCGAACCGCGCCCCTGATGCGCACCCGCACAAACTCGTTGGGTCGCAGCCAGTTTTGGGGGTTGTCAACGGTAACGCGGACAAGAAATGTTCCCGTCTGCGGGTTGAACATAGGGTTTGCGAAAGTCACCTGCCCGGTGTGCGGAAATATCGAGCCATCGGCCAGAACTATCTCGGCGCTATATTTCTTGTCCCTGGGTTCGCGCAGCAACCCTTTTTGGACCTCTTCATTGTGTTTTAGCCTGTCATTTTCCGAGAGGCTGAAGTTGACGTAGCTGGGGGAGGTCACGGCGACGGTGGTGAGCTGGCTGGTGCTCTGATTGACATTTAGGTAGGCGCCCTCCTGCTGCTGCGCAAAACTGGTGATGCCGTTAACGGGCGATTTTATCACCGTGTAAGATAGATCGAGCGCCGCCTGGTCCACTACCGCCTTGGCCTGTTCAACCGATGCGGAGGCGGACAGGAACTGGCCGGTCGCATCGTCGAGCTCTCGTTGGGAAAGCGCGTTGGCTGCGGCAAGGGGTTTTACTCGGGCCAGGTTCTTGCGCGCCACCTCAAGGGCTGCCGCCTGCCGTGCAAGTGCCGCCTTCGCTTGGTTTAGCTGCGCCTTAAACGGTTTTTGATCCATCAAAAAAAGCGTCTGCCCAACCTTTACAAGGGCGCCCTCGGTGTAAAGGCGCTTATCGAGAAACCCGCTTACCCGCGCCTGAATATTTACCTGCCGGGAACTCTGCACTTGAGCGACGTACTCGAAGGAAACCGGTGTGTCCCCGGGCGTAACGGTTACCACAGTCACCTCCACCGAATGTTTGCCACCCTCGGAGCGAGTCGCCTCCTTCTTCCCACAGCCGTAACCGACAATTACCATGAAGACTGCAAGCGTGGTCGCAAAGAGTCGCCTCCAAAGCCGGCTTCGATGAAGCGCCGGTACATACCCGAAAAAAAGCGCGTATCGCAAGTTGATCCTCCTATCCTACCGGCATAAGGAAACTCGAATCACACGTAGACAGTTTTCCATCGAAGCGCCCTATTGGCTAATTGCGCATTGTTTCTTCCAGGCACTCGGCGGGATCAAGAGTAACTCTGGATATGTTACGGCAACCTTAGGCCTATGGAAGGTCTCCGGAAAGACTCCTCCTTTTGCCCGATGCAATTGATTTCTCAAGCATCGCCCGGGCCGATACGGAGATTTTCCCGAGTTGCGCCGTCTCCCAAAACGTGAGGGTGTTTCCGTGTTTCGCCTATCGATTCAATCATGTCGGGATTCCTCTCGAACGGAGTACTTGAGCTGTGACGATGAATAACTATCTTTCTGATCGGTTTATCGATAGAGACTTTGATTGAACAAATAACTTCGCCTGCATAGATTTTAAGCATTGAGCCTGATCGTACGGAATAAGGTGGTTTGCCTATTATAGAGTCCAACAAGTGTATTCTTCGACTACTGAACTTTCACCATGGTGTAAGTGTGTGTAGGGCCCCCATCGGGGCCAATGTTGTTGAACCATCCCAGGGGTATCGCCCTTACGGCCTCAACCACCGGCTAATGGAAAATGGCTTTGATCCCTCCGGGATCACGATCATCGCTCTAGTCGGTTAACTCAACGACATTGCCCATCGGGACTCTCTACTGTCTTTAAAGGCATTACACTTGCTTGCCCGGTCAGGAACAATCCGTTCCCCTTTGAGATCAAGATGGATGCCAACGCCCGAGTCGACGACAGCGGCAGACTTATTGATTTGGATACGATGATGGCAGGACTGGTGTGGCGATTCCCTAAGGCAGTTGAAGTTTCAGCGCCGGTTGCCGGGTAAACCGGGGATAAGGCTATGTTGGTATGGTTTTGAGGCGATGTGATCATTGCGCCCGCGGCGGCAGAAGATACAAGGTCATAGCGAATATGACGTAAACGGTCAGCAAAACCACCCCGACAAACCACGCCGAGCGCCCTCCGCCGGTCACCAGCGAGACAGCGATGCAGGCGACCAGCATCATGACCACGGCGCCTGGCCAGAATCGCAGGTCCATCGGTGTGGGGCCGATCGCGTAACTGATAAGGACCAGGACCGGCGCCACGAACAGCGCGATTTGGGAGGCGCTTCCCAGGGCGATGCCTACGCTAAGGTCGAGTCTGTTTTTGCGCGCACCGGAAAACGCTGCACTCATCTCGGCCGCGCCTCCCACCAGAGCCACCACGATGAAGCCCACGAATGCCGGGGTCATTCCAAGCGTTTTCGCGGCTTCCTGGACTGACTCGACGAACACTTCGCTCACTAGCGCCACCATCACTGTGACACCAGCCAGTGTGGCCGGCGCCAAACCAATCGGCCAAGGCGCCCCGCCACTCTCCCCATGCTCCGCACTGCTGCCGAAGAATTCGCGATGGGTCAGGAGTGAAAACACCAGGCCAAGTCCGTAGGTCAGAAGAAGGAGCGCTGCCAAACCGAGGCTCAGCTTGCCTGTGATGGCGGCGCCGGCCGTGGGATCGACCTCGGCCATGGCCGAGCATGCCAACAGCGCAACGGTGGCCAGGAAGAGGAGGTTCGCTTGCAGTCGGGCGCTGGTGCGGTTGAATTCCTGCACGTGGTGTTTAACGCCCCCCAGGAGGAACGACGCACCCAGCATGAATAAGGTATTGGTTACGATAGCGCCGGCGATGGAGGCCTTAACAAGCATGTATTGCCCGGCGTGCAAGGCGGCCACCGCGATAACCAGTTCAGTCAAGTTGCCCAACGTGGCGTTGAGCAACCCGCCGACCGCATCCCCCGTCTTGGCCGACACCGACTCGGTAGCGTGACTGAGCAGCGCCGCCAGCGGCACGATGGCCAAAACCGAGAGCACGAACAGCAGTGTGTGCGCCCCGGGTCTTATAACCTGAGCGGCGAACACCGCAGGCACGAAGACGAGCAGCCATAGCATCGGGTTATGCTGGATTGTTTCGAGCAAGGGTTTCATAGGCTTATCATTTTCGAAGGTTTATTTTCGCTTTGCTTCCAAACGCATAAATCCTGCCGCCCGGCGCAAAGAAAGGGCCGACTGACAACCCCCACATGAGTTAACAATGTCAACTTTGGAAAGCAAGAGGAGCGACTTCCGGCCTGACTCCAACCAGTGTAGTGTCCATCCGATTGCTCACCCCCGGGAAGAATTCCTTCCTCTGCTCGGCCCCCCGCCGCATGGTCCACATATTGGACCCGGGGTATCATCATGCTTACAGTCAGATACCTCCGGCAAAGCCGGAGGCCTGAAAAACCGTGGACCGCTCAAAGCGGTTGTAAACCGTTGACCACCTGAAGGTGGTGACTACCCGAACAGGTTTAGCTGGTCCAGTCGGCGATCCTCCGCCTCCTGATTCCTAATATATTGGCGGATAACCTGCTCATCCCTTCCCAACGTGGAAACGAAATATCCTCCGGCCCAGAAACTTTGACCAGTAAATCCTTTCTTTTTCCCAAGAAAGCTCCTGGCGATGTGAATAGCGCTCTTCCCCTTGATGTAGCCATCCCCCGGAGAAACTCCATACTTGGGTGGAATGGAGATGAGCATGTGCACGTGATCCACCATGAGGTGTCCTTCGACCACGGCACTCTCCTTCTGCCTCGCCAGCTCCCTGAACACTGCCCCAAGCTGCTTGCGGAGTTCCTCGTAGAGCGTCTTTTTCCGATACTTCGGGATCCGCACTACATGGTACTTGCTGTCCCGTACGGTGTGGCTTGGACTTTGTCGATCGTCCACGCGAAAGCCTTT
>JARLHO010000101.1 GCA_031292215.1 Syntrophobacteraceae bacterium | reverse complement strand
GATTGCATCGATATTTGGAATTTCGGAAGGCATCGGCTGTAAGTCTCCACTCCATGTTCACAGCTTTTCACCTTCCCATACCAGAATAACTTGAGAATGTCCCGCACGAAGTGCAATTTTCGGCCAAATAAAGAAATTTTTTCAAAAATGTGTGTTTGGGTTTGGCACCCTGTGATTAGTTACGAATGAAGCTCTGCCCTTTTGGCTTAGAGCCTCATATTTTGGCAATCGGATTATTCGTTACAAATGGCCCCTAGTTGCACGAATGTTGGGATCGGGCCTTTTACGTCAGCGAAGCATGACGGAATTTTCTGGAGTTCCGGCTTACACCCCCGTATAGAGAGCTCGGTTGATTCGCTCGGCACTGTTTGATGCGCCGCTCGTCTTTTATGGTCTGGGCTATCTCTTCTGGTATTTTGAATTTTGGGGGCGGCCCGGGGGGACGGTACTGCTTTGGAGCGCTGAGAGCGCTAAAAATAAGGGGATGGACAATGACTCTTTGGGTAGATGCCGACGCGTGCCCTGGAACAATCAAGGAATTGATTATCCGCGCGGCGAGGCGTCTAAAAATTATGGTCGTCTTTGTGGCGAATAAATTTATCGGCCTTCCTGAATCGAGCTACCTCTCGAGCCGCAGGATCGGGGTCAATCCTGAAGCCGTCGACATGCATATAGCCGAAAACGCCCTGGCCGGGGACATTGTGGTGACGCAGGATATCCCGCTTGCCTCCACCCTCGTGGCGAAGGGAGTAGTCGTCATAAGCACCCGGGGTGAACTTTTCAGCGAGGAAAATATCGGGGAGAGGCTTTCGATCCGCAACTTCATGCAGGGCCTCCGTGATTCGGGGGGCATTACGCCCGGCCCCAGGGAATTCGCTCAAAAGGACGGCCGCCGTTTTGCCGATACCCTGGACCGAGTGCTGACCCGGCTGCTTAAACCCAAACCGGTCCAGCCGCCGGGAAGTCCAGGAAAAGAATGAAAAACAGCGGGTATGAGTATCGGGAGCAAGTGGAGGTTTGGGGCGAGGGGCTTTCTCTATCTTCTTATTTGGCCCGGAAATATCCCCATTCCCCGGCAACTGTCTGGTGCGACCGGATAAAGGGAGGAGAAATTTCCTTCGATGGGCGCAAGGTGTGCGACGATATCTTTCTAAAACCCGGAAAAAGGATCCTTTGGCGTCGTCCTCCCTGGGACGAGCCGGATGCCCCGCTTACCTATTCCGTTCTCTATGAAGACGACGACCTGCTAGTTGTGGTAAAGCCTTCGGGACTGCCTACCCTGCCCTCCGGAGGTTTCCTCGATCACACGCTGCTTTCGCTGGTAAGAATCAACCGGCCCGAGGCCTCGCCCGTGCATCGGCTGGGACGTGGGACCTCCGGGGCTTTGCTCTTTGCTTGCAGCGCCCGTGCCCGGTCGTTTCTCGGCGAGGCGTTGCGCAAAAATGAAATTATAAAGATTTACCGGGCGCTGGCAACCGGTGTGCCCAGTGAGCAACATTTTTCCATAACCGCCCCTATCGGGCCCGTTCCTCACCCAAAGCTTGGAACCCTCCATTCGGTCTGCGCAACCGGGAAAAATGCTCTTAGCCTGGTCAGCCTCATTGAGGATAGAGGAAATACTTCGCTACTCGAGGTAAGGATCGAAACGGGAAGGCCACACCAGATTCGCATTCACCTGGCCTACGCTGGTCACCCGCTGGCGGGCGACCCCTTATACGGCGCAGGAGGCGCCATCCGGGACCCCGAGGCGCTCCCGGGAGACTGCGGCTACCTGCTTCACGCCGAGCGGCTCACTTTTTGTCATCCGGTAGCGGGCTCTCCTATCGACATTTACTGTTCTCCGCCGCCTGAGCTTTCGGCTCCTCCTTCCTGAACCCGAGGGTGTTCCTCGAAAAAACGCCGACTTTCTATTTTGGGGAGCGTGCTGACTTGTGAAAATCGCTCATGGACTGTAAGATATTTAAAGTATGAACTACATTCTACTATGCTTTCGAGGGAGGGTAAGGGAAGATGAGCACAAAGCTCAATTCGCTGATTAAAGCCGTAAGGGATATCTCTCCGAACGAGCAACTGCAATTGATCAGGGCGGTCACGGAATTTCTTGATATTTCATGCTATCAGGATCAGTTCGGGGATTTTTTTAAGCCCAAATCGGAGGACGGCAACGATTCGTGCACTGTACTGCAATAGGCGTATAATTGTTTAATGATATCCGCTAGTCACAGCATAATTTTCTCGTTTTGATGAAATGGCGAACGGTCAACCTGTTAACCCCAAGGATTCTTCCGATCGCACTGACGGACACCCTCTTTTCAAGCAGCAACTTGATCTCGTTTTCCCTGCCGGTGAGTATTGTGACTTTGGCGAGGCTGCCTTTCGGCCTTCCAAGCTTTTTGCCTTCCTTTTTCTTTCTGGCCAGGGCTTCCACAGTGCGCTGAGAAATCAAGTTCCGCTCGATCTCAGCGGACAGACTGAACGCGAAGGCCAGGACTTTTGAATTAATGTCGTTTCCAAGTTCATATTTTTCCTTGGTGGTAAAGATTCTAATTCCCCTTTCCATGCAATCGTGAAGGATGCTCATGATTTCCATAAAGCTCCTGCCGATGCGGGATAGCTCTGTCGCTACCAAAATATCACCGGCCTCCATTTTCTGGAGAAGAGAGCCAAGTTTTCTCTCCTTCACATTTTTAGTGCCGCTGACCGATTCTTCGACCCACTCATCGATTGCCCACTTTTTTTCATCCGCGAATTTGAGGATTTCAAACCGTTGATTCTCGGCCGCCTGCCGGTCGGTGCTCACGCGGATATAGCCGATGGTCATCTTTGGCCCCTGTAGATGGAAACCGTTTATCCGATTTATTTTATGTGTTTCCCGTTTGCAACAAACCTATTTTTCCATATATAATCCCTGTCTGCAAGAAACGGTCGTTTTATTTCACGGGCGGACACAAATCCGGCCCACACTGGAATGAATCTGGAGTTCGGGTGGCAGCCATGCCGATCCTTCAGGAGACAGCTTATCCCTGCTTCCGGAAACGCACGAGAGCCAGGGACCTGGTCGAGTTCTTCACTCCGACCAAAGAAGAGCTTTCCTACGCCGAGGACTTCATCCGAAGCAAAGACGCGGAACTGGGATTCCTGATCCTTCTCAAGAGTTTTCAACGTTTGGGCTATTTCAAGCCGGCAACCTCAGTCCCGGAAGACATCGCAAAGCACATCGCCGCCTCGATTGGATGCGCCTACAGCGTGCGGGCCATCAAAGAATACGAACGATCCCGCAACAAATGGTACCATGTGGATCGCATCAGGCAATTAATGGAAGTCAAGCCGTTCGACAAGGATGCTACGGACTTCCTTGGCGTTTCAATGCGCCAGGCGGCGCTGATCAAACAGGATCTCGTCGACATCATAAACGTTGGAATTGAAGAGTTGGTGCGCAACCGCTTCGAACTTCCCGTGTTCGAGACCTTACTTCGGGAAGCCAAGAAAGCGAGGGCTGTAACGAACAGCCTGATCTACTGCGAGATATACGAGCGGGCGGGCGAAGAGGCCCGGTCCGCTACGGACAAAATCCTTGAAACCGATTCCGAGACCAAAAGATCTCCCTGGAATGACCTCAGGCAAGATCCGGGAAAACCGACTCTAAAGGAGCTAAACAGGCTTTTAGATCGATTGATCTGGTTGCGCGGGATCGAACGGTTCGAAGACACGTTCCGCAAAGTCCCCTACATCAAGGTTCGACACCTGGCCCTTGAGGCGTGCAGCCTCGACGCCGCGCGAATGCGGGCGATATCCGAGCGCAAACGGTTCGTTCTGGCGGCCGCTTTGATCAAATTCGGGCTGGCTGGCGCTGTGGACGACTTATGCGAAATTTTGCTCAGGAAAATCGGCAGGATACACGCCAGAGGGAAAGATGCGCTCAAGGCATACATCGAGGAAAACAGCGAAAGAGCCGACGAGATCATCGCCAACTACAAAGACGTGTACGATCTGGCTTTGGCCCCCGAGCCTCCGGACAAGCAACTCGCCGCCATCAAAACGATCTTCGACGGAAACCCCGACCTGATTGAATATGCAAGGAACCACAGCATCTACGGCGCCAAGAACTACTTCCGCTTTCTCTGGCTGCTGTTTAAGAGCTACCGCGCCCGGAATGTGTCAACGACTTTGAGACACCCTTGCGGTGAATTTAGTGTAGCTTGTTTAAAAACGCTCCGAGTATGTCCGGCAGCCGCTCCGCTCCGCGCTGTGGGGGCTGCGCTCCTCGGCTGCCTGGTCTGTCGCCT
>JARLHO010000100.1 GCA_031292215.1 Syntrophobacteraceae bacterium | reverse complement strand
TTCCTGGACATGTACAAAAAAGCCGTCAAAAAACAATATCCGGAACTGGAAATAGTGTGCGGCACGCACAAGCCGTTGGATAGAAAAGAGTTCCAGGCTCAAGTAGGAGAGCTTCTCTGCCCCTCGGTTTCTGTTCCAAGAGCCATGACGGACTTGATCAAAGGAGGCCGGTAGAGGCCGAGCCCCGTCTTTTGACCATCCACGAAGGCATGGCCCCTTTTGCGCCGGGGGGGATGTATGGAGCGGGCAGCAGGCGGAGCGCCGGGCCAGGCGGCGCCTGGCCCGCCAGCGCCATTTCTTTTGCAAAGCGGCTGGCCCTAGGCCTTCACCGGCTCGCGCTTTTCGCGAATCCTCGCAGCCTTGCCAACCCTTTTTCGCAGATAGTAGAGCCGCGACCTGCGCACACGGCCCCTGCGCAAAATCTCAATTTTTTCCACCTGGGGGGAATGAATGGGAAAAATACGCTCCACGCCAACCCCGTAGGACACCTTGCGGACAGTAACGGTTGCGCCCATCTTGGCCCTGTGGGTACGAATCACCACCCCCTCAAACACCTGGATGCGCTCCTTGTCCCCTTCACGGATTTTCACGTGCACCTTGACCGTATCCCCGATCCTGTAGGCCGGGATATCGAAGCGCATGTGATCACTTTCGATCATTTGCAACATGCTCATTGCCATTTTGATTCCTCCATTAAATCGGTCTGCCCAGCAGCCTGTCCATCAGGATGGAAGCAGCGGACCGCACGGGAAGGTGGTTGTATCCGTTAACGCCCGCAATCGGCTCAAGGACTGCGTCAACGATGTCAAAAACCTCCGGCGCGAGCCCCCAGCCCGTCCCAAGGATCAGCAGAAAAGACCGCTCTTCCTTTTCAAACTGTTGTCTCGCCTGGCGATGAGCCAGACCCTTGTGTTCAGCCTTTGCCGAGGTGGCCCAGATAACCGGGGGCAATCCGTCCCTTCGAACCAGGTCTTCTATCGCCGCCGAAAGGCTCTCCACCACTTTGAGAAGCTTTAACGCCTCTTTTCTATCGGGTAGGATTTCTCCCCCCACCCCCTCTATCCAGTGGCTCATAAGCTTGCCGGCCAGGGCCTGCTGGTCCTTTAGAGGAGTTACGACATAACACGCCGGCACGCCGTAGGTGCGGCACGTCCGCGCCAGATCGTGAAGATCGAGGTTGGTAATCGCCGAGGCGATTCTGTCGCCCGTCCGGTTTAAGACGGGATAATGCGTAAGCGCCACATAAAGCACACCCATCAACGGTCCCCGAAATTACTGTCTTCCAACAGTTTGCGGTCCTCGGGGCTCAAATCCAGGCGGGCGAATAGATCCGGACGGCGCGTCCTGGTCCTGTGCAGGGCCTGCCCACGCCGCCAGCGTCGAATCGTCTCATGGTTTCCGCAAAGCAAAACCGGCGGAACGCTCAGCCCCTCGAAGTCCCTTGGCCGCGTATACTGAGGATGTTCCAGGACCGGCCGGCTGAAAGAATCCTCAAGCGCCGACCCCTCATTGCCAAGGACCCCGGGCAGCAGCCGCGAAACGGAGTCCACGACCACCATGGCCGCAAGCTCGCCTCCTGTCAGAACGTAATCGCCAATCGATATCTGGTCGTCGGTAAAATATTGCTCCACCCGCTCGTCGACACCCTCGTATCTGCCGCAAATAAGGACCAGACGGGGCAAAAGACTCAACTGGCGAGCGGTTTCCTGATCGAACATCCGCCCCCTCGGGGTCAAAAGTATGCTCCTGGCCGCAGGACCGCTCGCCTGGATCGCCCGCAGAGCGCCGACTATGGGCTCGGGTTTCATCACCATGCCCTCTCCGCCCCCGAAGGGCCGGTCGTCGGTCATGTGATGCCGGTCGGCGGCAAAATCCCGTATGTTATGGACCCGAATCTCGATCAGCCCTCGGTCGCACGCCTTGCCGACCATGCCCTCCGCCAGGGGGGAAGAGAACATCGAAGGGAAAATCGTGAGGATTTCAAAGATCATGAATCGAGGCCTTCCGGTAGATCGACTATAACTATTCCGTTCGCCAGATCCACCTTGACCACGACCTCTTCGATCGCGGGTACGAGCACTTCCCTGCCGCCGCCCTCCACCACGTAGACGTCGTTGCTACCGGTTTCCAAAACGTCGCGAAGAGTCCCCAGCGGCTTTCCCTCTTTAGTCTCAACCGAGAGCCCGATCAGTTGAAAATAGTAGTATTCGCCTTCCGGCAAGTCCTGGAGTCGCTCTCTTTCGACAAAAAGCTCCTTGCCCGCCAGCGCCTCCGCCTGCTCCCGACTGCATATTTCTTCGAACTGAGCGATCCAAACCCGGTTTTGCGCGTCAAGACTTGTAAGAGTCAATGGACGCTGCGCGCCACCTTCGATGGAGTAGAGCTTATCGCCGGCTTCCATCTCTTTTAAGGTTTCGCCGTACGGGAAGACCTTGATAGCGCCCCGGATACCGTGAGCTTTTGTCGCCTTCCCTATGGCGACCAGAGGGGACTCTTTCATCGTTTCTATTCGATTATCTCCAGAACGGCCCTTTTGCGAATCTTGGTCGATGCGGCGCTGAGGATCGTTCTCATGGCGCGGGCGGTGCGGCCCTGCTTGCCGATCACTTTGCCAAGGTCCTCCTTGGCTACCCGGAGTTCGATAACTGAGGTCTGTTCCCCCTCAATTTCGGAAACGCTCACCTTTTCCGGATTATCAACCAATGCACGCGCCATAAACTCGATCAGTTCCTTCAACATGACTTCCTCCGGGTGAATGCGCTGGGGGTCATTCGGGAATTCAGCTCAGTTTCGCATATTTTTTGATGAGGCTACGAACGGTATCGGTGGGTTCCGCGCCCTGTCCCAGCCAGTACTGGAGCCTTTCGCTGTCGATATTCACTCTGTTGTCCACCGGAAGCGGGTCATAGGTCCCGATGTTTTCTATGAACCGGCCGTCGCGCGGCGCCTCCGAGGAAGCGACAACTATCCTGTAGAACGGCCTTTTTTTCCTTCCACCACGTGACAAACGAATTTTAACCGCCATTAATTTTAGACCTCCTGTTCGCATCCACACCCGGGGTCGCGGGGAATGCAACGCCGTTCAGGCGTTTGTGCATGGAATAACGATTCTTTTCGGCGTGGCCGAACCTGCGGCGCACATCTGCCTTTGATCGTACCGATAAAACCTTTTTTATAATGTATAATGGTCAGATTAAAAAGGAAAAAATGAACCCTTTCGCCTCACCTTCCCCTTCTTTTTTTTCGCTCCCCCCGCTCCGCCCATTATCTGGCGCATCATCCGGCGCGAATCCTCATAGCCCTTGAGCAGCCGGTTGACATCCTGAACGGTTGTCCCGCTCCCGCCAGCGATCCTTCGCCTGCGACCGGCGTTTAATATGTCCACGTTCCTGCGCTCCTCTCCGGTCATCGACCGGATGATGGCTTCCATGCGCACGAACTCCTTCTCGTCGACTTTTAGCTTTTTTAGCTCCTTCATGGCCCCCATGCCCGGAAGCATGCTCAATATCTGCTCCATCGAACCCAGTTTTCTGACCTGCTGGAGCTGGTCGAGAAAATCTTCAAGGGTAAAGGCGTCCTGCCGGAATTTACGCGCGATCTCTTCTGCCTGCTTTTCGTCAAAGGCCCCCTGGGCCTTTTCTATCATCGTAAGAACATCGCCCATCCCAAGAATTCGCGAACTCATCCTGTCGGGATGAAAGACTTCGAGGGCATCCATCTTTTCGCCAACGCCGACAAACTTTATCGGGCAGTTGGTAACCGAGCGGATCGATAGGGCCGCGCCTCCTCGCGCATCGCCGTCAAGCTTTGTCAGGATGACTCCGCTAAGCCCGAGCTTTTCATTAAACGCTCCGGCGATCTGCACTGCGTCCTGCCCCGTCATGGAATCGGCGACCAAAAGGAGCTCGGCAGGCGTAAGAATCTTTTTTAGCCGCAGGAGCTCATCCATGAGCTCCTCATCGATATGAAGCCGCCCCGCGGTATCGACCAGCAGGGTATCGCAATTTTCCTGGCGGGCGAAATTTATGGCCTCTTCGACAATCCGCTCGGGCCTCTGGTCGGACTTGGAAGCGTAGACAGGAAGCTTTAGCTGCGCGGCAAGGGTGATCAACTGCTCGATGGCGGCAGGCCTGTACACATCGGCTGGGACCAGGCAGGGCCTTCTGCCCTCCATTGAGAGCTTGCGGGCAAGCTTTCCGGCGGTGGTCGTCTTGCCCGAGCCCTGGAGCCCCACCAGCATCACGGCGACCGGGGGGTGGCCGGAGAGTTTGAGCGGCTCCGCGCTCCCACCCATCAGGGCGGACAACTCCTCATGGACTATCTTTATCACCTGCTGGCCGGGCGTGAGGCTTTGCATCACTTCCTGCCCCACGGCCCGCACACTTATGCCGGCGACAAAATCCTTGGCCACCTTATAGTGGACGTCGGCTTCGAGCAGCGCCATCCGCACTTCCCGGAGGGCTTCTTTTATATTGGCTTCGCTGAGTTTTCCCAGGCCACGCAGGTTCTTAAAGATTTTTTCAAATTTTCCCGACAGGTTATCAAACATTTGCTCCCGCCTCTTGGCTCACGCCTTCAGGATATGCATTGCGCCATCAACTTAGGGCTTGTCCGTAAATAAAACCTTTGCGCTTGCATCCGGCTTTTGGCCTGCTTTGGCCGCTCCTCAATCGCAAAATCCTCGACGTAGCTCAGCTACGCCTGCGGTTTTGCTCAATCGTCGCGACCAAATCGGTCCCAAAATCCGGCGCAATCCCTAAAAGGTTTATTTACGGACAAGCCCTTACTATCCACGATGTCCTAAGTATAGCATTCATCGGGAACGGGTTCCATCGGAGGGTGAAACCCGCAAGCCCCGGTGGAACTCACTATCATGTTTCTCGCCTTCTGCGGGACTCTTACTTTAGCACGATTTCCCTGAAATCTCCCGGTTCGGATATCGCCCCTTGCCGCGGATTCCCGGCCCAGGCCATCGTGAACTCGCGAAAATAGCTCATGACTCCTATGTTTGCCTTAAATCGCATCCCCGACTTCAGCGTATCGACCCCAAACCACTTGGCCGGAAAAAATGCCTCGATGGCAATGTGGGGAAGAGATTCCTTTATTCTTTGCAGATGCCCCTCGGTTGGAAGCTTCTGCACGCAGACGCCGTTTTCGACCACAAAAAGCTCCGGGGCAATATCGAACCCATCGGGTGAGGAAGGGTTTTTCCGCGGAACCAGGTAGATAGCCAACTGTTTTTTTGCGCCCCCGCTCTCCACGGTAAAATGGAGTTGAAAGGCTTCGGATTTGGGAAATTCATCCCCGCAGGCCAGAAAATCGGGGTTTAGATAGACATCCGACAAGCTGCAAAGGTAAAAGCCCTCCGGTTTCCAGGTGAGGTGAACGTCGGCAAAGGGCACATGGGGCGCAGGCGCTACAAAACCGGAAAGCAGTGTTTTTTCCTTGTCCCATTCCACGAGCGAGCTGTCGCGCACATCAATGCGGTAGTTGGCCTCGTTTACAAACACCGGCCCCGCCCCCCCGGATCTTTTGGCCTCGTTATCGAGGCTCTTTTCGTGGATCCGGTCCAGTTCCGGGTTGAGCTTTCTCAGTTGTTCGGTTAGCAGCTCGTAGGGCCTGTTGGAAGTATCGATAAGCCCCATATCGTAGTTTTCCCCGTCCGCTCGGCCTCCGAGCGGCTCGTCGCAGTACTGAAACCACTGCGCGCCGGCAATGTTTGGGAAACGGGCAAAGTTTACAAGGGCTCTTCCCGCTCCCCACGCCCTTTCCGCCTGGGTCGGGACAGTCATCAGGTGGCCGGGGTTGGGATAAGCGCTGCCGGTATCCTCGTTTAAGTTGCCGCTGCGGTTTTGGGCGGCGGAAAAAAAGAACTCGCTTATCAAAACAGGCTTATTGTCGAGCTTTCGCAATCCGTCGAAATAGTAGGGCGCAACCCAGCCGTCCGCAGTATCGACGTTGTAATTGGTCGAAATTGCATCCACATTATCGCCCATCGCCCGTATCACATCCTGGTGATAATAGAGCGGCAACCTGTCGCCAAGGACCAGAGCCGAAGGGTCGGCCGCATGGATCGCCCGGTACATCAGCTTATAGTAGCGAGCCGCGACTGCGCTCATAAACCGATCCACCAGCCGGATGCCGTTTCCGCCCGGCCTGAGTTTGAGTGCTGCCCCGACCTCCTTTAGGTCATCGAAGCTTTTCGCTCCCCCCTGCGGCGCCCAGTCGGCGAGCAGAGCCTTCCAGTCGCCCCCATAGGTGTCGTAGATCATCTTCCACAGAAACCTCTTCGTATGGTTTTCCCATGGGTCTTTGAGATACCAGATGAAAAGCGCCGAATTCCACCAGCCTATTTCATTATCGCTAAAATAGCCAATGAGCTGGGGCAGTTTCCGGTAAGGAGCGGTAAGCTCTCTTGCCCTTTGCAGGGTTACTTTTTCCATCTTGGGATCGAAGGGATCAAACCAGTGGAACTGGGAGTTGCGGCCCAGTTCCAAATCCACCATGAGGGGCAGTCCTATTTTGGGAGAATTATCCGACCAGCCCCCAAGGGTGTTAAAACCCCACTTTTTTAGCTGGTGTCCGACATCGCCTCGCCATGTATCGATCGAGGAGTAAAAATTGGCCCAAAAAAACGCATGGCCGGCCATGCTCTTTTCGCACTGCAAACCCGGGGCGACGATGTCTACGCCCTTCGAATAAAAAGGTTTCCCCTGAGGATCGATCAGCCACCATACCCCGTTTATATTCGCGGTGCTCCACCCCTTCCCCCTCACATGCTCCTTTACCGGAGAGGAAAACGAATCCATTGGGCCGGCGAAAACCACGTTCGAAAGCAAAACAGCGGCAACCACAAAAAGCGTATACCGAATGCGCAAATGCAAACCATCCCCCTAAAAGCAGTGAGTGGTGATGGGTAATGGGTGAATAGAAAAAACACTCAGTCACGGCGCCCAAGCAGCACTCTTCCCCGCTCACTCTTCGCTACCCACAACTCGCCCATTCACCCATTCACCCATTCATATTCACCGATTACTCTATTTGCTAAACTGATATTGATGCAGAGCGGCAAAAGGCCCTTTGGCCTCGATCAGTTCGGTAAAGGTCCCCTGCTCGATAATTTCGCCCTTGCCAAGCACGATGATCCTGTCCGCCTTGCGGACCGTCGATAGCCTGTGGGCGATAATGAAGGTGGTTCGCCCCCCGCTCAGTTGTTCGAGCCCTTCCATGATGAGGCTTTCCGTTTCGGCATCCACAGAGGAGGTCGGCTCATCGAGAATCAGGATAGGCGAGTCGCGAAGAATGGCTCGGGCAATGGTTATGCGCTGCCGCTCGCCCTCCGATAGCGTTGCGCCCTGCTCTCCTACAATCGTGTCATATTTTTCGGGCAGTCTTTCGATGGAATCGTGTATTCTGGCCATTTTCGCTGCCGCGACTATCTCTTCGATCCCGGCATCAGGCCTCCCGTAGGCTATGTTTTCCCTGACCGAGACCGGAAAAACAAGAGGAGGCTGGAGCACCATCGAGATCTGTTCTCGAAGCGCCTTCAATTTGTATTCGCGTATGTCCACATCGTCTACCAGGACTCTTCCTTCCAGCGGGTCGTAGAAGCGTGGAATGAGGCCGACCAGCGTGGATTTCCCAACACCGGTGGGACCCACGAAGGCGATTTTTTCCCCTGGCTTCACACTCAGGTTTATGCCCCTTAGCACCGTTTGGCTGTCGTTATACTGAAAAGAGACGTTTTCAAAGACCACCCGGCCCCGGGTTCCCGATTTGGGAAACGAGCGGGCGCCTTCCTTTATGTCCCGTTCGATATCGAGTATTTCAAACACCCGCTCCACACCCACCTTTGCGCCTTGAACCATCCCCCAGGTCTGGCATATCGAGTTTATCGGGCCGTAGAGCGAAGCCAGATAGGCGGTAAAAACTATTATCGCCCCGATTGTCAACTGGCCCGACATGACGTGGCGGGCCCCGACCCAGACCACCAGGGCAGTCCCCGCGGCCATCACGACGTTGACAATGCCGGAGTAAACCGTCTGAAGAGTGTAGAGCCTGAGGCTCGCCACAAGGCTTCTGTCGCTTGCCGCCATGAACTTGCGGTGTTCATCCTCTTCCTTGGTGAAGGCCTGGATGATCCGTATCGCCGACATTGCCCGCTGCACGACCGAGTAGACTTCGCTTTCCTCCTGGCGGGCAAGCACGGAGGCCGACGTGATCCTGCCGCTCATGGCGAAAATGGATATCAGTAGCGCCGGGCACACCGTCAGGGCAAGAATCGTTAGTTCCCAGTCGATCTTTATCATCACCGCAAACATGCCGGCCAGCAACACCAGCGCGGTGAGAATCGGAAACACCCCGTTCATCGTAAGGCTTTGGATGGAGTAGGTATCGGCGGTAACCCGGTAGAGCAGATCTCCTACCTGGCGGCGGCTGTGAAATGCGAGCGAGAGTCGCTGCAAATGGGCATAAAGGTCCCGGCGCATATCGTTTACCATCTTCTGACCAATCTTAATGGTGGTGTAGTTATTCAAAATCGTAACGGAGCCAAGGACGATATAGATAACCACAATGCCCCCGGTCGCCAGAAGAAGAAGAAAGCCGGTGGAAAAACCTTCTGCGAAATGAAACGGCGCGGGTTTTCCGCTTAGCACGTTGTCAATTATGATTTTTAAAGGCCAGGGTTTCAGAAGTTCGCAGCCGCTCATTATGAAAACCTCGGCAAGAGCCACGATAAACGGCAACCGATAGGGCAATAAATATTTAAGCACCTTTTTAAACATAAATAATTTCTTTCTTGCAGAACTACTTTTGATTTAGTACTTTGGACAAGAGCTTTCGTCGTCCGGCATCGCCCCGTTCCTCAACGCTCCGGCTCACAAATTCCAACGGGTATTTAATCCGGCTCTGGCAAAAGGGAAAGCAAAAACTCCCGGGTGGCGAATAAAATTTTCTTATCCCGTCTATGCGGGTTGTCCTGGCCGGAGTTGGATTTTGTTAATCCTGCGTCACACATCTTCGACAAAGCTTCAGGGAAAATGGCCGGCTTTTGCCGACCGTACCTCTATTGGCGGCGCACTATCTCCCAAGACCTTGGCGCCGTCCGCCTTCTCGAAACAACGCAATAAAATTTATCGCCTTACCCTTTCTCTCAGTTTAGAAGCTTTGCTGCTTTTTATCCGACGTGTTGGAAGTGAACTATTTTTCTTACGTCTTATGGCATGTAGGAGGTATTCATGAGCCAAGGAAAAGATCTATTGGATAAATTAGAACGAAAAGGGGTCTCACGAAGAGATTTCATGAAGTACTGCGGGGCACTTACGGCAACGATGGGACTGACCACAGCTTACGTTCCCAAAGTGGCCGCCGCCCTGAAACAGACCCAGCGGCCTCCTTTTGTCTGGCTTTCGATGTCCGAATGCACAGGATGCGCGGAGGCCACCCTGAGAACTGCCTATCCATGGATCGACACGTTGCTGCTCGATATCATTTCGATGGACTATATGGACACGATCATGGCCCCCTCCGGGGAGGCGGCCGAAAAGTCTCTTCATGACGCGATCACCAAACATAGCGGTAAATTCCTGCTTATCGTGGACGGCGCGATTCCGACGGGTGATAACGGAAACTTCGGGACATCGGGCGGCAGGACAATGGTAGAGACGATAAAGGATGTGGCGCCGAAGGCCCTGGCGGTGATCTGTGTCGGGACGTGTTCGGCCTACGGGGGACTCCCGGCGGCGGCCCCCAATCCCACTGCGGCCAAAAGCGTCAGCGAGGTGACCGGCCTTAAGACCGTCAACATCCCGGGGTGTCCCCCCAATCCGATCAATATCGTTGGGACCGTTGTAAATTTTCTGCTATTTGGAAAGCTTCCTGCCCTCGATGCCAAGGGGCGTCCGCTGTTCGCTTACGGACAATTAATTCACGACCAGTGCCCCAGAAGGTCTCACTTCGATGCGGGCGAATTTGTCACAAGCTTTAACTCCGAGGAAGCCCGGAAGGGTTTCTGCCTCTACCAGATGGGGTGCAAGGGCCCGCAGACCTACAATAACTGCCCCAAGGTCCTGTTCAACGAAGGCACCAACTGGCCGATCGGGGCCGGACATCCCTGCATCGGGTGCAGCGAGCCGGGCTTCTGGGACAAAGACGCTCCTTTCTTTAAATCTCTTGGGTGATGGGTGAGAGGGTAATTTTAGGCGATCCGCTTTTCATATAAGGAGAAATAATCATGGCACGAGTGGTAATAGACCCGATCACCAGGATCGAGGGTCACCTCAAGATTGAGGTGGAAGTAGACGATAAAAAGGTGAAAAACGCGTGGAGCAGCGGGACCCTTTTTCGCGGAATAGAGATCATTCTCCAGGGCCGGGACCCGCGGGACGCAAACCTCATTACGCAGCGCGCCTGCGGTGTTTGCACCTACGTTCACGCTCTGGCCTCGATTCGCGCGGTAGACAGCGCTCTTGGGTCCAAACTGGCCGATAACGGGCGCATCATCCGCACCCTTTTGCACGGCTCCCAGTACCTCCACGACCATCTTGTCCACTTCTATCACCTCCACGCGCTGGACTGGGTGGACATAGTGAGCGCGCTAAAGGCCGATCCGAAAAAGACCGAAGCCCTTGCCGCCAAAATCTCCCCCAACGCCCACGGAGACGGGGTAAACGATTTTTTCGAGGTGCAAAACCGGCTCAAAAAATTTGTCGCAAGCGGTCAACTGGGACCTTTCGCCAATGGCTATTGGGGCCACCCGGCATACAAACTGCCGCCGGAAGCAAATCTGTTGGCCGTTGCCCACTATCTTGCGGCGTTGAGGCAACAGACCCGCACAGCAAAGCTCATGGCAATCTTTGGAGGCAAAAACCCCCATATCCAGAGCATGACCCTGGGCGGGGTGACCTGCGCAACGGATCTTTCCCCTGACCGGATCGCCGAGTTCAAGTATCTGTGGCAAGAGACCATGGACTTTGTCGATAATGTCTATATTCCGGATCTGCTGGCGATCGCGAGCTTCTACAAGGAGTGGGGCAAGATCGGCGGGACCCATAACTTTTTGGCCTACGGCGACTTCCCGATGGGGCCCAAAGAACCCGATGACTTTCTCATGCCTCGCGGTGTTATCTTTAACCGCAATCTGTCCAAGGTCGAACCGCTCGATGTGGAACTGATCCGCGAACAGATAAAACACAGTTGGTATGAAGGAAATCCCGAGGGGCTTAACCCTGCCCAAGGCGAAACCAAACCCGCTTTCACCAAGTTCGACACAAATGGTCAGTATAGCTGGGTAAAGGCGCCGCGCTACAAAGACCAGCCCATGGAAGTCGGCCCTCTTGCCCGCGTTCTGATTGCCTACGGCAAGGGAGTTCCGGCGGTAAAAGAAAACGTCGATATGGTTCTTAAAAAACTCGCCGTGCCCAAGGCCGCATTGTTTTCCACCCTGGGAAGGACTGCCGCCCGGGCGATCGAAACGAAGGTCATAGGCGATGCGATGGGGACGCTGCTTACCCAGTTGGTCGATAACATCAAGAAGGGCGACCTCAACATCTGCGATCCGCGGCCGTGGGAACAGATGCCCTCCGAGGGCATGGGCGCCGGGCTAAACGATGTGCCCCGCGGGGCGCTCGGCCATTGGATTACAGTCAAGGACAAAAAGATCGCCAGCTACCAGATGGTCGTTCCCTCCACGTGGAACCTCGGTCCGCGGGATGCCGCAGACAAGATGGGACCGGTCGAAGAGGCGCTTATCGGCACACCGGTCGCCGATCCCAAAAGACCCGTGGAAATTCTTCGCACCGTTCACTCCTTCGATCCCTGCCTTGCTTGCGCTGTGCACCTGATCGATACGGAGAACGATGAAATCTACAAATTTGACGTTGTCTAAAACCGGCTTTTTGAGTATCTATTAGGGATTCGGCCCGCTCGGCGGGCCGCGTCCCTTTTTTTATCGCCGCATACAAACGAGGCAGTCTCCAAATGTGTAAAAAACATATACTGGTGCTAGGGGTCGGGAACCTGCTGCTGGGGGACGAAGGCGCCGGGGTGCGCGTCATCGAAAAGCTAGAAGATGAATACGTCTTTTCGCAAAACGTCGAACTCTACGACGGGGGAACGCTGGGGCTAAGACTGCTTGAGCCGATCAGTCAGGCCGACTTTGCCGTATTGGTCGATATCGTGCGCGGTGGAGGCGCGCCCGGAACGATTTATCGCATCGAGGAAAAGGATTTCTTTAAAAAGATCCCTGCCAAGTGCTCGCTGCATGAATTAAATATCGTGGAGACCCTGATTTTCGCCCAAGAGCTCGGGAAAAAGCCCGAAACGGTTGTAATCGGGATCGAGCCCCTGGCCTTTACGTCGTGCAGCACTGAATTGAGCAGCCCGGTGCGAAGCCGCCTGGAAGATATCGTGTCCGCGGTCCTAAAAGAGATCGAAAGAGCGGGCGGGTCCTGGAAAAAGGCCGAAGAACCGCTTCAGTCCGCACGGATATTGTAGAAGAAAGGGAAAAACAATGTGCCTGGCCATTCCGGGTGAGGTGGTTGAGATCGATGAAGGCGTTGCTACCGTTAGGATAGGAGATTCGCTTAGAAAGGCATCGCTTCTGCTTTTGTCCAAAGAACCCGAACTAGGCGATTATGTCATTGTCCATGCGGGATTTGCGCTTCATGTGGTAGACCCCGCCGAAGCTGCGGAATCTCTTCGACTTCTTCGCGAGATGGCAGCGTTGGCTGATGAAAAACCTTCCTAGAGGCCCAATGCTTACATGAAAAATACCATGGAACGCTATAAGCCCGCAGTACGCCGCCACTGGCTCGTTTTTGCCGCCGGAGTCGAATGGTCGGCAGTCGGGGTCGCGCTGATGGCGGTTGCATGCTACTGGCTCTACCCCTCGACGTGGCCCTTACGAATCGCTCTTGCCTCGTTAAGCGTAGCCCTGGGCGTGGCGATGTATCTTCTTGCCTTTTCCCGCCTCGTTAGAAAAAACCTCAAAAGGATCGACTGCAAACCCGAAAGGGTTTGCCTTTTCGCCTTTCAGGAAAAACGGGTCTATTTTCTCATCCCCCTTATGATGGCGATGGGCTATACGATCAGACATTCCTCCCTTCCCAAAGAGATTGCCGCGGTGGTCTATTTTACGATGGGACTTGCGCTGATCCTTGGAAGCTCCTTATACTTCCGGCAGTTTTCAACAACCGAGAGCTCCGGCGGATAGCGACTGCGGGAAGGCTTTTTCCACGCCGGTGGATGGGGTAACTGCAGGAACGCTTTTCACTTTTCACTACTCACTGTTTTTAGGAGAGCGACGCGTGGCCGTACGGAATCGCAAACTCTACGACATAAAACTTCGAGACCGGGTACTCGAACTGGGGCGGCGCACCCTCCTCATGGCCATTCTAAACATTACCCCGGATTCCTTTTCGGACGGTGGCCGCTTCGAGGACTACGACCGGGCTCTTTCCCACGCCATGGGACTGATTTCGGCCGGCGCCGACATCCTCGACATAGGAGGCGAATCGACAAGACCCGGATCGGCCCCGGCCCCTGTTGAGGTTGAACTCGAACGGGTGATCCCGATCATCCGGGAGGTGCGCAAAAATTCCGACATCCCGATTTCGATTGACACGACGAAGGCCGAAGTAGCGCTAAAAGCTCTTGAGGCCGGCGCGGACATAATAAACGATGTGAGCTCTCTTAGGTTTGATCCCGGCATGGTGGGGGTTGCGGCTAAAACGGGCGCGCCCCTCATCTTGATGCACATGCTGGGGGTTCCGAAAACGATGCAGGAAAGCCCCTTCTACGAAAGCGTTCTATCCGAGATAATCGCTTTTCTTGAAGAACGGATGAAATACGCTGTCGAAAACGGCGTAAAGCGCAGCCAGATAATAGTCGATCCTGGCATAGGATTTGGGAAAACCATTACGCACAATCTGAGGATCATACGAGATTTGGGTTGCCTTTCCTGCATGGACCGTCCCGTATTGCTCGCCGCCTCGCGCAAAAGGTTCATTGGCGCAATCCTTGGCCGCACGGAGACGGAAAGGGAATTGGGAACCGCGGTGGTAAATGTTTTTGGCATTGCCGGCGGCGCCCATATACTTAGAGTTCATGATGTCGCTTATCAACGGGAAGCGGTTCAGCTTGCAGAATCCATTCGAGACGGGTGCTTCACGGCCTGAGAGGGCGCAAGAGTTACCCCGTTTCCTGTAGAGACACTTTTCCCTTTTGCTATGGAGACCGTATGGGAAAGCTTTTCGGTACCGACGGCATTCGCGGTGTTGCAAACCTCTACCCCATGACCAACGAACTGGCGATGAAAGTCGGGGCCAGCTCCGCCTACATTTTCAAAAACAAACACCGGCGGGCGAAGATCATCATCGGAAAGGACACCCGTCTTTCCGGCTACATGATCGAAAACGCCATCACTTCGGGGATATGCTCGATGGGGGTCGACGTGCTCGTAGTCGGTCCTCTTCCCACGCCCGGCATAGCCTATATCACAAGCAGCATGCGCGCCGATGCGGGCATAGTGATTTCAGCTTCCCATAACCCTTACGAATATAACGGCATAAAGATATTTGGAAACGACGGCTTCAAACTTCCCGATGAAACGGAAAACTACATCGAGGAACTGGTTTTGAGCGGCGAAATCGATAACCTGCCCAAGCCCCCGGCCTCGGGAATAGGTCGGGCGCGCCGCATCGATGACGCCCAGGGCCGCTATATCGTCTATCTTAAAAACACCTTCCCGCGCGACCTTACCCTTGAAGGGCTAAAAATCGTCATCGACTGCGCCAATGGCGCCGGCTACAGGGTAGCCCCCACGGTTTTCGAAGAACTTGGCGCCGAAGTCGTGCTGACTGGCGACAGGCCAAACGGTAAGAACATAAACAGGGATTGCGGCGCCCTTTTCCCCGCGAATATGGCCGCAGCGGTTAGGGAAAGCGGGGCCAACGCCGGTTTTGCCCTGGACGGCGACGCAGACCGGGTAATCCTTGCCGACGAAAAGGGCGAAATACTTGACGGAGACCAGATTCTGGCTATCTGCGCCAAGCATTTCATCGAACGCGGGAGCCTCAAAGATAATACCGTGGTGGCAACCATTATGAGCAACCTCGGCTTCGAGGTGGCGTTGCGGGCCCTGGGCGCAAATCTCGTAAGGACTCCGGTAGGCGACCGGTACGTCGTGGAACAGATGCGCAAAAACAATTACAACCTCGGAGGCGAACAATCCGGCCACATGATTTTTCTCGATCACGGCACCACGGGAGACGGCATTCTCTCGGCGCTCCAGGTCTTTGCCGTCATGCTCCGGGAAGGCCGACCTCTTTCCGAGCTGAAAAAAGTCATGGAACATTACCCTCAAAAGCTTGTAAACGTTTCGGTGGGCGCCGGGAAGCACATGGACCAGATCCCGGAGATAGCCAAGCTCCAACGGGCAATGGAAGAAAGATTGGGGACCGAAGGGCGCATCGTGATCCGCCCCTCGGGGACCGAACCAGTCATCCGCGTTATGGTCGAAGGGGCCGACGACAATGTCATCGAAGAGGTCGCCTCCTCGATGGTCGCCTGCATTCGGCGCCACATGAACGCCGAACACTGAACAGGAATCGACTATGCTTCTCGCTTTGGATATCGGCAACACCAACACCGTTTTGGGTTTGTTCGAAGATGAGGTCCTGGTGCACGATTGGCGCATTCGAACCGAGGTCAACATGACTATCGACGAATACGCGATAACCCTTCGCAGTCTTTTCGCGGTGCATGGAATCGAACTGGACAGGGTAACCGATGTGATCATATCGTGTGTCGTACCTCCTGTGTTAAACGCCACCGAGCGCTTTTGCCAGAAGTATTTCGGGACCTCCCCGCTGGTGGTGGGCCCGGGGATCAAGACCGGCATGCCCATCCTCTACGATAATCCGAGAGAAGTCGGCGCCGACAGGATTGTCAATGCCGTCGCCGCCTTCGAACTGCGAAAGGACGCGGTGATTGTCGTAGATTTTGGCACGGCTACCACCTTCGACTTTATTTCCGAGCGGGGAGAATACATGGGAGGGGTGATCAGCCCCGGGATCATGATTTCCTGCGAGGCTTTGTTCCAGAAGGCCTCCAAGCTGCCGAGGGTGGAGATATTCGCCCGCCCGCCCTCCATACTGGCAAAGAATACGATTTCGTCGATGAATGCCGGGATAGTTTTCGGCTATGCGGGTCTTGTCGAAGGGATCATTTCGAGGATTAAAAAAGAGGTCGAGCGGCCCATGCATGTGATAGCAACCGGAGGTCTGGCCGCGCTGATCGCCAGCGAGTGCCCGATGATCGATCAAGTAGACGAGTATCTCACCTTAAACGGACTGAGAATCATTTTTGACCGCAACAAAGTGCGGCGCGCCCCCTGATGGACAGCGAATCGGGATTGCCAAGCCTTGGCCCGGGGAGCGCGGTAGCGCTCATTGCCCCGGCGGGCCCTTTTGACGCGGATAAGTATGAACGGGGAGCGAGCCTCCTTCGGTTGGCCGGCTACGAGGTCGTGCCCGGCAAAAACGTCTTTAAACAGTGCGGCTACCTTGCGGGAACCGACCGGGAGAGGCTGGAAGATTTGACCGCGGCAGTCCTTGACCCGGCGATCGGAGCCATTATCTGCATTCGGGGCGGGTACGGCTCCGGGCGGCTTCTTTCGCAAATCGCGTTCCAAAGCTTTCGCGCCGCCTCGAAAATCTTCATCGGACACAGCGACATCACTTTTCTCCATCTTGGCCTGGCGAGCATGGCCGGCTGGACCACTTTCCACGGTCCAAACCTCATCGGAATGAGCGAGGCGCCGCAGAGGGCGCACACCATACTCGAGGTCCTGTCCGGGAAATCTTCGTTTCACTGGACGCTTAGTCCCGAACAGATCTTGAGGCCCGGAAGGGTCGAGGGCCCGGTGGTCGGAGGAAACCTCTCCTGCCTTACCCGCCTGATTGGAACCCCTTATATGCCCGACCCGGCAGGGGCGCTTCTCCTTATCGAAGACTGCGGGGAAGCGCTCTATCGGCTCGACCGGATGATGAACCATCTAAGGCTTGCCTCGATTCTGCCCGTTCTGGGAGGGATCCTTCTGGGAGATTTCGATCGATGCGGGCAGCAAAGCGATATATACGCGATGGTGATGGAAGAGGTTAGCGACTATGGATTTCCCGTGGTATGCGGCCTTCCCTTCGGCCACGGCGAAAGAAATGACGCGATCCCGCTGGGCGCCCCCTTCTTACTGGATACAAACGATCGTGTGCTCTCTGTCCTCAAAACCCCTTTTGTCCATTGACGCGCAGTCCCGCCTGGATGCCCTGGTGGAGACAGCAGTCAAAAGGGGCGCCTTTTCGGGGGCGTCCCTTCTTGTCTCGCGCCGCCCCGGGCAGGTATTCGAACGTATGTGGGGAAGGCTGCAAACGGCCGGAGATCCGGTCACCCCGTGCGCCCGGTTCGATCTGGCCTCGCTCACAAAGCCCCTGGTAACGGCCCCACTCTGCATGACGGCCGTAGGAGGCGGCTACTTGGAGCTAGACGATCCGATCTCGCGGTTTTTCCCCGGCCGTGTACCCGGCGACAAAGAAGCGATAACCGTAGAGCATTTGCTTTCCCACGCGTCCGGTCTTCCGGCCTGGGCTCCTTTCTACCTCGAGCTGGTCACAATGGCTTCCGAGAAACGGCGGGAAGCGCTCGCCAAGATGATCTTGCAAACGCCCCTTATAAACCCGCCGGGTACGGCCGCAACCTACAGCGATCTCGGCTTTATGCTGCTGGGCCTCATCCTTGAGCGCCAAATGGGGGGAAGGCTAGACGGGCTTGCCCGCGACCTTTTGTTCGCTCCCCTTGGCATAGACCAACTCCATTTTTACCCGCGAGACGGCGCCCGGGATCCCATGCCAAACCCAGAGCCCCAAGCCCTGCCTGCGGCGATTCTGCCAGCAGGCATCTCGCCCGGCGCCCCGGGCGCCCAAGCAGGCATCTTGGCCGGCGCCCCGGACGCCCAAGCGGGCAATTCGCCCGGCGCAGCCGCGGCCGGCGCCCCGGGCGCAGTCGCCGCCACCCAGTTTTGCCCGTGGAGAAAGCGGTTGCTCTGCGGCGAAGTAGACGATGAAAACGCATGGGCGCTAGATGGGGTCGCAGGACATGCGGGCCTTTTCGGAACGGCCAGGGGTGTTTTCGACCTTCTGTCGTTTCTGTGGAAGCTCTACGAAGGGCCCGATGCGCGCACCCCGTCTCCATCTGCTGGCCCCGCCGCCCTGCCTCCATTCATAACCGCTGAGGCCGTGCGGCTTTTCTGGCGCCCCTCCGAGCTTGCCCGGGCGGGTTCGAGCACCTGGCGCCTGGGCTTTGATACTCCAAGTCCTAAGGGTTACACGAGCGCCGGGCGGTTTTTTTCACAGAAGGCCGTCGGCCACCTCGGGTTTACGGGTGTCTCTTTCTGGCTGGATCTCGAAAAGCGGGTCCTTATAATTTTTCTAACCAATCGTGTCCATCCGACACGCAAAAACGACGAAATCCGAAACTTCAGGCCGCTCCTGCACGATATCGTCATGAAAGCGCTCCTCTATGACAACTGAGACCGTAAAGAAAATATACCTTGTGGGCATCGGGGGGATCGCCATGGGGACCCTGGCGACCATGCTAAAGGAGAGCGGCTTCGAGGTGGCCGGCTCCGACCACAACCTTTATCCCCCGATGAGTACGCACCTGCAAAATCTTGGGATTTCGCTCTTTGAAGGGTTTTCGGCTGAAAACCCTAAAGAGTTCGCCCCCGATCTTTATGTCATGGGCAACGTCATACGGCGGGAAAATCCGGAAGCGCAATTTGTCATGGCGCAGGGAAAACCCTGTCTATCGATGCCTCAGGCGATTTCCCGGTTCTTCCTGGAGGGTCGAAAGAGCATGGTCGTAGCCGGGACCCACGGAAAGAGCACGACGTCCTCTCTTCTGGCCTGGGTGCTCGAGCGGGGCGGCAAGGACCCGCGCGCCTTCATCGGGGCTTTTTTAAAGGATTGGGACAGATCCTACCGGTTGGGATCGGGCGAATACATGGTGGTGGAGGGCGATGAATACGATACGGCTTTTTTTGACAAGGGCCCGAAATTTCTTCATTACCAGCCGCACATCGGGATAATTGGATCTATCGAATTCGATCACGCCGACATTTTTTCCGACCTCGAAGCCATTTTGAAGGCTTTCCGCGGCTTCGTACGGCTCGTTCCTGAGAGTGGATTTCTGATCCTCAATGGTGATGACCCCAACTGCATGCCGCTTGCCTCCGAATGCAAGGGGGGTGTGATCACCTACGGCAGCTCGCGCCGCGCCAACTGGCAAATCTCGGACGTCCGGTTTCATCCGGGCGAGGTATCCTTCCTGCTAAGAAATCCCGTGACGCAAAAAGAGGAAACGTTTCGGTCCAAACTGCCGGGCAGACACAACGCCTGGAATGTTGCAGCGGTCATCGCGGCTGCGACCCTTGCCGGGATGGACATGAAGTCGATACAGGAGGCAGTACTTGCTTTTAACGGCGTAAAAAGACGCCAGGACGTGCTGGGAGAATTCGGGGGAGTTCTCGTTATGGATGATTTCGCCCATCATCCGACAGCAGTCAGTGAAACGCTTCTAGGCCTAAAACTTTTCCACCCACTACGGCGGTTGATAGCCGCCTTCGAGCCAAGGAGCAACTCGAGCAGGAGAAACGTGTTTCAGCAACTCTATTCGAGCGCGTTTTCCGCAGCCGATATCATCTGCATAAAACAACCACCGGCGATGGAGTCGATCCCGGGGGAGGAAAGGCTAGACGCAAAACGACTGGTCGAAGACATCCGCAAGCGTGGAAAAGATGCCCGATTCTTTGAAACAACGGATGCGCTGCTCGATTTCCTGCTCACCTTGGCCAGATCGAACGATCTTATTGTCTGCATGAGCAACGGGAGCTTCGATGGCCTTACGCAGAAACTGACCGAGGGGCTGGCGCAGCATACAATTGAAACCGCCCCCCGGGCCTTGAGATAAGAGCGGCCCCGCCCCGTCTCTGGATTCTCTGGACGGGGTTTAGCCTGCAAAATACCAGCGACTAGTCGCGGCTGGAAGCCGCTCCCACAAAAGAAGGGTTTCCCGATAGAAAATAAGTAGAACAAACGAAACAGCGATGTGGTGGACCCGTGGCTTGAAACGTGGGGGCAAGTGTCCCGTTCCTTGAGGTGGTTTCCCGAAGCTGTTTTGGATTTAGCCCGCCTTCGTGATTTTATCCGTGTTCACAACCCCGGTGCGGCGCAACGCGCCGCAAAGGATTTCGTGATTCCACTTTTTGGCTTCTGCGGTTTCCATTCGTCGGCATCCCCGTTCATGTCATCGACAAGCCTCAATTGAAGGTGTTACATGACAATAACCGAAAACGGATTATTTTATTTTGAGTTAACGCAACACTTGCAGTCGCCCTTCCGAAGCGCGACAATAGGGATTGTTCGCACCCAGGAGGATGCTATGGCAAGAAAGCAAGCCGCAAAAACCAAAATTAAGGAAGCCGATCCGTTCGGCGATCTTATGACCGCCGACTTTGTCGAAAAGTCTTTCAAGGAGGCTGTCGAGGAAGTTTATGAACAGAACCGGCGGGACGGGCTTGATTCGTACTGCACAATCGACGGCAAAGTCGTGGCTGTAAAGCCTGATGGCACGGTTGTACCTGTTGTCAATCCAAAGAAAATCAACGGATAAACGACTTGGGGCCTGAATGACGAAATGGTTATGGATCGTTGCAGGCCCTAACGGCGCGGGAAAGTCCACGCATACGGCAAAATTGATTGCCGATTTTCAAGCTTCCGGTTTTATCGGGGCTGAGATTGTCAAGCTGAACGCCGACGAAAGAACGGCGGAACTCAAGAAGCAATTCCCCGACCGGCCACAGCAGGAATTGAACCTGCAAGCGGCGCAAGAAACCGACGCCGCGCTTGTAAAACACATAGCTGAAGACACGCCCTATATAGTGGACCCCACTTTTGAGACAATAGTTTAAGCTGTGCTCCACCAGGAGGAACGAGCAGCGATGAGCGAAGCGAAGAAGAGGAAGGTCCATACTCCAGAGTTCAAGGCGAAGGTTGGTCTGGAGGCGTTGCGAGGAGTAAAGACGATCAACGAGATTGGTCAGGAATACGGTGTTCATCCCGCGCAGGTTGGGCAGTGGAAGAAGGAAATTCAAGAGCAAGCGAAAACGCTTTTTGAAGGAAAGCGAGGCCCCGGGGCGATTGCCGCACACCAGGAGCCGGAGTTGCTGTACAGTGAAATTGGCAAGCTAAAGGTGGAACTCGACTGGCTTAAAAAAAAGTCCGGGATCAGCCTGTGATGATGCGGCAAGCGTGGATCTGCAAAGAGGACGCGGTAGCCATGGTCAGGCAATGTGCCCTGGCAGGAGTATCCCGGGCCACGATTTATGCGCAGCGCGTGCCCGGGCCGGTCGATGAAAGTGACCTGCCGCTCTGTTCCCTGATCGACGAGGAATACACACGACGTCCATTCTATGGCAGCCGCAAGATGGTTGTTTTCCTCAAGACGGCAGGCCACACGGTCAATCGCAAGCGGGTACAGCGACTGATGCGAAAGATGGG
>JARLHO010000099.1 GCA_031292215.1 Syntrophobacteraceae bacterium | reverse complement strand
CGTCCAGACCCCAATCCTGACGGTCGTCTCAGCTACGAAGTGAAGTGGATGAAATGCAGGTTCTTGGCAATTTTTCTGATTTTTTTTATGACCCTGTTCTGCTTTGGTCGCTTTGGGCCGAGCGCTATATCGAATATCCAGTTCCGAGGCATAACAATTGACATATTTTGAAAAAATTGCTACGTAGAGCTTTCTGAGGATTTTACGATCTCAAGGCAGCCAGAAGCTGATAAGGGCGTCGGAAGGCGCCTTTAATGTTTTTGATCTTCGCTTTCAGAGGCGGGCACTGACATGGGATACGTCGACGGTCGCGTTATAATGGAAGCCGAGGACATTCAGGCCGCGCTGGAGCGCCTATCGGCAGATATAATCGCATCCAGCAGGGACCCGCACCGGCTTGCACTGGTTGGGATTCACACCGGCGGCGTTTTTCTTGCCCAAAGGATAGCTCATATAATATCGGCAAGGCTTGGTGCTCCCGTGCCTCTCGGCTCGCTCGACATTACTCTCTACAGAGACGACTGGACCCGCCTGCACACTCAGCCCGTGCTCCAGGGCACCAATCTGCCGTTTCGCATAGATGACCTGGAAGTCGTGCTTATCGACGATGTGCTGTTTACCGGGAGGACCGTCCGCGCGGCCCTTGACGCCCTGATCGACTACGGCCGCCCGATGAGGGTCCAGGTGGCGGTGCTCGTGGACAGGGAC
The DNA here is from genome assembly GCA_031292215.1 of Syntrophobacteraceae bacterium. Lineage (GTDB taxonomy): Bacteria > Desulfobacterota > Syntrophobacteria > Syntrophobacterales > Syntrophobacteraceae > SbD1. The sequence goes on along the minus strand of JARLHO010000099.1, from coordinate 31,353 downwards.
CATAGAGAGTTGCCCATTTGCAGCCAGTTTGTCGGCATCGCCCTGGATACCAGCCCCGAAGAGCAGGTCAATGTATTGCTAACTGAAAAGGACGGCGTAGACAAGGTAGTGGTCGAAGGGCCAAGGAAAAGTGCCCGGTGATTGTGGCGCAAACGGGACAAATCTTTGGACCGGCTCAATTTAGGGCTTAAAACTTTAGGTTTTTTGTGTTAGAAAGCTTCCTTTGAGCGGGAGTAGCTCAGTTGGCTAGAGCATCAGCCTTCCAAGCTGAGGGTCGCGGGTTCGAATCCCGTCTCCCGCTCCACCTTACCTATCGAAGCATCACTTACATACTCCCCCCAAACCATACCCGCATCTAATTCTGCAGCATGCCGGACACGTGATACAAGCTCAGGGCCACAAGAGCGCGCCGCCCCATTTTAGGACGGGATTTTATCGAGAATGAAACTTGTGGTTTCCTACGAGATGCGTCAGGGCGATGGGTTGCACTGCGTTTCACCCATCCTTGCATCTTAAAAGAGCATGGGATTAACAATAGGGAGGGAGTTTTATCCCGAGTCGAAATCCCCCCAACCCCCTTTTGAAAAAAGGGGGGCGATTGAGCCTAGCCCTGCGCGTCAGAATAAATACGAGCTCAGTCCAGGGAATTCCTTCCATATGCAAAAGATCGAATGGAGTTCCATCAAAATTTATGGAAGCGGTGGACTCGAGTAAGAGGTAAGGATCTCCTGCCTTCGATAACAATCAACCGTATGATCGTTTACCATTCCGGTGGCTTGCATGTGGGCATAGATTATCGTCGGCCCAACGAAGGTAAAGCCTCTATTGGCCAAATCCTTGGATATTGTCAGGGAGAGGGGAGTTTTGGCCGGAAAATCCTCCAATGCGCGGAAGGCGTTTACAATCGGCCGGTTATCGGTAAACCCCCAGATATAGGCATCGAATGTGCCAAACTCCTGCTGGACCGCCAGGAACCTCCCGGCATTGTTGACCGCCGCCGCCACTTTTGCGCGGTTTCGGATAATTCCGGGATTTCCGAGAAGCTCCAAGACCTTTCGCTCATCATAGCGGGCAACCTTGGCCGGATCGAAGTCATCGAAGGCCGCACGAAAGGTTTGTCGTCTTTTGAGGATCGTGTACCAGCTCAAGCCGGCTTGAAACGCTTCCAGGATAAGAAATTCGAACAACAGACGCTCCGCGTGGACAGGAACACCCCATTCCGTGTCGTGGTATCGCACGTAGTCGGGTTTGCTCAGATCCACCCAGGGACATCTTGGGGTCATTGGTTTCGCTCCATAAAGCCGCGGCAGATATTGACTCCCGCAAAAGCGTCCTCCCCCCACTGGTCCGCGCCGCTCATTGTAAACACCCTCTCGTCCACCTGCCCACCACCAATCAGGATGAAAGGCCGCCGCCCGGTTTCGGGCCGACCGCCGGCATCAAATAATCGAACCAGTTCCCGAAGATGGGGGAAGCTGTCGGTTACAAGGGCCGAGGCGGCTACCACGTGGGGTTTAAACACGAGTTGGGCGGAAATAAAGTCTTTGGGCGAAACGTCGACACCGAGATCCATGACCGTAAAACCGTGGCATTCCAGGAGGTCCCGAAAAAGATTTTTCCCGATGTCGTGGAGGTCGCCTTGAATGGTCCCAAGCAGCACCCGCCAGGAATTTCCGCCACAAGTCTTGCCGACCATGACCGGCCGGATCAGTTCGACTGCCAGGCGCATTATCTCGCCGGCCATGATCAGTCCAGATATGTAATACCGGCCCTGCTCGTGCATCGAGCCAACCATTTGCATCCCTTGCCGGCAGGCGCGCAAAAGTTCGGCGGGAGACTCCCCCGCAGCAAGCCTGCCCTCGATGTAGAGCAAAGCCTCATCTTCCCGCAGCTCAGCCACCAGGGCGGCCAGTTCCCCTGTCTCAAGGGCTTTCGAGTTACTAGTCTTTTCCGGCACGAGGATCGCTCCGCGCTCTAAGATTCATCCCACAAGCCAAGTTTTGTCTTTAACACAAGGGTTTCCGGCGCAGCCGTAAACCACCCCCAACCGAAGGGGATATCGTCGAAGTCGTAGACCAGATATTCCAGCCGAAAAGCCGGCCCGCCCTCCGGCTGGTTTAGCAGGCGGGCCTGTTCGCTGTCAAAAACAGTCGGAAGGATCGTTAAGGCGCATTTTTTCGCCACCCCGCCGCCGTTTCCTCGAAAAAGATCGGACAGAGGCCCCACTTCCAACTCGGCTTCCACGAGCGGACGTGTAAAATCGCACCGGATGCGCCCTTCGTGGCACATGGCGGGCAGGTTCTCCCGCAGCAAAAGACGTCGGATCAGGATCACCCTTGCGCCTTCGGCCAGCTCGAGCTTTTCAGCGGTTTTAGCATCCGCCCTCCCGGGGCTCATCCGGAGCACCTTGACCCTGGTGCGCCCGGGGTCCTGAAAGATATCCTCGATGCTCTCCAGGCCAAATCGAGAGCCGGTGAGGCTAACGGATTTGACAAATGTCCCGCACCCCTGAACCCGCTCGACCAGCCCCTGCTGCGTAAGCACCCCGATGGCTTGCCGTACGGTCATTACAGAAAGCCCGTACTCCTTGCCGATCGAGGACTCCGAGGGGATTTTCCCGCCAGGCGGGTAGATCCCCCCGGCTATTTGCCGACGAAGAATCGCGGCCAGTTGAGCATATGCCGGTTCGAAACGGTCTTTGTCGATCCGCTCGGACAATTATTTTTCCATCCATTCGAGAGCATACCTGACACCAGCCACCGCATCGATCACCCAGGCATCGGCGCCCACATACTGGCAGGCGTGATCGTCCATCTGGCCCCCGCCGATTATCACCTTGACCTTGTCCCGCATCCCCGCATCATTTAGGGCCTGCACCACCTGCTTCATCGAATCGTAGGACAGGGTCAAAAGACCGCTAAGGCCGATTATATGAGGTTGAAACTTTTTGGCCTCCTCAATGAAACGTTTCGCGGAAACATCCACTCCGAGGTCTTTTACCTCAAAGCCGTTAATATCCATGAGCATGGCCGCCATGCCCTTTCCTATATCGTGGATGTCTCCTTCCACGGTGCCCAAGAGAAATCTTCCGATCTTACCGTCGCCCTTTCCCTGCTCGTGGGAAAGGTAAGGCTTTATGAGACTCGACGCCCCATTCATCATTTCGCCCGCAAGGATCAGCTCCGGGACGAAGTAGGTTCCCTGCTCAAAACGCTGACCGATTATTTTCAAAGCATCCTTGTATGCCTCGACAACTTGCAACGGATCCGCACCCGCCTCGAGATATTTTTTCGCAAGAGCCAGGGCGTCATCCTCCATCATTTCCACTACTGCGTTTACGAGGTCTTGCATGGGTTGTCCCTCCCTAATATTTGCCATATTTTTTGCCGGCTTCAATAAAAGCCCTGAGGGTGTCTTCCCGGGCTTCATCCATTGCGCACCCGATACTGAGGATGTATCCACCGTCGCCTGCCGCTTTATCCAACAGCCTCTTTGTCTCCTCTTCCACATCCTTGGGGGTCCCGGTCATAATGAGGGACACCGGGAACCCGCCACCGATACAGGATTTTCCGCCCAATACCCGCCGGGCTTCCGCCATATCGGTCCGGTCAAAGATAAAGATACACTCGCCCGTGGGAAGGTCCGCCAAAAATTCGAGACGCTGGTTATAGGCTCCCTCGACAAAACAGAGCGGAACACAGCCCTTTTCGGCCAAACCCACGATCACCTTCCTCAGTGTGGGCCAGTAGAATTTTTCAAACTGCGGGTTGGACATAAATCCATCGGCGCCCTTATGGAGCGGGATAAAGACCAGGGGGTTTCCGTTGGCCAGAGCCATACTCGAACCAAGCCCCACCATGAGCGGCACGATCCTTTCGACGGCTTCGAGCACCTTTTGAGGCCTGCGGTAGAGGTCCATCATCAACTCGCCGGTCCCTCGGAACGAATCGCCCAAAACGTCGAACGGGGCTTTGGCAAAGCCTCCGGCATACATCGGATAGCCTGAACTCAAAATCCTTCCCATATAGGGGAGGAGTTTCCCTATCCAATCGAAGGCCGCAGCTCCCGCCTCCATGAGGGCCTTCAAGGCCGCCTGGACGGGAGGAGCGCCGAGGGTGGCAAGCCAGGGCCCGGCGGCGGGAAGTTCCATGGTGCCGTAGACCGGAGGCAAATAGCCCAAACCCTCCAGGGCGCCATGGGTGCGAGGCAACCAGACACGAAACCAGTAGTCGGTCGGATCGGCTATAAAGTGGTCATAGTCTTCGGCCTTCATGTAGGGCCTTTCCAGAAACTGGTAACCCTGCTCTTCCTTTAGCCCGTGCCCCGGCCACTTATAGAGATTGTAGTCGAGCACCTCAAGCGGGGGGCCGTTCATCACCAGGGCGGGATTACCCGATGCGTCGGCATCGTAGTCCTTTGCGAAATCGACCCAAACCTTGCCCAGCGCCTCCGGGTCGTACATGGCCTTTTTGGCCGAACAGCCGTAGAGCATGGTGGGGGCAAATGTGCCCAAAATGACGATCGGCGCCCTCTCCGGGGTATTTTTTAGCGTTGCGGCATCCCGTATCAATCCGGCCCGGTATTGGTAAGCAGCCTTCACTTGATCGTCGGCAAACTCTATTCCTTCTCCGGACACCCATTTTGCCAGTAACGCATCCTGCCTCTGGCTCGAGGACATGTTCTCCCAACCTTCCATCATCGCTTCCTCTCCTATGTAATTGTGCGGTTCGAAACGCTGGTTCGGGAAGTTCCCGTTTTGTGTTGGGCTGCGCTGCGCTTAGCCCAACCTGCGGGTGGGGCTCCACGGTTTTTTCAGGAGCCCTTCACCGGCCCGATTTTCCCGGCCCGAAAGGCCCGATTGAAGTTCATACAGTGGCGGTCTTTTCCCAGGACGGTCTCGGCAGCCATCATCATCGCCCTCAGCTCGCGATTTTGCGGATCGAGGATCGCGGAATCCATGCCCGCCTGAATCGCAAGGACCAGGAAGGCCTGGTTTAATATGGAGCGAAGCGGCATTCCAAAGGAAATATTGGATAGTCCGCACGTGAGGTGGACCGCGGGGAATTCCTCCCTGATCTTGCGGCAGGTCTCAAGAGTGATGTTGCCGTTTTCGATGCCGGTTGAGATCGCCATCACAAGAGGATCCACATAGAGCTTTTCATCAGGGAGCCCACCCTTTCGGGTCATCTCCACCAGTTGCCTCACTATAGTCATGCGCCCTTCCGCGTCCGGGGGGATTCCCTTGTCGCCAATGGGCAGGATTATCAGTTCCGTTTGGAATTGACAGGCGAGGGGCAACACGCCCTCAACGCGAAACAGCTCCGCGCTAAGGGAATTTAGCATGACCGTTTTTGCGGCTTTTTCGATTCCTGCAAGCAAAGCCAGGTGATTGGGGCTATCGAGGCAGAGCGTGGCCTCGGGGACTGCTTCCTGCACGGTTTGAACCAGCCACGCCAAGTCTTGGGGCTCGCGCTCGGGTAATCCACCCGCATTGAGATCGAGAAACGTTACTCCGCTTTGAAACTGGCGCAGCGCAAGATCGCCTATAAAGTTGGCATCGCGCTTTACAATCGCTGCGCCAACCTCTTTTCGGGTGCCATTTATCTTTTCGCCGATAATAATCATGTCGTTTGCCTCACAAGAGGAAAGAGCCATTGCCGGGGTTTGACCAGCCATCTAGTCCTCTATATGTCTTTTGGAGGCAATCGGCAAGCAAAATCAGCTCGGCCGAACCAGAAAGGACATCAGCTCAGGAGATGTTCGTTGCCCAGGCGAACCCGAGTGAGGCCGGCCAGTTTTGCGGCCTTAAGGCAAGCCAGAGCCTGGTCGGTGGAAGTCGTTGGAGAATCGTCCAGGAGAAATTGGGGAGCAAATGCCAGCAGCGCGTAAGGTATGTCCGGATCAATTCGGGCGATAAAGGAGGCCAGCCCGTAAATTTCCTCTTCGTCGATAAATTCGGGAATGAGTGTGGTGCTGGCCACAAGCGCCGGCGGAGACGGGCGCTTTGAGGCCCACTCGGCGGCTCTTGCGAAATTTTCCAGTATTTTTGAATTTCCAATACCGCAAAGCGCGCGGTGTATCGAGGGGTTCCAGGCTTTGAGATCGATTTTTACGCATCCCCCGGATTTTACGGCCAGCCCGATCATTTTTTTTAGCCCCGAAGGGTCAAGAGCGCCATTTGTTTCCCAGCAGATACGAAGGATCCTGCCTGGATTTTTGTTTCTCGCCTCCTCGCTCAGGCGAACGGCGTAGGGCAACTGCGGCCCGGGGTCTCCCCCCAAAAAGCATATGCAACTCGTAGACTCGTCGACTTCTTTTCCCAGGGTCTCGATGGACGTCCACCTTGGCGCGAGTTGGGCCTTTCGAAAGGTCCAGTTCCGGCAAAACAGACAATTGAGGTTGCAGGCCTCAAGGGATACGGCCAGGTTGTAGAACCCCACTTCGGGGCCGCACTCGTTTGCGAAATCAGGATAACCCTCCCCGGTTCCGCCGGCGCAGACCCAGTCGGCAACGCAGTTGGTGGGCAACGGGTCGCGGTAGAAGGATACGAGGGCGCGAGTTCTGCCGTCGGTTCGCATGCTCGACTCGCTCCCGTGTCTTACGCCGCAGTAGCCTTTCTGGTTCCTGCCCGGCCGGCAGCGATGGACACAGAGTTCGCAATCGATTCCCTCGGGGTTTGCGGGAGGACGGGTAGGAAGGCCAAACATTTCCCTGGATTCGGCATGGACCAGCTCCAGGCGCTCCCTGCACTCCCGGGGGCGATTTCTGACACACGTTGGGCAAATCCCTATGCAGCGGGCGACCTCGGGCAAAAGTTCACCGCACAGAAGGCACTTTGAGCCTTTTGCGCCCGATAAGGATTTTTTTCTCATGAACATATTGGTCGGTTCCGTATCAGCAGATGCGGGGAAGCTGCTCGCCGCGCAGCATATCCACTATGCGCGAGCCCCCTATCCTGGTCCGAAGATAGACCCTTCCCGGGTCGTCGGAAACGACTTCCCCCATAATGCAGGCGGATTTTCCGAGCGGATGGGACAACATGGCCGAAAGCACGGCTTGGGCGCCACCTGGGGGAACAATCGCGAGGACTTTGCCTTCATTGGCGACGTAGAGCGGATCAAGTCCCAGCACCTCACAGGCCCCCACCACGTCCCCCCGGACCGGAAGGGCTTCTTCTTCCAACCGGATCCCCACCCCCGACTGTTCGGCTATCTCATTTAAGGTCGTGGCCACCCCGCCTCGCGTCGGGTCGCGCAGTACGTGTATACCGGAAAAGGCGCAAAGCATCCGATCGATGAGGCCGCTCAAAGCCGCCGAGTCGCTTTGGATTTCATTTTCAAACTCCAGCCCCTCGCGTTTGCACATGACCGCCATGCCGTGGTCGCCAATCGTGCCGTTTATCAGCACGAGGTCGCCCGGCCGGGCCCGGGAGCCCGCAATATCTAGTCCGTCCCGGACGATCCCGATACCGGAAGTATTGATAAAGAGCTTATCCGCCTTTCCTCTGGGCACCACCTTGGTGTCGCCGGCGATCACCTGCACTCCGGCTTCCCGCGCCGCCCCGGCCATCGAAGCCACAATTTTTTTCAGATCTCCCAGGAGCAGACCCTCTTCCAGGATGAAGCCGGCCGTAATGTAGAGCGGCTTTGCCCCACACATTGCAAGATCGTTTACCGTGCCGTGCACGGCAAGGCTTCCGATGTTTCCCCCCGGAAAAAACAGGGGATCGACCACATAGGAATCGGTGGTCATGGCAAGACGGCCGCCGGCGATTTCAAAAACCGCGGAGTCGTTTCTTGCCCGAAGAAGCGGATTGTCGAAAGCACGAAGGAAAAGCCCATCGATTAGTTCGTGCATAGCTTGCCCGCCGCTTCCCTGGTCGAGCTGAACAAGTTCCGGGTCCATTATGTATCCCCTTAGAAAAAGACAAAAATAAAAGACAAAACGAAACCACGGGGCACAGAGAAAACTGTCTTTTTGACCGGCCGGGAGACGACGGCCGGTCAAAAGGGCTGCGCCTTGGGTCGATACACTCACTCGATTGGCCAGCCATTTTATTGCTTCCGTATCCTTCACACCACGCGGTGGTACCTGTAATAGGCGCCGCAGGTTCCTTCCGAAGACACCATGCACGGGCCCTTTGGCGCCCCGGGCGAACATGCCTTGCGAAAAAGGCCGCATTCGGGCGGCGAAATAATCCCGCGAAGCACCTCCGCGCACTTGCAGCCCGGATGCTCCAACACCTTTATCTCAGGCATTGCGAACCGCTTGGCCGCGTCGAATTTTTCCCACTCGGCGCGAAAACGGAGCCCGCTTTTCGGTAGGAATCCCATGCCTCGCCAGGTGGAATCCACGGGCTCGAAGACCTCATCAATCAATTTTCGCGCAGCGACATTTCCTTCCCGGGTAACGGCCCGTCGGTACTGGTTTTCGACTACCGCTCGCCCGCTTTCCACCTGGTCGATCAGAAGGCTTACGCCCTGCAGGATATCCAGAGGCTCAAAGCCGGTAATCACGCAGGGGGTCGCATACTTTTGCGCCACCTCAACATATGCCCCGGCCCCGATCACAATGCTCACGTGGCCCGGGCATATAAAGCCGTCGATTTTTACTTCCCCGCCATCGAGCAGCGCCCTCATGGCCGGCGGCAGAAGCTTATGGGCCGAAAAAACCGAGAAGTTTGTAACGCCAAGCCTTGCGGCCTGCTGGACCGCCGCGGCTATTGTGGGCGCTGTCGTCTCAAACCCTATCCCGATAAATACGACCTGCCGGCCGGGGTTTTCACGAGCTATCCGCAGAGCGTCCAGGGTGGCATAGACGATCCGCACATCCGCCCCCTTGCTCCTTTCGATATGGAGCGAGGAAGACGAACCGGGAACCCGCGCGAGATCTCCGAAGGTGGCAATGATTGCCCCGGGTATCCCTGAAAGCCATATTGCCCGGTCGATATCTTCGTTTGCCGTGACGCACACGGGGCAACCCGGACCGCTTATGAGCCTGATTTGCTCGGGCAGAAGCTCTTTTAGGCCGGATCTGAATATGGCCACGGTATGCGTGCCGCAGATCTCCATGAGCCTGATTTGCTTTTTGGAATAGCTCCTGCGGCGAAGTTTTTCGATAAGGTCTTTCGCCAATTGGGGGTCCCTGTACTCATCGAGGTATTTCACAGCAGATGCTCCTCCTTTGCCAAAAGCCTTTGGGCGCCGATCCACGCCTGGCCAAGAGATATGCATGCGTCATTGGGCGGCACTTCAGCGTGGGAGAAGACCCCAAGGCCCATTGCCAGGAGCTCTTTTTCCAGCCGATCGCAGAGATAGCCGTTCTGGAAGACCCCACCGCCAAGGGCCACGCGGTTTATGCCCGTCAGGGCGCATGCCGCGCCCACGGCCTCCCCGAGAATGTGTACGATCCCGTTATGGAACCTGGCGGCGATTCTTGCGACCGGGACCCCTTGCCGCAGGTCTTCGACCAGGGCCTCGATTATCGGGAACTGGTCGATGAGAAGGATTTTCCCGCGCGAAGAGGCGAAGGAAGTGGTTTCGATTTTTCCATGATAGCAGCCGTCATCGGGTTCTATGGCCTGTTCGAACTCGATTGCAGCCTGCCCTTCGTAGGTGGCACGCAGGCAGACGCCGCAAAGGGCAGCAGCCGCATCGAAGAGTCTTCCGCACGAAGAGGTGAGCGGGCAGTTGAGCCCGCGGGAAAGCATCCGTAAGATTATCGGCACGTCTCGGGCCGGCCAGGCGGCCAAAAGGTCCGCGAACCTGCTCGCGACACTCTCCGGGTCAATGGTCCACAGGTAGCCAAGAGCCATGCGCCACGGCTCTTTGATCGCTTTTGCGCCTCCGGGCAGAGGAACGTGTTTAAAATGTGCGAGCCGTTCAAAGCCGGATTTATCGACACGCAGGACTTCCCCGCCCCAGATAGTTGCGTCTGCGCCAAAGCCTGTCCCGTCAAGAGCCAGGCCGATCACCGGCCCATCGATCCCGTTTTCGGCCATTACCGCGCCAATGTGCGCGTGGTGGTGCTGGACGGCCAATACGGGAAGGTCGCGTTGTTTTAGCGCCCAGCGGGTATTTAAATAATCGGGGTGCATGTCATGGACGATGAGTTCGGGCCGAATTTCGAGGATTCGTTCGAGATGGAGGATGGAATGGTCAAAGGAGCGAAGCGTTTCGAGATTTTCAAGATCTCCTGTGTGAGGACTCAAGAAAGCGCTTTTACCGCGTGTTAGACAGACGGTATTTTTGAGTTCGGCGCCAACGCCCAGAACCGTTGGGCACGAGTCTGCCAAAAAAACCGGCACCGGCGCGTATCCTCTTGCCCGGCGGACACAACGGGCGCGGCCTCCCCGGACGACGGCTACCGAATCGTCGCAGCGCATAAAGATATCGCGATCGTGAAAGAGGAAATAGTCGGCAATTCCCGCAAGGCTTAGACGGGCGTCTTCATTTTCGTAAACGATCGGCTCATCGCTGCGGTTGCCGGAGGTCATTACGAGCGCACGGCCGGGGGCGCCGTAAAAGAGCAGGAAATGAAGCGGGGTATACGGCAAAAAGACGCCAAGGCGGTTGTTTTTGGGAGCAACGCTTGGAGCAACCCGAGGAGCGCCGCCGAGCCGATCCCTGTGTTTCAAAAGAAGCACGATGGGCCTTGCCGGGCTTTGCAGCAACTCCTCTTCCCCGGAGTTCAACCGGCAATGGAGCGCGATATCTTCGAGTTTTGAAAACATAACGGCAAAGGGCTTTTCCTCGCGAACCTTTCGGCCCCGAAGGCGCCTTACCGCCCCTTCGTCAAAAGCCCCGACCGCCAGGTGGAAGCCGCCAAGGCCCTTTACCGCGACGACTGCTCCGGCATCGAGGAGCTCCGTTGTCTTTCGCACCGCATCCTCTCGGGTGGCGATGACTTTTCGCCGGGAGTCTTCGAGCCACACCTGCGGGCCGCACTGCGGGCAACCGTTTGGCTGGGCGTGAAAGCGCCGGTTAACGGGGTCGCCATACTCGGCCAAACATTGCGGGCACATGGTAAACCGCGCCATTGTGGTATTTTTCCGGTCGTAGGGGATGTCCTTTATAATCGTGTATCGGGGGCCGCAATTGGTGCAGTTGATAAAGGGATAGCGAAATCTTCGGTCGTTTGGAGAAAAGAGCTCGCGCAGGCAGTCGGAGCAGGTGCAGACATCGGGAGAAATCAGTGTGGAGCGCGAGGCCACCGCGCGGCTTTCCTCTATTGTGAACCCTTCTAGCCGCCGGTAGGGAAGATCGGCCGTTTCAACGGCTGTGATCCTGGCCAACGGAGGATGTTCGCTGGAAATAGATCGAATGAAGGTTGCAACCGAACCGGGGGGACCTTCGACTTCGATTTCCACCCCGTCCGACTGGTTTCGGACCCACCCGTTTAACCGGCATCGCCCGGCCAACTGGTAAATAAAAGGTCGAAAGCCAACGCCCTGCACGATTCCACGGACTTTGACCACAACACGGCGCCCGGTCTCCAAACCGGGTGCGCGCGACTCAACCGAGAGTGTCTTTTCGCCCGGGGATTTCACCGTCAGTGGCTGTCGGCTTGCGGGGGAACGGCTGCGCCCGCCCGAATTTTGCGGTGCTCGCCAACCTTCTCCTCGATCCAGGAGAGCCAGGGGCCAAAGCCTTCCCCGGTCCTGCAGGAAATTTCGAATACCTTGCCCGCCGGATTTAACTGTTTCGACGTTTGGCGAATTTTTGCAACATCGCAGTCCGTATAGGGCAGCAGATCGATTTTATTTACCAGAAGGACGGAGCAAATCTGGAAAATCAGGGGGTATTTGATCGGTTTGTCGTCACCTTCGGCAACGCTTAGCATCGTGATCTTTTCATGCTCGCCGAGGTTAAATTCGGCGGGGCACACGAGATTGCCGACGTTTTCGATTATCAAAAGGTCCACTTGGGATAAGTCAAGCGAGTCAAGGGCTATCTGGATCATGTTGCCGTCCAGGTGGCAGCCGCCGTCCGTATTGATCTGCACGGCCTGAACGCCCTTTTTTTGTATCCGTTCGGCATCGCAAGACGATTGGAGGTCACCTTCGATCACCGCAATGCCCATCCGAGCGGCCAGCGCGTCTATGGTTTTTTCCAGTAGCGAGGTCTTGCCCGCTCCGGGCGAACTCATGAGGTTCACCACAAAGATTCCCGCCTCATCGAAGCGGTTCCGGTTTTCGGAGGCAAGCCTGTCATTGGCCTGCAAAATGTTACGAACCACCGGCACCTTTATCTGCGCCATCCTCTTCTCCCGTTTCACCCTCTATGCTCATCACGTAGAGCTCCCGTCCGCCGACCATTTCGAAGACGGGTTCCGCGCACCTCGGGCATTCGAATACCCGGTCCTTTATTTCAAAAGAAAAATCACACTTATCACAGCGGGCCGTTACCGCAACCGTTTCGATTTCAATTATCGCCCCGGAAGCCACGGTATCGCGGCTCACCAGGTCGAAGCAAAACCGAAGGGATTCGGAAACCACGGCCGCAAGCTCTCCGACCCGGAGCCTGACCAAGTTTACGTGCCCCAGCCGATGGTTTTTAGACTCATCGACAATGATGTCAAGAAGACTCTGGGCAATGGAGAGTTCGTGCACGGTTCATATCCCCTCGATTGGCGGCAGTCTCTTTAAGAATCGCGCAGACCCATGCGCTTTGAATCCGGCAATGGATTCACGTGGCCATGTAACATACCGGCCAAAACGGGTCAATAGAGGCCGACACCCTCCTTTGCCGCGCTAAAGAGGCTGAAGGCTGCGCTGATACACCGATTGGGCCACCGGCTCCGAGGCGCGGCTCCAAACACTTCCGGGGGAGGCGGTCGCACTCATAACCTACCGCTGCTCTCTCACAATCCCTCGGGGTTTCTCAAATGGGATCTGTAAAACGCTTGCCAGTAATTGATAGTAACTGTAAATTACAGATCGATGCGGGGCTATCCTGGGCAACCTTGACTCCATACCTGAGAGATAATTTGATGGACGTAAAAACGGGCGACGTCTTGACTATCGCAGATCTGTCAAAGAAAGGTTGGCAAGAGCGCGACTACTCTACCAGTATTAAGGTCGCTGGCAAAATCCCGCAAGCAATCATCCAGGAAGACCCGAAGCTGCTCATGTGGTACGATAAGGCTGTAACACGAATGGGAGGCGAATGAGATGCTACAACAATTGCGGATAAAGAATTTTAAAATATGGGAAGACACCGGGAACATCCGCATGGCCCCCATTACCTTGTTCTTTGGTGCGAACAGTTCAGGTAAATCCAGCATCGGACAATTTTTGATGATGTTGAAGCAGACCGTTGAATCCCCGGACCGAAAAGCGGTCTTCTATCCAGGTGGAAAAAACTCGGCGGTCCAACTCGGCTCTTATCAGGAAATGGTTTTTCACCATAACCCTTCTAATAAGATCTCCTTCGAATACCAATGGGATTTTCGAGATACGTTAAGGTTTAAAGACCCGGTTTCCGGTAAGATTTTTTCTGGCGACACCCTGTCTTTTGAAGCCGGCGTTGGCTTGGGAGAAAAAGAGCAACGTTCCTTGGTTCTGGATCACCTGAAGTACCAACTGGTCTACAAGGACAAACCAAGAGCCTCCATTGGAATGGAACGGAAGTCCGGAACTAAAGCCGAATACAAAGTTGAAGCCGAGAAATACTCACTAAGAAGAAAACCTGGCCGGGCTTGGTCTCCCGGTGCGCCTGTTCGTTTTTACGGCTTTCCCGATGAGGTGGTTGCCTACTATCAGAACGCAGATTTCGTTCAGGCGCTTAATCTGCGTCATGAAAAACTTTTCGGGTTGCTTAATTACCTTGGCCCACTTCGCATCAAGACCGAACGGTTATACTCATGGACAGGTATCGAGCCTGAAAGTGTCGGCTATGCCGGTGAAAATACCGTGGCTGCCATACTGGCAGCTCGAAGCCGAAAAATTAGTCTTGCCTACAGGCGCGCAGCTAAGCCCTTCGAAGAGATTATTGCGCTGAAACTTAAGGAAATGGGGTTGATCGAAGAGTTCAAGGTCAATCCTATCTCCGAACAACGGCAGGAATATGAAGTCAAGGTCCGAACCAGAGGATCGCAGGACTGGGTGGATCTCCCGGATGTCGGTTTTGGTATTTCCCAGGTACTTCCAGTTTTGGTGCAGTGTTTCTACGCACCCCAAGGGTCGATTATTCTAATGGAGCAGCCCGAGATTCACCTGCACCCGAATGCCCAATCGGCGTTGGCCGATGTGATGATAGATGTCGTCAACTCCAGAGAAAACGGCGCTGACAGGAACATCCAGGTGATCATAGAAACCCACTCCGAGCATTTTTTGCGGCGACTACAACGGCGAATTGCCGAAGATATCGTGCCAAAAGAAAATGTGTCCGCTTTCTTCGCCAACATAGCCAAGGCTCCTGCCACTCTGGAACCGTTGCAAATTGACCTCTTTGGAAACATCCGCAATTGGCCGGAAAACTTCTTCGGCGATGAGATGGGAGACATCACGGAACAATCAAGAGCGGCTATGAAGAAGCGCATGCGCCAAAACAGCAGCCCAGCGGAGGCTTCTGAATGAACGGCCTGCCTAAAAAGTACCTTGTCGACACCAATGTGCCGAAAACTGCAAATCTTGCCCTTGCTCCAACAATACCTGAGGAGTTGACCGAGTGTGTCAACGCTTGTGTTGAAGCTGTAGCATCCATCATCAAAAAAGGCGGCTTGGTATTGGATACCGGGGATGAAATATTCACTGAATATCGTAACCAACTCTGTATGAGCGGTCAGCCCGGCATGGGAGATCAATTCATGAAGTGGGTTCATGACAATCGCTGGAATTTTCCCGATCAGGATCGCGTTACGATTACAAAAAATGGTGAGTCATACAACGAATTCCCTGAGCATGGTGGCTTGTCCCGGTTCGATGACTCTGATCGGAAGTTCATCGCCGTCTCCAACGCCCATCGGGCTAAACCGCCGGTCTTACAGGCGACAGACAGCAAGTGGTGGGGATGGAGTGGCGCCTTGGCGGAGGTCGGGATTACCGTGCATTTCCTGTGTCCTGACTATGCCCGGACAAAGTATGAGGAGAAGATGGGCGCGTGAAAGACGCTTTTTTCAAGTTTCCCTCCACCCCACATCTAGCGCTCCTCGGTAACGTTCAAGTCAGGGGGGATAAGGTCCTGTCGGAATTTGACCGAAATGAATTCTTGCGACATGAGCTTGTCGTTGAAGAAAAGGTGGACGGAGCGAATCTAGGGCTTTCCTTTGACGCCAATGGGAATATCCGCGCCCAAAATAGAGGGGCATACCTTCATCTTCCGAGTACGGGGCAATGGAAAAAGCTTGCCGACTGGCTGGCTCGAAGAACTGATGAGCTTTTCCAACAATTGACCGACCGTTACATTCTTTTCGGAGAATGGTGCTACGCAGAGCACTCGGTCGTCTATGACCGGTTGCCGGACTGGTTTCTGGGTTTCGATGTCTATGATAAAAACGTCGCTCGTTTTTTCTCCTGCACTCGCCGAGACGAGATTTTTCGGGTCCTTGGTATCTCTCAAGCGCCAAGATTACATAGTGGTCGCTTCACGCTTTCGAGATTAAATAAACTCCTGGCCCAGTCTCAACTCAGCGACAAACTGGCAGAGGGACTTTATCTTCGGTTCGACCAAGGCGACTGGCTGGTTAAAAGAGCCAAGTTGGTCCGTCCTGCCTTTATCCAAGCGGTTGAAAGGCATTGGACACATTCCGCCATCAAGGCCAATCGGTTGAAGATGGAAACCATCCCATGACTCTATCTAAATTCGAGAGCGACAATACATGGTGCTTCAGCCCCGACCACGGGCAGCTCTGTCAGGTCATTGGAGATGTTGCGTCGGTTCCTGACCGAAGAAGGTTCTCTCCCATCGCCGAACCCGAACTTTTATCCCGCAGTTTTTAGCGCCGATTCGAGATCGCCATCGAACCGGGAAATCCTGTAAGCCGCCTCCTCGGATATTTCGCTCCCGCGCAGGCGCACAGTCGTTCGCAAAATCACGTCCCGTACTTCATAGACCTGGGTTGGAAATACTCGAAAAACCTTTAGCCGGTGTTTATCCAAGGCGAACACGCGCCCATCGAACTGTTTGAAAGAACAATCAGTTTTTTCCACGATAGCCTCCCCTCGCAGCCTGGAAAAAAACAATGTCGCTAGTAAGGTTACCTTTATGATAGCCAATCGAAGTTAAGTTTTTGTTACAATACCATGACTTTTTCGTTACTATTTGGTGAACGGCTCTTCACTTTGCGGGCGGCAAAACTAAAGGCCTCGGGTATCAACTCGATAGCAACGGCGGAGGTCATTCCAAGAAGTTCTCCGTCGGCTTCGAACCTGACCGGCCGACGGGAACCGATTTCTGCTCTCCTTCCCGGCAACCTGGTCGTAGTTCGGGTATTATTATTTATCCCCACCAGGTAGGCTCGCAGAATCTCTAAGAGTAATCCCGCCGGCGAGACCGGCGAGACGCGTACAAACTCCAGTCGATCGCTTGACGGGGACGCACGCGGGGCGATCTTCATTCCTTCTGCGATGCTTTGCCCGAGGAGCGCTCCGAAAAAGAGGGTATCGACCTGAAAACGAAAACCGTCAACGGCGCCTTCAAGAGAAAACGGCCGCATGTTTCTCATTGCAACCAGAGCGCCGATTGCGTAAGAAAGCCAGCAGGAACGAGTAAACCCCAGTCTATTGAAATTGTGAACCACTTCCGCGTCAAAACCTAATCCGAGAACCATCGCAAAGACTCTTTGCTCGAGGCGATCTCCAACGCGATAGCGGCACAGGCCAAGACTCACCCTGGCAGCCGACTCCCCCACGGCCGTCTGGAACCGGCCAGACATTCCACGGCCGATCTCAAAATTTCGAACATACTCGCACGCCGTTCCGAAGGGCACCATGCCAAGGGAAGGCATACGCCCCTTTTCTTCCCACCACAGTCCGTTTAGGACTTCGTTTAGCGTGCCGTCTCCGCCCACGGCGATCACCCTGTCGTAGCCGGCCCGGCGAGCCGATGCGGCAAGGGAGACGCAATGGCCCGGATATCGGCTCCAGAATGTATCGACCTCGCCCGCAAGACTACCGACCGACTGGAGAAGAAGGGGCCACTTCCTCCCGGCCTTTCGGCGCCCGGCCACAGGGTTTACGATTGCCGCAATTCTCATGGTTTTCCCTTTCGCCGGATGAGGGCAAGGTTTTCGAAAAATTGCTTTGTGCTCCCGGTCCAGGTGTAGGAGAGCGCATATTCCCGGCACTTGGCGCGATCTATTGCCATAGCGTCGATCACGGCCTTTCCCAGATCCTCATCCATATAGCCCGTCTGGCCCTGAATCAAAACGTCCAGCGGACCCCTTACGGGATAGGCGGCAACCGGGACTCCGCTGGCCAAGGCTTCAAGCATTACCAGCCCGAAGGTATCCGTTTTGCTCGGGAAGACGAAGACATCGGCGGACGCAAAATATCTTGCCAGTTCCTCCCCGCTTTTATAACCCGGAAACCTGGCCTGCGGATATTTTGCCTTAAGCCTTGAAAAGTCCGGTCCGTCACCGACCACGTACTTGGTTCCATCGATTTTAAGATTTAGGAAATCCTCGATATTTTTCTCTACGGCCACTCTTCCCACATACATCAAAATGGGTCTTTTGTCGGTCAATTGTTCCCTGGCGGCGGGTGAAAAAAGGGCCGAGTCCACTCCGAGATTCCATTGAACAAGGTTTTTAAATCCCCAATTCCGGAGTTCTTCGATCATGGCGGAGGTGGTTACCATTACTGCCGAGGAGGCGTTATGAAACCAACGCAACACGGCATAGGTCACGCCCCGGGGTATGGGGAACCGCAACCGTATGTACTCGGGAAACCTGGTCGTATAGGAAGTGGTAAAAGGATAGGTCGCCTTTACACAATACGAACGGGCGGCCAATCCGATGGGGCCTTCGGTCGCCAGGTGAATGTAGTCGGGAGCAAAGGAGTCGAAAAGATCGGCTATCCTTTTGCCGGGGCGGAGCGCAAGCCTGATTTGCGGGTACGTGGGACAAGGAACCGTTTTGAACATATCGGGGGTGATCAGGCAAACTTCATGGCCCATAGTCCCCAGTTCCCGGGCAATGCGCTCAAATTTTGTTACTACGCCGCTTACTTGCGGATGCCATGCGTCGGTGGGAATAGCTATTTTCATCTCATCCTGGTTTCCTGTATCTGATGGCGTTGGAATGCACTTGCCGGCGGGCCGGCTACGCGTGCGATTGTCTCATGCGATTGTTACGAATATGTTGAAACATTCTTACATTTGCGCATCCACCATTCTCATTGCTGCGAGAACGGGTCCTTGCAGTGTCATTTACCGTATCCAGTCCATTTCATGGCCGATGAAAAGCGCGCCTTTCAGACCTATTATTGATATTTAATCGAACGGTAATGATGTAGAATCTTTTGTCGTTTTAATGGAGTAACATCTGATGGATTGAGCTGGAGGTGGAAATGGTAAGCTACTTTCGGTACTGGGGAAAAGCGGAGAAGAACGGGCTAAGCTTCCACATGCTCCCTTATCATTGCCTGGATATAGCGGCGGTGGGCAATACGTTGCTGACAGGGCGCCCTGAGATATTGCATAGATTCACGGAATCCACAGGATTAGGCGCGACGACCTGCCGCCATCTCCTAATTCTATTTCTTGCGCTTCACGATATCGGCAAATTCTCCGAGACCTTCCAAAACCTGAGACCGGATCTGCTCGAAAGGCTTCAGGGCAGATGTTTCAACAAGCCTTATTCCGTGCGCCATGACAGCCTTGGAAACCTCTTATGGTCTAAGGTACTGTGGGATGCATTTAAAGAAAACACATCCGCAAGTTTTCTAGATTTTGATCATTATTCAGATTATTGGCAGGAAATCTTCGAGGTGATTGCCAAGGCGTGCACGGGCCATCACGGTTCACCGCCTCGGTTGACAGGGCCAAATGGCTTGGGGCTCAGGTTCTCGGCCTACTTCGGTCGCGATGCGTCAACTGCCGCAATAGAATTCCTTCATGATTTTGGTGAATTTTTGACCGATAACTTGGGTCCTGTCGGTGAACTATCTTCACCCATTCAAATTTACGATTCAATCCGGAAAACTTCATGGCTCATATCTGGATTTGCGGTGCTATGCGACTGGATAGGGTCAAACAGCGGTTGGTTCCCCTTTTCTGAAACTCCGATGCCTCTTACCGAATACTGGCAGAGCTTGGCGGTTCCTCGGGCGGACCGAGCCGTCCGGGAAGCGGGAATCGGCCCTGCCAGCCCGCGACCAAGCGCCAGTCCATTTTCGGATATGTTCCCTTTCATCAAAGAGCCGACACCCTTACAGCGACATGTCATCGAATGTCCAGTAGCGCTTTCGCCCCAACTTTTCATCCTCGAAGATGTCACGGGTTCGGGCAAGACAGAGGCAGCACTTCTTCTCGCGCAAAGCCTCATGTTAAAGAGACAGGGAAACGGTCTTTTCATCGCCTTGCCGACGATGGCGACTTCAAATGCAATGTATGAACGGGTAGCCGCAACATACAAGACGCTTTTCACGGACGATTCTTCACCCTCCATCGTTTTGGCGCACGGAGCAAGGCATCTCTCGGAATCCTTTCTGCGCTCGATCTCTCAGGACCAGGACGGCCAACTCTCATACGGTACCGATGAAGACACGGCTGTTGCCCAGTGTTCCTCATGGCTGGCGGATAACCGAAAGAAAGCGCTCCTGGCAGATGTTGGTGTCGGCACCCTGGACCAGGCGCTCTTGGCTATACTGCCGTCACGCTTTCAGTCGCTTCGTCTCTTCGGGCTAGTCGGGCATATCCTTATTGTCGATGAGGTACATGCCTACGACGCCTATATGAACAAGCTTCTCCAGACGCTGCTCTCTTTTCATGCCGCTTTGGGAGGAAGCGCAATCCTGCTTTCCGCCACCTTACCTGTGCAGGTGCGTCAGGATCTGGTGAAAAGTTTTGCCCGTGGTCTTGGAATGGAGACTTTTGCGCCGGTCGTTTCGCGTGCATATCCACTGGCGACACATTTTTCCAGGGATGAGGGTTGTGTTGAAACACCGGTTGCAGCTACCACGAAACGCAGGATAAGCGTAGCCGTACGGAATGTCCCCGAGCGGGAGGAAGTCGAGCGGTTGATTATTTCGGCTGCGAAGCAGGGAAAGTGCGTTTGCTGGATACGGAATACCGTGCACGATGCAATGACAGGCTTTGAAAACATTCGAGCAATAATTGGAGCGGAACGTGTCATGCTCTTTCATGCCCGCTTTGCAATGGGTGACCGGCTTGACATCGAAACCGCAGTCTGTACCTCTTTTGGCAAGCAAAGCGGAGAAAATCAACGACGCGGGAAAGTCCTGATAGCAACCCAAGTCGTAGAACAGTCACTTGACCTGGATTTCGATCTGTTGATCTCTGATTTGGCGCCGATGGACTTACTGATTCAGCGGGCCGGCAGGCTTCACCGTCATTTACGCGACGAGCGGGGAAACCTGTTGCCGGTTTACGCCGGCGCCGACCGACGCGAAGCACCAGTTTTCATAATTCATGGTCCATTACCGGAAGACAACGTCCAGGCAGATTGGTTCAAGTCGGCATTTCCCAAAGCCGCTTTCGTTTATCCAAGCCACGGCTGTTTGTGGCTCACATCGCGGCTCTTGTGCGAAGCGCGTGTATTGCGAATGCCCGATGATGCTCGGGAATTGGTTGAGACCGTCTTCTGCGACGATGCAGACGGGCGCATTCCCGAAAAGCTCAGAAGACTGGACCTCGATGCCGAAGCAAAGCAGCAGGCAGAACGATCCCTCGCCAACATAAATATGCTGAAACTCGAACAAGGATACGAAGCCACGCCAAACCAGTGGTTGGAGGATATGTGCACTCCCACGCGCCTTGGCGAAATTGAGAGCACGGTTCGCCTTGCTCGCTGGGACGGAGGTAAATTGACTCCGTGGTATTCAAAGGGCGGATTGTTCCCGTGGGATATGAGCCAGTTAAGCTTGCGCAGCGCCATTGTTCATGCTGAAACCGATCATGCCGATCCTGTACTTCGGGGTGAATTGGAACGACTTAAAATCCATCTGCCGGATAAAGGAAAGTGGAGCATCCTCGTTGCGCTTTCTCCTCAAGCCGACGGGATCTGGCGAGGTAGCGCCACTGACAGGAATGGCGGAATCGTCGAGATCTCGTATAATCCGACTCTCGGCGTCAGTGTTACAAAAAAGGAGGGATAACATGCGCTTTAATCTGATTGATGAGAAATGGATTCCGGTAAAGAGACATGATGGGACCGAAGAGATGATTGCCCCGTGGGAAGTGACGGACCGCTTTGTCGAGAATCCGGTTGTCTTGCTGAATGCATCGCGTCCCGACTTCAACGGTGCGCTGATCCAGTTCCTGATTGGCTTGGTCCAGACGGCGGCGCCGCCGGCCAATGGGGTGGATTGGAAGATAAAGCTGAAAAAGCCGTTGGAACCGGAGGAACTGCAAATAAAGTGCGCTGCTGTACGGAATGCTTTTGAACTTGCTGGAGACGGACCGAGATTCATGCAGGATTTTGACAGAATTGATACACCGGAAAAGAGCATAGCTCGACTTCTTATTGATATGCCCGGCGAACATACCTGCGAACAGAATAAGGATCATTTTGTAAAGCGGGATTCAGTGGTCTGCATGTGCCCGGCCTGCTGCGCTACTGCCCTGTTTACCATGCAAACAAATGCGCCTTCGGGCGGTGTTGGCTACAGAACGTCGCTACGGGGTGGCGGACCGCTGTCAACCTTGGTTGTCGGAGATGAGCGCCATAATACTCTGTGGCACACAGTCTGGCTGAACGTGCTGGAGAATGCCGGCTTCCTGGCTAGTTGTGGTAATGCCTCACTCGCGGCTGAAGCGTGTATTTTCCCATGGCTTGCCGGAACCAGAGCAAGCGACAGCAAGGCAGGAATAGACACTACACCTGAGGATACCCACCCGGCCATGGTGTATTGGGGAATGCCGCGCCGGATCAGATTAACACTTGGTACCCTGAAAGCCGGCCGGTGCGGTATATGCGATAAGCGGTCCGACCGGCTCATTGATATGTATCGGGAGAAGAACTACGGAATGAATTTCACAGGCGCCTGGCTTCATCCGCTTTCGCCTTATGGTCGCAATAAGGATGGCCTCCCGTTGCCAGCACACGCTCAAGAAGGCGGCTTATTCTATCGGCATTGGCTTGGCTTTGTGCAGGAAGATAGTAGCGATAAGCGTACACCGGCTCGTGTTGTCCACGAGTTTCGCGAGATACGCCAGCAGAGCGACTGGCAATTCCGGTTGTGGGCATTCGGCTACGACATGGACAATATGAAAGCCCGCTGTTGGTACGAGGCGAAAATGCCACTTCTGCAAATTGAAGCATCGCAAAGGGAGCACCATGAACATTGCGTGGCAGCCATGATTAAGACTGCGGTGGAAATAGCAGGAAATATCAGAACGGCCGTAAAGAAAGCCTGGTTTAGACGTCCCAGCGAAGTCAAGGGAGACACTTCGTTTCTAACTACCAGCTTCTGGCAAAACACGGAACCGGACTTCTACGAAACGTTGCAAGCCTTGAAGGAGGATTTGGGGTCAGGTGGCGATACCATGGCGTGTCGCGCAGCTTGGCTTGATTCCCTGTGCAAGGAAGCTCTGGTGCGTTTTGACGCTTATGCATGGGAAGGCCCAATTGAAGATGCCGACCCCAAAAGGGTCGTTATCGCCCGAAAAGATCTGGGAAGATTCAACAGGGGCAAAAAAATTAAAGACCTGCTCGAACTAACGGTCGAAGGACAACCGAAGGCTTCGGCGGTGAGCAAGAGGGCCTCAAAAGTACGGAAATAGACAGGATTGATCGTTTGAAACTCAGACTGTGAAAGGAGGTTTCATGGATTCAAAGTATCTCCGGTTTGATAAGGATTCACCCGAGAATCAAGCACTGCTCTCCTGGTGGCGGGAGATGGACAAAAATCGCGGCGAACGGGCGGTGCTGCGGCGTTCGGCTACCCTTACACAAGTTGCGTTCTCTCCGGCGTATCATCGCCTGCGCATGGCGGTCTCCCGTTACGGTTCGGTTGATTGTGAAGGGTTGGCGCTGATTGCCGGTCTTGCAGCCCGCGTCAAGGCAGACAGTGAGGGAAGCTCCATTGCCGAACAGATGGCATCTGGAAAGGCCGACCTTTCGGCAAGGGTCAGCGGCTTGCGCTTTCGCCGGATACTGAAGGTGAAGAGGCAGGAGGATCTTTTCACCAGCATGACCAGGATCATCGCTTTGCTGGGCGGAACGGTCAACCTTCAGAGTCTAGCCCAGGGAGTTTATTTCTGGAATGAAGGAACACGCAAGAAATGGGCGTTTGATTACTATTCAAAGGCACCGGGTGAGGCGTGACATCATAGGGTTTTCATAAGGGCTGCTTGTCGAGCACAATGTCCACAGCCGCAAAAGCATCGAGGTTTTTTATCCTCATGTCAATACACATACCACCAAGGAGATCCACACTATGAGTACTTTTATTCAACTGCACCTGCTGACCTCTTATCCGCCCTCAAACCTCAACCGCGACGATTTGGGACGCCCCAAGACCGCTGTCATGGGCGGGAAAAATCGTCTAAGGATATCGTCACAGAGCCTCAAACGGGCCTGGAGGACTTCCGATTTGTTTGCAGTGGCCATGAAGGGGCATGTGGGGACCCGCACCAAGGCCATGGGAGTCGAAACATATAATGCATTCCTTAAAAAGGGTGTGGCCGAGGCTCCGGCCAAAGCTTGGGCCAAGCAGATCGCCGAAGTTTTTGGCAAGTGTAAGAAAGAGAACTCTGCAAAAACTCTCGAAGAACTCGAGATCGAGCAACTAGCCCATTTCAGTCCCGAGGAAAGGGCCGGCATCGAGAAACTGGTAGAGAAACTGTCGTCGAACAGCACGGCTCCAACTTCCGCCGACCTCGCACTGCTCATGCGACAACACTCGGCTGCCGACATAGCGATGTTCGGAAGAATGCTGGCGAGTGCTCCCGCCTTCAACACCGAGGCAGCCGTACAGGTGGCGCATGCGATCACCGTCCATGAGGTTGCTGTTGAAGACGATTATTTCACTGCGGTAGATGACCTGAACCAAGGCGTAGACGATCTCGGAGCGGCCCATATCGGCGAGACGGAATTTGCCGCTGGACTTTTTTATCTCTATCTCTGCATAAATCGGGACCTGCTGGTCAAAAACCTGGGAGGAGATCAGACACTGGCGAACCAAGCCCTTGCCGCTCTGGTCGAGGCAGCAGCCAAGGTTGCACCCAATGGCAAGCAAAACAGCTTTGGTTCCCGTGCCTATGCATCGTACCTAATGGCGGAAAAGGGCGAGCAGCAACCCCGCTCGTTGTCGGTTGCCTTCCTCAAGCCTGTGCGTGGCGAAGATATTCTGTCAAAAGCTATCATCGATCTTGAGTCCAAACGGTCGAACATGGAAAAAGTCTACGGACCATGTGCCAAGGACAAGAAGGTAATGAACGCCGAAACCGGCGAAGGGAGTTTGAACGACATAATTACTTTTGTGAAGGGGTGAGCGCATGCGCGAATATCTCATTTTTCGCCTCTACGGTCCCCTGGCGGCTTGGGGTGACATAGCCGTGGGCGAATACCGCCCAAGCTTTGCACATCCAAGCAAATCAGCCATTATCGGTCTGCTGGCAGCAGCTTTAGGCATACGAAGGGATGAAGCCGAGCGCCAGAAGACACTGACGGAAGCATGTACTTTCGCCGTTCGCGTTGACGCCATGGGGACGCTGTTGCGCGACTATCACACAATTCAGGTCCCTTCAGCCAAACGGGGTAAGACCCATTACACGCGGCGCTCGGAACTCGCGGTCGATGACCTCAATACGATTCTTTCCCGCCGCGACTACCGCTGCGATGCTGCCTACACCGTGGCGGTTGAAGTCCGAGCTGGTGCGACCTATACGGCGCGGCAGTTGGCTGGAGCCTTGGCGAAACCGGCATTCACTCTTTACCTCGGGCGCAAGTCCTGCCCTCTTGCATTGCCCCTTCAGCCCCAGGTAGTAATAAAAGGGACTCTAAACGAGGCACTGACGAGTGTGAGCTTTCATGACGGCGAACTGACCGGTATGTCCAACCGATCTTACACATTGCTCTACTGGGAAACCGAGCAGGACAGCGGCTTTACCCACGAAAAAATCATGACGCGCCGGGATGTGCCGCTAAATCGAACCCGCTGGCAATTCGCCGAGCGTCGCGAGCATTATTGCTCCGTGCCAAAGGAGGACTAGGAATGTTCTTCACCATGATTCGGCTTGGCAAAAATGTTTCACCACGCGACGTGGCCCTGCTGAGCAAAGGGGGAGGATACCAGTCGCACCGTCAGGTCTGGAATCTCTTTACCGACAGCCCAGTTCGTACGCGAGACTTCCTCTATCGGCATGAGACGGTGAATGGATGGCCGACATTCTATACTGTCTCGGAACGCAGCCCCCGGGACGCTACCGGCTTGTGGGAGATTTTCAGTAAACCGTATGCGCCTAAGCTTTTTGTCGGGCAACGTCTTGCATTCACCCTGCGTGTCAATCCGATACGCTCTAAACGTGATGAGCTTGGCCGTCAGCACCGGCATGATGTGATCATGGAGGCGAAAACCGTCCTCAAAACCCAAGGGGAGCGAATTGACGAAAGCGAGATCATTCAGAACCAAGGTGAGCGCTGGCTGATGGAACGCTGTGAAAGGTTTGGATTTCATGTTCCAAGCGGCAATGTGCGCGTCGATGGGTACCAGCAACACAAGCTGTTCAAGGGCAAAGGCAACAAGCCCATCACTTTCAGCACGCTGGATTTTACCGGTGTCCTGATTGTTGACCAACCGGATAAATTCATCAAGGAGTGTCTCTTTTCGGGCATTGGCCCAGTCAAAGGCTTCGGCTGCGGCCTTATGCTTATCAGACGGGTGTAATGGGCTCTCTTTGCTCGCGTCTTTGAGAATCTCCCAAACCCGCCTTGCCAACACGCTGGACATTAGTTTTTTCATTTTGATGGAGTACCGTTCATGACTGAACAGATTCTCCCCCCATTGAAACCTCTCCCCATCAAAGACCGGATTTCAGTGGTCTATGTTGAGAGAGGCAACCTGGATGTTATCGACGGCGCCTTTGTGGTGGTGGACAAGACCGGCGTTCGGACACATCTTCCCATCGGCGGAGTGGCCTGCCTGATGCTGGAGCCCGGGACCAGAGTCTCTCATGCCGCCGTGGTGCTTGCGGCGCGGGTGGGATGCCTGCTTGTCTGGATAGGCGAAGCTGGGGTGCGCATGTATGCCGCCGGCCAGCCGGGAGGCGCGAGGGCAGACCGGTTGTTGTATCAGGCAAAGTTGGCGCTTGACGACACTTCGCGGCTTAAGGTGGTCCGAAAGATGTATGCTCTCCGGTTCCAGGAAGAGCCGCCGGAGCGCCGCAGTGTAGAGCAGTTGCGCGGCATCGAGGGGGTGCGGGTGCGTAAGATGTATGCTCTCCTGGCTCGCCAATACGGAGTGGAGTGGAAGGGCCGCAACTACGACCATAGCGAGTGGGGGAGCGGCGACCTGACAAACCGTTGTCTTTCCTCTGCGACAGCCTGTCTCTACGGTATCTGCGAGGCGGCGGTGCTGGCTGCCGGCTATGCTCCAGCTGTTGGATTTATTCACACAGGGAAGCCCCAGTCCTTTGTTTACGATGTTGCCGATATTTTTAAATTCGAGACGGTGGTTCCGGTAGCGTTTCGGATAGCCTCGAAGCATCCCCGCAATCCGGAACGCGATGTACGGCTCGCCTGCCGTGATGCATTCCGCCAGACTAATCTTCTCCGGAGAATCATCCCGTCTATCGAACAGGTCCTTGCCTCCGGCGGGCTAGAGGTCCCCAGGCCACACGAAGAGGCCGTTGAGCCGGCAATTCCAAACAAGGAGGGGATTGGCGATGCTGGTCATCGTGGTTGAAAACGCGCCTCCGCGCCTGCGGGGAAGGCTGGGCCTGTGGCTTATCGAAGTCCGAGCCGGAGTTTACGTGGGAAAGGTCTCCAGACGGGTTAGGGAGATGATCTGGGATAACCTGGAGAAAGGGATAATAGACGGAAGCGCGGTCATGGCCTGGAGCAGCAACACCGAATCCGGGTTCGACTTTCTGACTTTGGGCGCAAATCGGCGTATACCGGTGGAACTAGACGGAATAAAGCTGGTATCGTTTCTGCCGGTAGACAAACCGGAGAGCCATTGAAAATCGCTATAGAGAGGCTCAAGCAGACCGGACTGCTCGATATCTCGGCCATGAGGAACGAGTATATTGATGACTCCTAAAACCCACTCTTTAGAGACAGCTTTTACAAAAGCTTTCCCTGGCCGTGACAGACATGGGGTTACATTACTGGAAACTGGAAGCAGATCAAAGTTTCAAATAAGAGCCGAGGATATCATCTAATGGTAAAGGTCGATCCCGCACAATTATGTGGTCTCTTCCGCCCGTTAAAACGCCCCTGCTTGCTCGGTGGATTTTTCGAGATGAGAATTTAAAAGTGTTTTCAATAAGGTGCAGGAAGTATGTTCCCCGCACACGCGGGGATGAACCGGCCACGGATGCTTGCGGGAGTCGACGCCAGGGATGTTCCCCGCACACGCGGGGATGAACCGATGGGACTCGTGCACCACGAGCTGTTCGGGCTATGTTCCCCGCACACGCGGGGATGAACCGGCGCGGATCAGACTGAGACCGCGGCCGTAATCATGTTCCCCGCACACGCGGGGATGAACCGCCCAACCAAATTAGGTAGAGCGGGAACAATTGATGTTCCCCGCACACGCGGGGATGAACCGCAGTTGCGCCGAAATGCTATTCTGGTATAATCATGTTCCCCGCACACGCGGGGATGAACCGCAGTGAAAATGAATTTGAGGGAGCCTACCCAGATGTTCCCCGCACACGCGGGGATGAACCGTGTACCTAATCCAAGAGCAGCTAACGGAGCCTATGTTCCCCGCACACGCGGGGATGAACCGTTAAAACAGTTCCAGTCTGGGAGCCGCTTCTAATGTTCCCCGCACACGCGGGGATGAACCGTTAATAGGAAAAGTAAAAGGTATCCCTAAAGCATGTTCCCCGCACACGCGGGGATGAACCGCCTGTAACGCTTGCGAGTACTCACTAGATTGTATGTTCCCCGCACACGCGGGGATGAACCGAATTAGGAATGGATGAAATAAAAGAAGCCACCATGTTCCCCGCACACGCGGGGATGAACCGGAACAGTAAAAATGGCAACTGCTAGTGCTGGAATGTTCCCCGCACACGCGGGGATGAACCGTCCCATTTACTTCTCGCTTTCTATAGCATAGCATGTTCCCCGCACACGCGGGGATGAACCGTCAGCCGATGCCCCCACGATTATCCAGGCGGCATGTTCCCCGCACACGCGGGGATGAACCGAGTGACTGCCATTAGAGTCGCAGCTCCACAATATGTTCCCCGCACACGCGGGGATGAACCGGAGACGTAATACCGAATACGGCATTGTTATAGATGTTCCCCGCACACGCGGGGATGAACCGTGATAGAGAAAAAATGGCGTTCTTCACACCCGATGTTCCCCGCACACGCGGGGATGAACCGCTATATCTTTGGCTGCATCATAGCCAACGCCGATGTTCCCCGCACACGCGGGGATGAACCGCTCCCAAAGATCAGGTTTCCCCTTCTGTGCCAATGTTCCCCGCACACGCGGGGATGAACCAGCGGCCAGTCTCCCTTGTCCAGAAAGGCATCGAATGTTCCCCGCACACGCGGGGATGAACCGTTAGATAGGCTACGTTTCCTATTAATCGGACCATGTTCCCCGCACACGCGGGGATGAACCAGTCGGGAATTTTAGAAAAATCAAACATTGCCAATGTTCCCCGCACACGCGGGGATGAACCGCAAAACAGACCGACAAAGTTTTCACTGCATTGATGTTCCCCGCACACGCGGGGATGAACCGTCCAATGCCTTCTTTTCCCTGTTCAGGATTTGATGTTCCCCGCACACGCGGGGATGAACCGGTACTCTATCAGGAGGATCGTTCAGCTTAATTATGTTCCCCGCACACGCGGGGATGAACCGAAAGCTGCTGAGGTGTTTTTAGTTTTGCAGGAATGTTCCCCGCACACGCGGGGATGAACCGCTGTTTCGGCCGCGCTATCATTTGCAACTTGAATGTTCCCCGCACACGCGGGGATGAACCGGACTACACACGTTCGTCGCTATGTCTACAGGTATGTTCCCCGCACACGCGGGGATGAACCGCAGTTCGCCCTCGTATGTACAAATCAGGAAACATGTTCCCCGCACACGCGGGGATGAACCGTGTTGTACGGGGATACCGACAGTCTGACAGTAATGTTCCCCGCACACGCGGGGATGAACCGGATTCAGGCGTAGCCTCCGATGGAAAACCAATATGTTCCCCGCACACGCGGGGATGAACCGGTGCGCCTATCATAAGAGCAAATGGAGAAATTATGTTCCCCGCACACGCGGGGATGAACCGATCACAACTACCGAAGCGGCCAGTTTGCTTGGATGTTCCCCGCACACGCGGGGATGAACCGGAGATGGCATGACTTATCTAAACGCAGTAAAAATGTTCCCCGCACACGCGGGGATGAACCGGCCCAGCTCGTCCGACGTGGGGTATGTGGCTGATGTTCCCCGCACACGCGGGGATGAACCGGCGCACGCCAATACCCCGCAGGGACGCATTGAATGTTCCCCGCACACGCGGGGATGAACCGGCAGGAAAGGCCAGTGCTGTTGCACGCCGGAAATGTTCCCCGCACACGCGGGGATGAACCGAGCCGGACGGCCATTGAGCTTGTGTCTCGGCGATGTTCCCCGCACACGCGGGGATGAACCGTTATTGATATTATTAGTAGTCTAAAAGTCTAAATGTTCCCCGCACACGCGGGGATGAACCGCAATAGCGCATTACAAGGCGAGTGGGGAAATCATGTTCCCCGCACACGCGGGGATGAACCGGATACTCGGCTCACCTCCACCTACTGTATCAAATGTTCCCCGCACACGCGGGGATGAACCGCTGAGTAGCACCTGCCGTTATCCAAAGGTTTGATGTTCCCCGCACACGCGGGGATGAACCGTTTACGAGGATATTGTTAATCGAAGAATATCCATGTTCCCCGCACACGCGGGGATGAACCGGCCGCTGCTTTCAGCGGCCTTTAGTATTTAATATGTTCCCCGCACACGCGGGGATGAACCGAAATTCGCCGTTTTGAAATTGTCCGCAAGGTAATGTTCCCCGCACACGCGGGGATGAACCGGGGGGGGAGGTATGAAATTAAAAATATCGAAAATGTTCCCCGCACACGCGGGGATGAACCGGCGTGGGCCTCATGGCCGATTCGCATTTGTGGCATGTTCCCCGCACACGCGGGGATGAACCGCCGAATCGGGCGGGTCAAAGACTTCCTCTGCCATGTTCCCCGCACACGCGGGGATGAACCTGACGCCTGGTTCGACACCAGCGGCAAAACCGCCATGTTCCCCGCACACGCGGGGATGAACCGACAACTCGGGATAGCCCACGTTGAAAGCGAGGATGTTCCCCGCACACGCGGGGATGAACCGGGGTCTGGTCTAAAAAAAAGTCTAAAAAAAGTATGTTCCCCGCACACGCGGGGATGAACCGAAGCTCCGTCCTGGGTCTTGTTGAGATCGGCAATGTTCCCCGCACACGCGGGGATGAACCGATTTCTCCAGAGATCCCCGTGACACGGCAACGATGTTCCCCGCACACGCGGGGATGAACCGTTGCCATTGCAGAGCCTCCGATCTGTGGCCCCATGTTCCCCGCACACGCGGGGATGAACCGGCA
Organism: Syntrophobacteraceae bacterium; assembly: GCA_031292215.1. GTDB lineage: Bacteria > Desulfobacterota > Syntrophobacteria > Syntrophobacterales > Syntrophobacteraceae > SbD1. The sequence continues at coordinate 399 of JARLHO010000099.1, read as the reverse complement.
CGCATCGCCTGGAGGCTGCTCACCGGCTCATGTTCCCCGCACACGCGGGGATGAACCGAGGATGCTCCAAGCAATGCCCTGAGCATGCAAATGTTCCCCGCACACGCGGGGATGAACCGGGCGACTGGCGGCACAAAAATACAGGGACGGGATGTTCCCCGCACACGCGGGGATGAACCGGCTGTGCGGGATCTCTGGGCGCAATGGATGCGATGTTCCCCGCACACGCGGGGATGAACCGTTCCAGGTTGCGGCCCTGGCCGACGAGATAAGATGTTCCCCGCACACGCGGGGATGAACCGCCCATGAGGACGCTTTACGGGGTAGCGATAGGATGTTCCCCGCACACGCGGGGATGAACCGAGCGCTCCCGATGACTACAAAAGCATTGCCGAATGT
>JARLHO010000010.1 GCA_031292215.1 Syntrophobacteraceae bacterium | reverse complement strand
TCTGCACGTCCGGTCCGACGAGGGGGAGGGCTCCATAAGCAGCACGGCCTGCACGCCTTTTGCCACGACGCCCGAAAGGGCAGATACAATGGAAGCGATGTGGCCTAAACGTCTTATGGCGCCCTCTCTACTCTACTGGTTGAATCTTAATCCTTCGGTCCGCTCAGACTTGCGGGGCAATAGTCAACCACGAAGACCGCGAAGAGCGCGAAGGAAAAAATGTGACTTCGTGGTAAACGCTTACCTATTTCGCTTCCGCGATCATTTTCTGCAGATGTCTTCCCGCCTGATTGCGGGCAGGATTTCAAAAAGCCGGCAAATCTCGGGCTCATCTTCGAGCCAGTGCCTCAGCGCCCCCAGAAGTGTCGCAGCATATGGGCTCTTATCCCCAAAGGCAGCGGAATAGTTGACCCACAAACCGGACTTTTCATAAACGACCAGCCCTGCCTCTTCGAGCACCTTCAAATGGCTCGAAATCGTGGGCTGCGCAAGCCCCAGCGCCGCCTGCACCTCGCAGACACACATCTTTGGCCTGCGTTGAAGGATCTTTATGATTTTTACCCGCCCGGGATCCGAGAGCGCTTTCATAACCTTTACGAATTCTTCCATTTTTTATGCCCCAGTGTGATGGATGGATGGAAATGTTACTTAAGGCATTGACTTTAGTCAAATTTTTTTCTACGCTTCCTGCCCGGGGAAGAGGTCGAGGCGTCTTAAACCCGAAACGTCGGCTCTTTTAGTTAAGTTTGTTAAGTTTGTATTGACCATATCACCCAATTATATATAATTACGCGATATTGTAACTCTCTTCACATGACGCGCAAACGTCTTGGAAGACTCTTTGATCCCTGTCATATCTACAGTCCCGGTTTTCGACGGGTAGAGGAAAGGGAGTGGTATGAATCCGGTGGATTATCTTACCCCGTTTATGGAAGTCGGCCGCGCGGTTTTTGACGGCGCCGGCAATGATCACGTGATGAGCCTTACTGCCGAAGAGATCACCAAAGCTCTTGAGCTTAAAGGCTGCTTTGTCAAAATGAAAGCTTACAAGGGTGACCACATCGAGGTGGTTGGAAGCAAGGGCCTCAGTGAGCGCTTTTTATTCGGTAAATCCGACTATGCGAAGAACTGGGCATGCTTCAACCTGCCGGAATCGGTCGTCTGCGTCCCTAACCTCGCCGATTTTGACATCCAGGGGGAAAAGGCCCTGATGACGACCGAAGGAATCCAGTCCTTCGCCGTGCTGCCCATCGAGATAAGACATGAAACCGTTGCCATGGTCGCCCTCTTTTCCGGCGCCCCGCGCGAGTTCACCAGCGAGGAGCTTGGCTTTGTCCAAACCCTGGCGGGACAGGGCGTTCAGTCTGTTCTGTGGCAACGCCGCGTCCATTCCATGATCGAGAAGGAACGGGAGTATTTGCGGAGCTTCCAGGAAATTTCCAGCGCGATCAACGAAAGCCTCAACATAAGCAAAGTCCTCGAACTCGTCGTCACAAAGATCACAACCGTTTTGGGAGTAAAAGGCTGTGTGGTCCGCCTGCTCGATGCCAAGACTCAGAACCTCTACGTGGCGCGCAGCCATGGCCTTAGCACGGAATTCCTGCAAAAGGGCCCCATCGATGCGCAAAGAAGCATAGCGGAAAACCTGGCCGGCAAAGTGGTCGTAGTCGACGACGTTTTCACCGACCCCCGCCTTCAATACCCTGCCGAGATGGCTGAAGAAGGGGTGCGCAAGCTTCTTTCCATCCCGCTGATGGTTCGAGGCAAGGTGATTGGCGTTCTCAGGATTTATTCCGGGGAGGGGCCTAAATTTACCAAGCACGAAATAGACTTCGCCAATGCCATCGGGCAACAATGCGCCTTCGCTATCGAAAACGCCCGTATCTATCAGAGGCTGCATTACGAATACCAGCAATTGCTGGTTGACTTCGGTTACGAAGGAAGCAGCGAGTGAGTTCTCATTCAACCCATCCATCGGCCAATGTGCAAGCGAGATAAGGAACAATGGAGAGAACCAATACCCTTTCGATTCGGCAATCCCGCGACACCGATTTTATCCGGGAGGTAGAAGAGGCAAGCGGGCAGGATGTGAGCAAGTGTTATCAGTGCGGCAACTGTATGGGTAGCTGCGCCTATACCTTCGCCTACGACTACCCGGTTACCCAGATCATGCGTCTCGTACAGTTGGGGCAAAAAGACATTGTCCTGGGTTCCAGCGCTATCTGGCTATGCGCAAATTGCCAGGCCTGCACCACGCGCTGTCCAAACGATATCGACGTAGCCCGGGTCATGGAAGCTCTTCGCATCATGTCGCGCAAATCCGATACCGTATCCCTGCCCGATATCCAGGCCTTCTACGATGAGTTTCTTCGATCCGTTAAAACCTTCGGGCGTGTGTTCGAAACCGGACTGCTCCCGATCTATAATTTGAGGGCAAAAAAACCTTTCACCGATTTCGACCTTGCCCCGCGCCTTTTGATGAAAGGCAAACTGACCTTTTTCCCGGCGCTGGTGAAGAAAAGAAAGAAAATTGCGGAGATATTCGAGGTAGTTAAAAGAGATCGTTTTTCCAAAGACGGAAAAGCCCGCCCCGAACCTCTTAGTTCTAAAACCGACATCTAAGAAGAGAAACCTGTGAAACGCGTAGCCTATTATAAAGGATGTTCTCTCGAAGGGCTGGCCGCTGAATACGACCGTTCGACCCATGCCGTGTGTGAGGCTTTCGGTATCGAGCTCGTCGAAATAGCCGACTGGAACTGTTGCGGTTCCACGCCCGCCCATTCCTACGATCCGCTTCTTTCAGCCGCTCTTGCCGGCAGAAACCTGGCCATTGCAGCCGACCAGGGATGCGACATGGTCATGACCCCGTGTCCGGGATGCCTCAAATCGCTCAAAGGCGCCCAGGAAGCCTGTGAAGACCCCGGGCTGCGCAAACCTTTCGTCGAGTTGGTCGGAAGAGATGTAGACGGTCTTAAGACCGTTTCCCTCTTGCAACTCCTCTACGAAGAAGTTGGACCGGTGGCGATTAAAAAAGCCGTAAGGCGTCCGTTGACCGGCCATGTCCTCATCCCCTACTACGGTTGCCTGCTCACCCGGCCGGCGCAAAAAGCCAAATTCGACGACCCGGAAAATCCGGTCTCCATGGACCGCCTGTTGGAGGCCACCGGGGCTTTGGTCCCCGACTTTCCCTACAAGACCGAATGCTGCGGGGCGACCTACGGGGTCACCAGAAACGATTTTGTCGGCAAACTAAGCGGCCGTATCCTGGACATGACAGCCCGCCTGGGGGGGGAGGCCATTGTCGTAGCCTGTCCGCTTTGCCAGCAAAACCTGGATATGCGCCAGGACCAGATCAATAAGTACCAAAAGAGCGCTCTCCACCTTCCGGTCCCCTATATTTCTCAGGTTATAGGGCTTGCGCTGGGAATGGATCCAAAAGAGCTGGGAATGGACAAATTGTGCGTATCCCCCGACATCCTGTTCGAAGATCGTGCGGAAGCCGAAGGGAAAGCGCAGGGGCCCGGCGCGGCAGCGTAGCGTTTTTAAAATCCTCCGTGCAGATTGGCGCTGTAGGCGCCAATGAAGGGAAAACAGGGACAGCCCCGCAATCTTCCGCTTTACTTCACTGTGGATGTTGAACCCCGGGGGCGGTTCCGATTCAGGTTAGGAGATATATGCGTATCGGCGTTTTCGTTTGTAATTGCGGGACCAATATAGCAGGGACTGTAGATACGGCAAAAGTGGCGAGTGAGGCGCTTACCTTTGCCGACGTCGTCTACGCCACCAATTACATGTATACCTGCTCAGAGCCCGGTCAGCAGGAAATCCAGCGGGCAATCGGCGAGCACGGTCTCCAGGGTGTAGTCGTCGCGGCATGTTCGCCCAGGATGCACGAGCCTACCTTCAGGCGGGCCGTCGAAAAGGCGGGTTTAAACAAATACATGTTCGAGATGGCCAACATCCGCGAGCATGTCTCGTGGATAGGAAACGATAAAGCGGCCAACACTGCCAAGGCGGCTGACCTGGTCCGCATGGCGGTGGCCAAGCTGCGTTTCAATCAGCCTCTTTTTTCAAGCAAAATGCCGGTAAATAAACGCCTCCTGGTAATAGGCGGCGGTGTTGCCGGCATCCAGGCGGCCCTTGACTGCGCCGATGGCGGGATGGACGTGGTGATGGTCGAGCGCAAGCAGTACATCGGCGGCAAGATGGCCCAGCTCGATAAGACTTTTCCGACCATCGACTGCTCCTCCTGCATCCTCGGCCCCAAAATGGTCGACGTCTCCCAGAAGGAAAACATCACCCTTTACGCCTCCTCCGAGATCGAATCCATAAGCGGCTACATCGGTAATTTCACCGTCGATATCCGAAAGAAAGCCACCTACGTCAACTGGGATGCCTGCACCGGCTGTGGGGCATGCATGGAAAAATGCCCGGCCAAAAACACCCCGGATGTCTTTAACGAAAATCTGGGTTCGGCCCGGGCCATAAACATCCCCTTTCCACAGGCAATCCCCAAGAAGGCCGTAATCGACGCCCGGCACTGCCGGCAGCTAAACGGCAAAAAGTGCGGGGTCTGTGCCAAGATCTGCCCGGTTAAGGCCATCGACTTCGAAATGAAGGATACGATCGTTACCGAAAAGGTAGGCGCAATTATCGCTGCGACGGGCTACGACCTCTTTGACCACTCCGTTTACGGCGAATACGGCGCGGGACGCTATCCCGACGTTATTACCGGCATCCAGTACGAACGCATCCTAAGCGCCTCGGGCCCCTACGGCGGCCATATCCAACGCCCCTCCGACGGCAAGGAACCCAAAAACATCGTATTCCTGGCCTGTGTCGGCTCGCGTGACGCATCGGTGGGTCGCCCCTATTGTTCCGGCGTTTGCTGCATGTATATCGCAAAGCAGGCCATTCTTACCAAAGACCACCTGCCCGAGTCCAATTCCTACGTCTTCTACATGGATATCCGCGCCCCGGGAAAAAATTACGACGAATTCGTCCGGCGCGCCCAGGAAGAATACGGAGTCCAATATATTCGCGGAAGAGTCGCCAAGATTTATCCACGCGGGGACCGCATGGTCGTGCAGGGCGCCGATACCCTTTTGGGCGTCCAGGTCGAAGTCGAGGCCGATCTGGTGGTGCTCGCAACCGGTATCGAGTCTTCGGCCGGAGCAGGCGAGCTGGCCGAAAAGCTTCGCATCTCCTACGACCAGTACGGCTTCTACATGGAAAGCCATCCCAAGTTGCGCCCCGTAGAAACCAATACCGCCGGGGTATACCTTGCCGGAGCTTGCCAGGGCCCCAAGGATATTCCCTCTTCGGTTGCCCAGGGAAGTGCCGCGGCATCCAAGGTTCAGTCCCTTTTCGCCCACGACACCATCGAGACCAACCCCCAGGTTGCCCTGGTAAACGAAAGGAATTGCATCGCCTGCGGCAAGTGCATTCAGGTGTGTCCTTTCGGCGCCATCCAGTGGAAGGAACTAAGGGGCGGCATCAAAAAGGCGGAAGTGCTTCCGACCGTATGCCAGGGATGTGGTGTGTGCAACGCCACCTGTCCGCCCAAGGCGGTTCAGTTGCAGCACGCAACGGATAACCAGCTACTGGCTGAAGTTAACGAACTGTGCGCCTGATGTGGATCGGCCGATGCTAAGGTACGAGGCCCCGATTTGAAAAAGGAATCAAGAGATGAAAGACTTAAGTCCCCGCTCCTCCGCTCCTGCTGATGAAACAGCGGCCACTACGCAGGGGATAAAAATAGTAGGTTTTTTGTGCAACTGGTGTTCCTACGGCGGTGCTGATACGGCCGGGGTGTGCCGTTTCAAGCAGCCGACCGACCTGCGCGTGGTGCGTATTCCCTGCACAGGGCGCATGGATCCGCTGTTTATCGCCAAATCGCTTATCTACGGCGTGGACGGGGTGCTGGTTTCCGGCTGCCATCCCAGGGACTGCCATTATGCGGTCGGCAACTTTTATGCCCGCCGCCGCATGGAGGCGCTTAAAGCCTTTTTGCCTTTCATGGGCATCGATACGCAAAGGTTTAGATACACCTGGGTATCGGCCTCCGAAGGCCAGCAGTGGCAAAAGGTGGTGACCGAGTTCTCCGAGCAGATTCATCGGTTGGGTCCCAATCCCGGACTGAAACAGCGATCCGGTGACCATTCGATACCATCCATTGCGCTGAGATAGGCTGGCTGGCGGGGCGCCGGGCGAAGCAAAGCGCAGGTCCGCCATGCAATTTCCCGGACACATTGATTGGCCGTAGGGTGGGTTAAGCGGAGCGCAGCCCACCATGCAGTTTCCGAGATAGAGAGAGTGGAAAAAGCAGTGTTAGAAACTAGCAGGATGCAACTACATAAACTCGTGGAAGAGGCGCTGCCCGAACTGGAAATGATGATCGGCTGGGCGGAATCCAGTGATCCGCTCCAAACGACTCCGATCTTCATTCGTGACGCCAAATCGATATCCAAGCTGACCTGCGGGCCATTATGCTCACAAAACCTGACAGGCTACCTGGTGAAACCTCCAGCCCTGGATTCCGTACCCAAAGACGCCAAACCCATAGGCATCTGCGTAAAGGGTTGTGACAGCCGCTCGCTGGTCGCGCTCATCCAGGAAAAGTTCCTAACCCGCGACAGGGTGCGCATTTTCGGCATTCCATGCCGTGGGACGGTGGACTGGCGAAAGGTCGAAAAGCGTGTGCAGCTCTTAAATGTCAAGTCCGCCACAGTCGAAGACGACTGGCTGATACTAGACGATTCGGGAACTACTCACAAAATCGCCCTCGAAGAGGTGCTGTCCCGCAAATGCCTCGGGTGTCGCTATCCCAATCCGGTGATTCACGATGTACTGATCGGACAAAGCGCCACACCGCGATCTACCGACCTCGCAACCACCTACCGCGATGTCGACGCGATCGAGAAAGAACCCCTCGAACAGCGACTGGCCTTCTGGCAGTCCGAACTCGACCGCTGCATACGCTGTTATGCATGCCGAAACGCCTGTCCCCTTTGCGTTTGCCAGGACAAGTGCATCGTTGAGACTCGCGAGCCACGCTGGCTCACTCAGCGGGCCGGCATCCCGGAAAAGTTTTTGTTCCACTTTATTCATGCCATGCACCTTGCCGGCCGGTGCACCGGGTGCGGCGAATGCGAACGCGTCTGCCCCATGGAAATCCCGGTGACACTCATAAAAGAAAAACTCAATAAAATCATGGAGGAGATGCTGGGCTACGCGGCGGGTCTTGACCCGGATGCTGTCCCTCCGCTTCTTACTTTCAACCCGGGCGAGACTGAAATTTAGCGCAGGGGTTTATGGAACATTCCGGGCTGCATCGCTCGGATTATAAAAGAGGTAACCTGATGGCGGTGAAAATATTCATTGCGACCGACCGTTTGGATTCGGTCCTCGAAAAACTTTCGACAAAGATCGATCTGTTGATACCTGCGTCGTTAAAAGATGATAAGTCCGCACCCACGGGTTTTGTACCCTTTGTCCCGGGTACGGCGCCGGCCTTTGACCGGCAGACCACCACGCCGCTCAAAAAAGCTCTTCTGCCGCAGGTGGAAACACTGTTGCGCTTCGAGTACCACAAGGACCCGCAGGGGTCCCCCAAGTCCTCCGTAACCGTTGACGATCAAAGGCAAGTGCGCCCGACCCTGGTCTTCGGCGCTCGTCCCTGCGACGTAAAGGCCCTTACGACCCTGGATCGCGTCTTTTCTAACGGCCCCTATGTCGACCCCTACTATGTCGAACGCCGTAAGAACACTCTTTTTGCCACTCTGGTATGCCGGCAAAACGATGCGAAGTGCTTTTGCACCTCAGTGGGCGGTGGACCGGCGGACATGGAAGGAAGCCATCTCAGGATCGTTCCAGTCGATGGCGGCTATGTTGTCGAAGCGCTCTCCCCTGAAGCACAGACGCTTCTTGAAAACCTTGCCGATGCCCCCGACTCCGCAAGGGATGCGCAGGCGGGCCAGATCGTCGAAGAAGCCCTTAAGCGGCGCGTTGGAGAACTCGACACGAAGGGAAGCCCCGAGGCCTTCCGCAAACGGTTCGACCAGACTGATTACTGGTTCCAAATGATCAATCAGTGCCTGGGTTGCGGCGTCTGCACCTATGTTTGCCCGACCTGCTATTGCTTTACGATAACCGATGAAGTCGAAAACTTAAAAGGTGAGCGGTTGCGGTCCTGGGATTCGTGCATGTTTTATCACTATACCCTGGAAGCCAGCGGCCACAATCCCCGCCCCACAAAACTCGAGCGTTACCGAAACCGAGTGGGTCATAAATTCAGTTACATCCCCGAAAGATACGAAGGCCTTTTGGGATGCTGCGGCTGCGGCCGATGTATCAGAAGCTGCCCGGTCTCCATTGACATTCGCCAGGTCGTGGGACATCTGAAGGAGAACACCAGTGAATAACAACCCATACCTGCCCGAGTTGGCCACCGTTCAGGAAATCATAACCGAGACCGGCAACATTCGGACCTTGCGGGTTACCCTCGATAACAAGCAAAGAATGGAGCAATTCGACTTTCGCCCCGGCCAGGTCGGTCAGCTTTCGGTATTCGGAACGGGCGAATCCACTTTTGTCATCAACTCTCCGCCAACGCGCAAGGACTACCTCCAGTTTAGCGTCATGAAGACCGGCGAGGTCACCCAGCGCATCCACCAGCTAAATACCGGCGATCAGATCGGCCTGCGCGCCCCTCTTGGCAACGGATTTGGTTTCGAGGACATGAAGGGGCACGATATCCTCTTTGTCGGCGGCGGCATCGGTATGGCGCCCCTTCGCACGCTGCTGCTCTACATGATAGACAATCGCAGCGACTACGGTGACATTACGGTCATCTACGGCGCCCGCTCGCCCAAAGACCTTTGCTTTACCTACGAATTTCAGGAGTGGAGGGACGGCGGTATAAACCTCATTCTTACCGTCGATGCCGAATTTCCCGGCTGGAAAGAGCGCGTGGGGTTTGTCCCGACGGTCCTTAGCGAAGTTGCTCCATCGGCCAAAAACCGCATTGCAATAACCTGTGGACCTCCGATCATGATAAAATTCGTCTTGTTCGGGTTAAAGGAACTTGGCTACGAAGATCCGCAGATTATCACCACTCTCGAAAAACGGATGAAGTGCGGCATAGGAATTTGCGGTCGCTGCAATGCCGGCTCAAAGTACGTGTGCCTCGACGGACCGGTTTTTTCCTATGACCAGATTAGAAGCATGGGCGGAGAACTGTAATAAGAATCGAGCCACCGCGGAGTCGACGAGATTTCCAATAATCTTCGCCTTCTCTGCGGTGGAATTTACGCCGGGTGGCATGTATATTCCTTTCACAAAAAACCGCCATGTTGCCGATGACTAACGTTTCAATTCCCTGAAAACTCGTAACCGTTCACCGCCGAGCGCACAGAAACTTTTTCACCAGTAGAGGCAGTAGAGTAAGAGAGGGAGCCATAAGACGTTTAGGCCACATCGCTTCCATTGTATCTGCCCTTTCGGGCGTCGTGGCAAAAGGCGTGCAGGCCGTGCTGCTTATGGAGCCCTCCCCCTCGTCGGACCGGACGTGCAGATTTCCCGCATCCGGCCCACCGACAGTCTCTTGCTACAAGGCATGCGCAAGGAGT
>JARLHO010000098.1 GCA_031292215.1 Syntrophobacteraceae bacterium | reverse complement strand
GATCACTCATGGGGCCTCCCTTTCCTTATGGTTTTCCATGATGACCTAGTCTATCTTGCCGAGAATGTCCAGCTAATTGTTTTGATGCGCAAAATAATTCCGCCAGCGGCAAAAAACCGCGTATCAGTTTGAATTACACCCCCCCTAGCCAAACCAATTGACTAACAGGGCTGTCCCTGATAGCTTGCCCGGCCAATTGGAAGATATTTGTAATAGAGTGGTTTTGGCTGGCGTCCGCAAAGCAGGCAGCAGATACCGCACACACAGAAGAGCATTGCGCATCGCAATCTTTAAGCATGGGATGAGGAGCCAGGGTGAAGGCCTATACAGGTAGAGGAGATCTTGGAATAACAAGCCTTTACAGCGGCGAGCGAGTAGCCAAGACTCACCCCAGAGTTGAGGCGTGCGGGGATATCGATGAGCTTAACTCGGTTCTGGGCGCAGTGATTTCGACTTTTCCGGCTGAGAAAAGCGATCTGAAGGCCGAGGCCGAGCATATCCAATCGGTTCTCTTTGTCGCCGGCGCCTTTCTTTCCACAACTCCCGACTCGCAGGAATCCGGCAGTGTAGACAGCGTAGCCGAGGCCGAGACCGAGTTTCTCGAACGGGCTATCGACCGCATGGAGGGCGAGTTGCCGCGCCTTAAGGAATTCGTTTTGCCGGGCGGCCACTTCTCGGCGGCCCTTGCCCATATCGCCCGCACCGTATGCCGAAGGGCCGAAAGGCACGTGGTCGCTCTGGCCCCGCAACCCTGCGAAGGAAAAGCCTACGGCGAACTGACAAGCCTTATAATGTTTCTAAATCGCCTGTCCTCGTACCTGTTTGTGGCTGCGCGAAGCCTTAACCGACTTCACGGCGTACAGGAAGCCCAGTGGAAAAGGCCGGGTCAGGATTACCTGTCGCCGGGATAAGACTGCTCCTTGACATCACCTGGCGAATTGGGCCAAGATCCTTAGGCTACGGGCGGTTTGCCGGACCAGTTGAGCCTTGGTCCGGATTTTTTTTGCCAAACCGTTTTATTAAGAATCGTTTGACGAGTGGCGACCACAAAGGTTCGGAGGTTTATATGGTTAGCGATCCAAAAGGTGCTGAGGTGAAGGGCGAGGCGGCCGGTCCGGTCGAGGCCGTAATAATTCTTGGCCACGGCAGCCGGGTGCCCGATGCCGGAAAAGATATGGAAAAGGTGGCCGGCCGGCTTAGCGAAAAGTACGGCTATCGGCTTGTCGAGATATGTAACATGTCAAGGATTGGGCCTCACTTTCCCGAAATTTTTGAAAAGTGTGTAAAACGGGGAGCGACCAGGGTGTTGGTGGTTCCCTATTTTTTGCACTCGGGCATTCATTTGTTGCTCGACATTCCGGAAATGCTACAGGAAGAGGCTCGGAAGTTTCCCGGCGTAACCGTGCAGATGGGGCGCAGTTTCGGGTTTGACGAACTTCTGGTAGATCTTTTGCGGGAACGAATCGAAGAGACGAGAAGCTCAATTGATGTGAGGCAGTTGGTCCTGCCCCCGAAGGAAAAATATCCGGTCCCCGACGGGCAGTGCGAATTTGTTCCCATGCCTCCGCACGAGGCCGCTAAATACCGCCAGGAGTAGGGGGCGCGGCCGAAGAGTTTATCGCCCGGGCCTTTATGAAACTGTAGATACGACATCGATAGCGAGCGGGAATGAATGGGCATGAAAAGCGGGATCCTTTATGGAATAGGGGTTGGGCCGGGTGACCCGGAGCTTATGACTTTGAAGGGCGCACGGGTTCTTGAGCGGTGCAAACATGTTTTCGTTCCGAAAGCCAAAAGCGATAACGGGAGCATCGCCCTTGGCATAGCGGGACGTTATCTCGGGCCAGGTTGTCTGGTTCACGAACTGGTGTTTCCCATGAGCGGCGACACGGGGGAGCTCTCGCTCCACTGGAGCGAGGCGGCCCGAAGCGTCGCCGAGGTGGTTAAAACGGGTGAAGACGCCTGTTTTCTAACCCTTGGGGACCCGTTTCTTTACTCCACCTACATTTATCTGGTACGAGCCTTGCGCGAGCAGCTTCCAGGGGTTGAGGCGATAACCATTCCCGGAATCACCGCCTTTAGCGCGGCGGCGGCCCTGGCCGAATTCCCCGTAGGCGAGGGCAGGGGGCGGGTGGTGATCGTGCCTGCTTCCGATGACCTGGATGCTGTGAGGCAGGCTTTGGCCGCCGGGGGAACGGTGATACTTATGAAAGTGGGGAAAAGACTGGGGGCGGTTCTTGAAATAATCGAAAAGGCCGGTTTGCTCGATCGCGCGGTATATGTGTCGAAGGCCGGACTAGATGGCCAGGAGGTCGAGACCGACCTTCGCAAACTGCTCCGAGAGCGCACCGAAGCCGATTACCTCTCCATCGTGCTTGTCCACGCCGGGGGGTGAGGGCGCATTGGTTCGGGGAGGCTATAGGAATAGACTTGAAATCCCTCCAACCCCCCTTTGAAATAAAAGGGGGCGATCGCCTGGCCCCGCAATGCCTCTATGGAAAAAAAAGGGGCGATTGGGTGACCGAACAGCAGGCGCAGGGGGGGCGAAAAGAGCGAAGAGTTTGCCGCCTTGTTCGCCTTTTTTGTTGCTTGACAAGATAGCGCTGTTCTTCTATGTGGAGAAGTCGAGAGATTACTAGCCGAATGCTGGCCTACGGGCCATAAAAGGGAAACCGGTGAAATTCCGGTACGGACCCGCCGCTGTTATCGGGGACGAAAGCCGTATCAAGCCACTGTCCGAAGTTTACCGGGCGGGAAGGCGCGGCCGGTAGGTCGATCCGAGAGTCAGAAGACCTAGCATTCGGTGTATTGCTCGGGGGAGATGGCAAATCCTCTGGCGCTGGAATTTGCGCGCCGGGGGATTTTTTTTGTCCTCGCGCAAGTGTAAACATCCTCGTGGAAAGGGAAAAAAGTAATGGCTACGCAAGTCGAATACGCGGTAAACGGCGAAATCACGGAAACGATGGTGGCAATAGCTTCGCAGGAAGGATTGGAGCCCGCCTTAATTCGCCACAGGATAGCCGAAGGGCAGATTGTGGTCCCGCTAAACCAAAACCGTCCGTGCAAAACAGTGGGCATAGGGATGGGACTTCGAACGAAGGTAAACGCCAGTATCGGCACCTCGACCGACATAGTGAGTATCGACGCGGAAGTGCGAAAAGCAAAGGCTGCGGAGGCCGCGGGCGCCGACACCCTGATGGAGCTCTCGGTGGGCGGGGATCTCGATAAGGTCCGCAGGGAGGTCCTTGCCGCGGTGAGCCTTCCGGTTGGAAACGTTCCTCTTTACCAGGCTTTTTGTGAGGCTGCGCGCCGCTACGGAGATCCGAACAAACTCGATGAAGAGCTGCTCTTCGATACTATCGAAAAGCAGTGCGCGGACGGCATATCCTTCATGGCGGTTCACTGCGGGATAAATCTCTACACGATCGAGCGGCTCGAGCGGCAGGGGTACCGCTACGGCGGACTGGTCAGCAAGGGCGGAACCTCCATGGTTGCGTGGATGCAGAAAAACAAGAGGGAAAATCCTCTCTACGAAAAGTTCGACCGTGTCGTAGAGATACTCAAAAAATATGACGTGGTTCTCTCTCTTGGCAACGGCCTGAGGTCCGGGGCCATAGGGGATTCTTTCGACCGGGCGATGGTGCAGGAGCTTTTGATCAACTGCGAACTGGCCGAAGTCGGCAGGAAGATGGGGTGCCAAATGATGGTCGAAGGGCCGGGACACGTTCCGGTCCATGAAATCGAGGCGAACATCATCCTGGAAAAAAAGATGAGCAACAATGCTCCCTACTACATGCTGGGGCCGATTCCAATCGATGTGGGCGCAGGCTACGACCATATCGTGGCAGCCATCGGAGCGGCGTCGAGCGCGCGCTACGGGGCCGATCTCATCTGCTACATCACGCCTGCCGAGCACCTCGCGCTGCCAAACGAGGAAGACGTGACCGAAGGCGTCCGGGTCGCGCGCCTGGGAGCCTACATAGGAGATACGGCCAAATACCCCGAACGCATGAGGGGTAGAGACATCGCGATGGCCAAGGCGCGAAGGGATCTCGACTGGGAAGGCCAGTTCGAACACGCGCTTTTTCCGGACAAAGCCAGGGAGATCCGCGATAGCCGCTCGCCTCAGGACAAGAAAGTATGCACCATGTGCGGGGATTTTTGCGCCAACAAAGGATCTGCGAACCTTTTCGGCCATCTGTTGGGAACTAAAAAATAGGTGAATAGGTGAATAGGTGAATAGGTGAATAGGTGAATGGGTGAATGGGTTAATGGTTCGTAGTGAGTGGTTGGAACGGTGAAGCGTGAACAGGGGGATGGGTTTTTCTCTTCACGCTTCACGCTTCATGCTTCATGCTCCATGCTTCATGCTTCATGCTTCATGCACTCTTCACTCTTCACTGCCTTTAAGGTGGTTATGAAATTACCGCACCAAAAAGTCGATGTCGCGTTCGAGGGCTACCAGCATCTGGAAGATCTCGCGACCGCGTACTGGTATTCCGAAGTGCTGTTTGCCTCTTTGGAGTTAAACATCTTCGGACTGCTGGCGGAAAAAGCGGGAAGCTCCGAGATGCTGGCGGCCAAAACCGGATACGACGCCGATGGATTGTCACGGTTTTTGAGCGCCCTGGAAGTGATGGGGCTGGTCGTGGAGCATGAGGCGGAGTTTTCAAACGGTCCGCTTGCAGCCAACCTGCTTACCCCTTCCAACCCGGGATACCTCGGGGATTTTCTCCTCTACCGGCGCTACTTCGCCCCCCACTGGCAAAATCTTGCCAAAAGGATACGTTGCGGGGCGAGCGCCGGCGAGCGAACGGTGGAGGAATCCCCCGAAAAATACCGGGAGAGGACCCTGGCATACGTTAGGGCGCTAGATCTCCAGGCAGACCTTAAGGCCGCGGAGGCGCTGGGGTTTATTAATGATTTTCTCGATTCGCCCCCCGGCTTCGTACTCGATGCGGGCGGGGGGGCGGGGGCATGGTGCCGCGCCATGGGTAAACGATGGCCGAGCGCTCGGGGCGTACTCCTCGAACTGCCGGAAACCCTCGGGGCGGCGCGAAAACTCTATCCGGAAGCGTCTCAGTGGGAACGAATCGAAACGGTTGCGGGCTCACTTCTCGATCCGTGTCTGGGAGGACGGCCCTTCGACCTGATCGTTATCTCCAACGTGATTCACGCCTACGGCTGCGAGGAGGCGGCGGGGATACTGGCCGATCTGGCCTCCTGCCTCGCTCCGGGAGGCACGGTTGTCGTCCATGACTACCTGGCTGACAGCCACGAAAAAGATCCGGTGAAGGGAGCGCTCTACGACCTTCATATGCTGCTAAACACCTATAACGGGCGCGTCTACAAACTAGACGAAATGGTCGAACTGCTAAATGGCGCAGGGCTTACAAACGTCAGTTTTTTGCACCTTGAAACCGATACGTCGATCCTTTTGGCAAAGACCGGGCCTGGAAAAGAAAAGCGCGAGATTTTTCGCCATCGGTTGCTGGAGGCGCAGGCAAAACGGTTGGGATTTTCCTTTGCGCGGGTAATCGATACAGCCGACATAGCCGTCGAAGAGTGGGTGCGCCTCAAATGCCGGTTTGGCTGCGCTCGCTACGCAAGCTCGCTTTGTTGTCCGCCGACGTCTTTAGATGAAGAAAAAATGCGCGCCCTCCTCTCCGGATACCGGCACGGGTTGCTGGTGCAGGGCTCACCGCCTTCGGGCGAGTTTCACGACCTTCTCCTGGCTTTGGAGCGCGCTTTTTTTCTAGAGGGCCATTACGAAGCGCTGGCCTTCGGGGCGGGCCCCTGTCCGGTTTGCCCGTCGTGCCCCGATGACGGCCGGTGCCGGTTTCCCGAAAAGGCCAGGCCATCTCTTGAGGCATGCGGCGTGGACGTCTATGAAACTGCTCGCCGGGCAGGGCTTATACTCAATCCCGTTTCGCACAGGCAAGGCTACGTCAAGTACGTGGGGCTTGTGCTTTTTGGCACGAAAGGGCGCGATGCGCATTCTGCTCCTTCAGGCGGTCTCAACGCATGACTGCGGCGAGATGGTGTTCCCGCTGGGTCTTGCAAAACTTGCGGCGGTGATCGGCCGGGACCACGAAGTGCGGGGAATCGATCTCAATTTCGATCCGTTTCCGTGGCCGGCGCTGGCAAGCGAACTGGAGGCGTTCAGGCCCGATGTGGCCGCAGTTTCCTTTCGCAACCTCGACCCGCTTGCCGGAAATCTCATCTCGTTTATTCCCCATCTCAAAACGCTTGGGGCGATACTAAGAAGGCGCGCTCCTCAGGCTGTCATAGTGGTTGGCGGGTCGGCTTTTACGCTTTTTTCCCGCCGCATCATGGAGGAAGTCCCGGAGGCCGACATTGGAGTTGCGGGCGAGGCTGAAACCGTTTTTCCCAAGCTTCTTGAAAATCTGGGCGACCCCGGCGCCATCCCCGGTGTTTTATGGAGAAATAAAGGGCTGCTGGAATCGAGCAAAGCCCGGATCTCCCATTGCATGGATATGGACTGTCTGCCCTTTCCCGATTGGCAAATATTCCAACCCCGCCGCTATGGAAACCAAAACCGCTATGTCGCCTATATGGGTGTTGAAACCAAGCGCGGGTGCGCAAATAACTGCAGCTACTGCCTCTATCCCGTGCTCCAGGGGCGAAGCGTACGCCTTCGAAGCCCCGAGCGGATCGCAGAGGAAATTGAGATTTTGCGGCGCGATTTCGGTGTAAAAAACGTCCATTTCACCGATGCCGTGGTAAATGAGCCGCCGGGTCACCTCGAGGCGGTTTGCGAAGAGATCTTGAGGCGAGGACTGGACGTGGGGTGGACGGGCTTTTTTCGTGAAGACGCTCTTTCGGAAAAGTCTTTAGATCTTTACCGGCGCTCAGGTCTTATAACGCTTTACTTTTCAGCGGACGGCGCCTGCGACCAGGCGCTAAAAGTTCTTGGAAAAGATCTCAGCGTCGAACAGATCCTGGAGGCCGCAAGACTTGCCGCTCGAAGCGGTGTTTTGACCGTGTATCATTTCCTGGTAAATCTTCCCGGGGAAAACGAGGATTCGGTCCAAAAGAGCCGGGAACTTCTGGAGAAGCTCTTTTCGCTCCATGACCCGGCGGGAAACCTCGGGGCCGTGGTCGTAAACAACCTCCGGCTCTACCCGGGGACTCCCCTTACCGAGAGGATCCTTCGGGAGCGGCTGATCGAACCGGAACTCGACCTTCTGTACCCGACGTATTTTAATCCGCCGCCGTGGGACAACCTGCGCCACGAACTGGCGGCGTTTTGCATGAGGCGCGGGGTTGAGAGCTATCTGGAAAACGAAACTGTAGGGCAAAAGGAGTGGGAAAATGCGCGTTCTACTCCTTGAACATCCGCGGGAAATCTCGGAGGCACACTGTAACGACATAGCCAACACGCCTCTTTGGTCATGCCTTATGACCGGTTACGCGGGCGCCGCCCTGGCTCGGGCAGGCTTTGCGGTAGACATATTCGACGCGGCGCGCAAAGACTTCGGGCAGGCCCTTGCGCGGCTTTCGCAAAGCCCCTTTCCGGATTTTCTGGCCGTTCACGCAGTCTACTTCTGGGAGAAAACGGAAACGCTTTTCCGGATGTTATCCGATCTTCGAGCCCTGGGGTTCGATGCCCCGATCTGTCTTTTTGGCTTTTTCCCGGGGCTCGTTTGGAAAGAGATCCTCGATTCCTATGCGGCGGTTGACTTCGTTGTGGTGGGAGAACCCGAGGAAACCCTTGTCGAGCTTTCGCGCTCCATTGAGGGTAAGCAAAAGGCGAAATGGGGGGAAGGGGTTTGCGGTCTCGCTTTTCGAAGTAACGGCAAAGCTTTTTTTAACGGGGCGCGCCCCTCTACCCGATCGCTGGACGAGCTGGGGTTTCCCCTAAGACCTTCGGTTGCAGAAGAGGAGACCGTGAGTGTTCTGGCAAGCCGCGGGTGTTACAACCATTGCTCCTTTTGCCTCATTCCGACCCTGGACTCCGGTAAATCCGGCGGCTGGCGGGGGCGGTCGCCACAAAATATCGCCCTTGAAATCTCAGAGCTTGTTTCCCGGGGCAAAAGGGACTTTTACTTTGTCGATCCCAATTTCGTCGGCCCGGGCAAGGCAGGACATCTTAGGGCTCGCGAACTCGCTCGCCTTTTGGCAAAACTTGGCATCGGCTTTGGAATCGAAACCCGGGCAAACGACGTTACCGCGGACCTTATGAAGGAATTGGTGCAGGGTGGGCTTTCCCGGCTGCTCCTGGGCATAGAGAGTGGTGCGCCTGAGGTTTTACGCCGTTTGGGAAAGCACGCGAGCGCTGTCTCAAACGAATCGGCCATAGCTTCTGTGCGCGAAGCCGGCCTTGAGCCCGAGATCGGCTTTATCATGTTCGATGGCCAGAGCTCGATAGAAGACATCCGGACGAACCTCGAATTTCTTGAGCGCAACCGGCTCCTCGACCGTTTGGGAAGGACCGCCAATCTACTCTGCCATGAATTGATAGCGCTAAAGGGGACGCGGGGTTTTGATGAGGGCTGTGAAAAGAAACTGATCGCCCCGCAGGGCCTTTTCGGTTTCGAGGCTCGGTTGCTCTACCGGGATGCGAGGGTGGGCCGGCTGGCTCTCGCGGCTCGAAGTGTCTGTCTTTTCGTACTAAAAGAAATGGGAAAACCATTTTCGCCAATTCACTGGGCCGGGGAAACCTCGACCAGCGGGCCTTACCGCAAGGTAAACGATTTGCTGGTAGAAATTTTTGAAAGGCTGCTCTCGTGCGCGGAGAAGGGGCGCCTACCTCCGGAGGGGGGGGATGCCGAAACGTTGCTCCAAGGACTTCAGGAGGAACTCGGGGCGGCTTTTAGTCTTCCTGAAGACCCGGGGCGCCAGGACAAAGGAGCGGGACATCGGGGGAAAGATGCGATACGCCTGCCCAGGCTCAAGGGATGTTTTCCTTTTCGCCTCGCTACGACATCCTATATTCTTCCCGACGAAATTCTTCCCAACGTCGAGTTTCTCGGACAATACCTGGATGAAATCGAACTGGTTTTTTTTGAATCCGGTAGCGTTACTAATCTTCCCACGGCCGGCGAGGTGCGCGAGATGGCCCGGGTCGCAACGGATCGTAGCCTCACCTATAATGTCCACCTGCCTGCGGATCTTTTTTTAGGAGATCCGGACCGGGCCTTGAGACGAAAATTTTGTGAGACCGCGCTCTCCTTCTACGAAAGGACTCTTCCACTTTCGCCGTCGTGTCATGTGTTGCATCTCGACAGCCGGAGGGGCGATAAAACGGTGGAAAAAGACGTTTCGGCGTGGGGGGAGCGTATATCCGAGTCGCTCGCCTTCCTGCAGTCCAAAGGGATGGAACTCGAAGCGGTTGCGGTGGAAAACCTCGAGTATCCCCTGCAGCGGATTTTGCCTTTCGTCCACGGATTCAACCTGTCCATCTGTCTGGATATCGGCCATCTGCTGCGCTACGGCCACGATATTTTAGAGCAGACGACTTTACTTTCCGAAAAGATAAAGATGGTGCACCTTCACGGTGTGGATAACGGGAAAGACCATCGGGGACTGCATAACATTGCGGATGCCCAATGGAGGACTATCCGCAGGTTTCTTCACGGTTACCGCGGGGGGCTTTCGGTTGAAGTGTTTTCCCTGGAAGATTTGGCGGCATCTCTTAACAGAATGGTTGAACTGAAATCGCAAAAAAAGGAGAAGTGAGAATGAATCTTAAAGAAATCGTAAAAAAGATCGAGCCGATAAGCGCGGAATGGGTGCAAAAGGCGCGCGAGCACACTTTAGAGCTGGCAATCCCTCCCCGCGCCCTGGGGCGGCTCCACGATATCTCGGAGCGCCTGTGCGGGATTCAAAGGACCCTTGCACCCGATGTTTCCCAAAAGGCCTTCATGGTCATGGCCGGAGACCACGGCGTGGCCGAAGACGGCGTGAGCGCGTTTCCCCGGGAAGTAACCGGTGAGATGGTGAAAAATTTTTTGCGGGGCGGCGCAGGTATAAACGTCCTGGCCCGCAGCGTTGGCGCCGAAGTACTGGTGGTGGACATGGGAATCATCCCCGACGTGGACCCGGGGGCATCCGAGCTCCGCAGCCGGTTCCACGTCCGCAAGGTGGGCCGGGGGACCGGAAATATCGCCAAAGGGCCGGCGATGAGCCGCGAGCAGGCCGAGGAGTCGATCCTGCACGGCTTTACCATCGCCTCCGAACTTTTTTCCACAGGGGTGCAGATGATCGGAACGGGCGATATGGGCATCGGCAATACGACGCCCTCGGCCGCTCTTGGAGCGGTCCTTACCGGAAAGCCGGTCGAACAGATGGTGGGGCGGGGGACCGGAATTGGCGACAGCGCCTTGGAGAACAAGTGCGAGTTGGTAAGGCGGGCAATCGAGATTAATCGCCCGAACGCCGCGGACGGCCTGGATGCGCTCGCCAAGGTGGGGGGCTTTGAAATCGGAGGAATCGCGGGGATCGTTCTGGCGGCGGCTTACCACAGGCGACCGGTTGTAATCGATGGGTTCATCTCGACGGCCGGGGCGCTGGTCGCTCACTGTCTCTGTCCCGCGGTTATCGACTATGCCTTTGCGGGCCATTGCTCGGAGGAGTCGGGACACCGCAAAATGCTCGATTTTCTCGGACTCGAGCCAATTCTTGACTTGAGGCTGCGGCTGGGAGAAGGCACCGGGGGAGCCCTGGCGATGGGTGTTATCGAGGGGGCTGTGCGCGTCTTTAATGACGTGCTGACTTTTGAGCAGGCGGGTGTCACGGCCTCGGAGACTGCCGCTGCTCCTAAGGCGGGGTGAATGGGTGAATGGGTGAATGGGTGAATGGGTGAATGGGTGAATGGGTGAATGGGTGAATGGGTGAGAAAAGCAATTCCACCGCCGAGACCGGTCTGTCCGAAGGCGCAGCCTTTTGACCGGACGTCGTCTCCCGTCCGGTCAAAAAAAGTATCATCTCTGTGCCTCGGTGCCTCTACTGGTTCGATTTGGTTTTGGCTCACCGGCACTGTGGCAATTTCATGCGATTGCCCGTTCGGGACGCAGTCCTTTTCGCTTCTTTTCGTAAAATGAGGGCTTATGTGGCGTAGATTCGCCGTTTCTCTTTCTTTTTTGACCATTTTTCGGCTGCCCGTTTCCGGGGAGATAACGCCAAGGGATTCGGGAGGCAGCTATGCCGCTTTTCCGATCGTGGGTTTCCTGGTAGGGCTGGTTGCTTATCTCTTCGTGCTGGCGCTCCATTCAGTCATGCCGCCCCTTCTTCTTGCCGTCTGGGCGTGCGCTTGCATGACCCTTGTCACCAGGGGATTTCACCTGGACGGTCTAGCGGACCTGGCCGATGGGCTGGGCGGTGGATATACGCCGCAAAGACGCCTTGAGATCATGAAAGACAGCGCAACGGGCGCATTTGGCTCGATCGCTCTCATTTTGGCTATCCTTATTAAGACCTGCGCACTCTACAGCCTTATTGCGACACGACACTGGCTCGCCCTGGCAAGCGTTCCGGCGTTGGGCCGACTGGCGATCGTCGTATGCGCCTACAAAAGCTCCTGCGCCCGGTCGGGAGGGCTCGCCGGATCGGGCATCGAACACATTACCGGCGGCTCGGTTATCGCGGCCGCGATGTTTGCGGTTGTTTTAGCCCTTCCGCCCGGTTTCAAGGAGGCGCCGATTCTGCTTGTTTCTGCGGTTGCCTGCGGCCTTTTTGTTCGCTACCTGGCTCACCGGAGCCTTGGCGGCGTAACCGGAGATGTGTTAGGCTCAGCCAACGAAATAACCGAGGTCGTCCTTTTTACGCTCTCCGCCTGCCTGTGGCGGTAAGCGAGGAGATAATGCAAAGGTCAACAAGGATAAAGTTCCTGCTTATTATTGTATCGATCGCCGTCCTGGTCAGGCTGCCTTTTGTATTCCACGATGTCATAAATCCGGATGAGGGCTCCTTTGCCCTGATGGGGCAGGATATTATCGACGGGAACCTGCCATACGACAAGCTGTGGGATCTCAAGCCGCCGCTTTTGTTCTGTTTTTTCGCAGCCACAATAGCCGTGTTCGGAAAATCGATTCCCGCTATACGAGTGGGCGGGTTGCTCTGCGCGTTGGCTGCGGCCTGGCTTATCTTTCTGTGCGCCGAGAGGTTGAAGGGGCCTCGAGCTGGATTTATAGCCGCCCTTCTTTTCATTATTACTTCCACCTTTTCCGAGTCGGGCGCCGGTACGGTTTCCGAAATAGTCGCGGTAGTTCCTCTTACGGCGGCGATGCTGGTAATGTTAAAAGATGAGGTTCGGGCCAAGGACTTTTTCTTTGCCGGTTTTTTTATCTCCCTGGCCTGCCTGGTTCGCCTGAACCTTTGCTACGTGGCGCTTGCGGGGGGAATGCTCTTGCTTAGCGGCAGGTTTTTGCGACCGCATGCCGGTTTTTTCAAAAGGATTTGCACCTATGTCGCGGGAGGGGGGATTCCGCTCGCGCTGGTTTTTCTGCCCTATGTAATTACGGGAAAAGAACGCGTCTTTGCGACCGCCATGATTTACGCCCCTCTAATTTACTCGAATTCCCAGATGTCGCTTACCGCAGCCATGCACAAGTATGTTTCGATGGCTTTCGAGCCTTCCAGTCTTTTTGTAAGTCTGCCCATTTGGGCCTGCATCGTCTTGGGATCGCCCAAATTCTTAAGCGGGTTAAAAGACATTTCCGATTCGACGAAATCGTTTCTGGCCATGTCGGCGGTTTTCGGCGCGGCGACGGCGCTCTCCATACTCAAGAGCGGCCCGGCCTTTGGCCACTATATTATTCAAGTATTACCCTTTGCGGTCATAATTGCCGCTTTTTTCCTCGACGGGCTTTTCGATACACGCTACAAGCCCCTCGTTTTGGCGTTGTCGCTCTTCTACCTGATACTGCCGGTTCGTCAAATCGCCACGGCCTGCGAGCCGGTATTGTCGCGGGGCAGGGCCAGGATGCCCAGTTATGAAATCGCAGGCTACCTCAAAGCACAGAATCCGGGGAATAAACCCGTGTACTTCATGGGGGCGCAGATGGCCGAATGGCTCCTTGGCGCAAGGCCCCTGTTAAAAGAGGTCACCACCCCGAGCAATATCGGGCGGGAGTATATTTTGAAGGCGCTAGACGGTCCCTCGGCGACTACTTACTCGGAACTGGCGGCTATTTTGGACAAAAAACCGGAGTTCATAGTAAAGCCTGCGGTTGTGTTCTACCTTATGGGACACCCCAAAGCATCGGCGCTTCTTTCGGAAGAGCTTCTCATGAACTACGAACCGGTCCGGGAAATTGGCGGGTTTTTTATTTACAGGCGTATTTGAGACCTTACAATTACCCACACATACGCCCACTTACCCCTTAGCGGAGACTCCCAAGAAGGGGCTTGGCCCGATCGCCCCCCTTTTTTGCAAAGGGGGGTGGGGGGGATTTACTCTCCAGCCGCTTGCAATGACGCGCATGGACCGGCTGGGCTCGCTCGCCCCCCGTATTTGCAACTTTGTCGCTTTTGGTTGCAGCCCGGGGGCGCTTAGGTCTTTAATAAATATTGGCAGGAAGCAAAACGGGGAAATGCAATGGACAAAACGGCCGTGGACCTCGGATGGGGCAGGCGAAATGTTTCCGGTCTTGAGGCAAAGCTAGGCGTTCTGAGCTGGCTTGCGCCCATGGTTGTAATCAGCCTGCTTGTGGCGCACGACCCGCAGCGCCGCACGGTGACGCCTCTCTATCACGCGGCGGCGGCGGCCTGGGGGGCCGGAAAAGATCTGTACCAGGGCCCGGGCGGCATGAACTACCTGCCCCAGTTCGCAGTCATATTTTATCCGTTTCACTGGCTGCCGGCGCCGTTGGGAGACATTTTGTGGCGGTGGTTGGAAGCGGCTCTTCTTGCCTCGGGAGTCTGGAGCCTGTGTCAAGACCTTTCGGGAAACCCGATGGGTGGCGCTGGAATGGATAAATCCCTGTCCATTTTCCCTGCTTCCCGCTCCTTTTTCTATGCTTCACTTCTGGTTATGCCGCTTTGCCTTGCGGCTTTGCGAAACGGTCAGGCCAACGCGATGCTTGCCGGACTGGCGCTGTGCGCCGCAGCGAGCATCGCGCGCCGCAGGTGGTGGGCGGCAGCGGTATTGATTGCGTTTTTAGTAGGTGTAAAACCTTTGGGGATAGTGATGTTGTTGCTCGCCGCGACCGCTTATGGGCCGCTGCGGTTTCGCCTTGCCGCGACTCTTGCGGCTCTTTTTCTTTTGCCTTTCGTGTTCGCCCCGTCAGGGTATGTGGCGGGACAGTTTCACGGGTTTTTTGAAAATATTGGAAAATGCGCCCTCGTTCATGAGGATCGATTCGCAGACATTGGCGGCATCGTTCGAACCTTTGGCCTGGAGTTGCCAAGGCGACTCTCCGTTATCGCGCGGTTTGCGGCCGGGCCCCTATTCCTCGTGTTGTGGCTAACGGGCGCAAGACGTCTACGGGAGCCCTTGCGCGCGATGTGGCTGCTTGCGCTGGCCGCTTCCTACCTCATGTTGTTTAATCCGATGAACGAGGCCAACGGGTATGCTATCCTTGCGCCGGCCCTGGGGCTATGGGCTGTAGCGGCGCTAAAAAACCCCGCGACGCGCAGGTTTGGATGGATGAGCGTTTCGATTTGCCTTTCGATGAGCATTTTGCCAAACCTGCTCCACCCGGTGTTTGGAAACTATTTTGCCCTGTTTTGGCATCCCGTTATGACCATTTTGTTTATCGCATCCCTTGCCGGGCTGGTCCTGCGAAAGGAAAAGGCTTGGAGCGGCGGCAAAACAGATAGCGGCTGTGAAGGCTTGGAGCAGACTTCTTCGGGATCTTATGTCTAGTGTTCGTGCGGAAATCTATCGGTGGGCAAGGTGAAGCTTTTGCCCACAATGGCGGACAACACTATATAGATGAAGGCGGGGCAAAAGATGAGATCGGCGATAAGGTCCTTGCAAATTTAGGGTTATCGGCACTCAGGTTTTCCGACCTCGACATTTTTAAGAATATGGACGGAAATCCCCCCAACCCCCCTTTGCAAAGGGGGGCGATTGAGCCAAGCCCTGTCCGCGTCAGTATCGTACCCACCGACGTCAAGACGTGGGTTTCCGGATGGACACTATTTAACAGGTTGCGCTCTATGGCCGATACTGGCTCGAAAGGTTTTTCCCATGTCGACATCCCTTCATCCGTTACATCCTTACGTCAGTTTTTTACTGCCCTGCTACAACGAATCGGCGGTGGTCGAGCAAACCTATCGTAGAGTGAAAGCGGTTGGCGACACGCTTGGAAAGACTTATGAAATCGTCTTTGTAAACGACGGCTCAAGCGATGATACCCTCGATCGTCTGGTTTTTCTAAGCGGGAGCGATACTACTGTGACAGTGATAGACCTTTCGCGCAATCACGGCCATCAGCTCGCCCTTTCCGCCGGATTGCGCTATTGCGCCGGAGACCGGGTGCTGATCATGGACGCCGACCTGCAGGATCCGCCCGAATTGCTGCCGGCGATGCTCGAGTTGATGGACCAGGGGGCCGAGGTCGTCTACGCGCAGCGCCGAAGCAGACCCGGGGACAGCTTGCCAAAGCGTGTGGCCTGCTCGGTTTTTTATCGCTTTCTGAGCAAGCTGACGGAAGTGCCCATCCCTGTCGATACGGGGGATTTTCGACTCATTTCGCGTCGCGTGGTCGATATTATTGTGCAGATGCCCGAGCGCCACCGATTCATCCGGGGCATGGTAAGCTGGGTCGGTTTTCGGCAGACTCCGATCCTCTATGACCGCGACGGCCGCTTTGCCGGAGAGACCAAATATCCTTTCTGGCGCCTTATGCGGCTGGCCCTTGACGGCATCGCGGCTTCCTCGGTTCGCCCCCTTGCCCTGGCGAGCTGGGCGGGACTGCTTTTTGCCGCGTGCAGCGTGGTCCTTTTTGGCTACATCCTGTGGTCCTGGCTGTTTGTCGGAAGGACCCCGCAGGGTTGGGCAAGCCTTATGATGGTCGTAACGGTCATGGGGAGCATTCAATTGTTTGTGCTGGGAATTATCGGTCAGTACCTCGGGCGCATGCACGAACAGGTGCGCGCCCGTCCGATCTTTATCGTAAGGGATGTCTTAAGGGATGGCAGGCGCGCAGGCGGCTGGGAGCGAGAAACAAATGGGGGCGGCGCCGAACAAAGGTCTTAGGAGAAGCTCCTGTGGATAAGAATAAGGCTGAAATTACTGATAATTGATTCGATTGACGGATTTTCGATAAATTATTGTCAGGAGTTTTTACAAAAATTAATTTGACTACCTGACAAAATTGATATAGTGAGGGAGACGTAGCAACTTATGCCAAGAGGGGCAGACCTTTGGCTCTAGTTGTTGCAGCGCATTTCCTGGTTTAGCCGGTGCTCGGGGTGGGTTTTGGGGCATTCCGCCAGCGCCGGCGAGAACCGATTCTTTAAGGGCTGAAAGGAGGTGTTGCGCGCGCGGCTCCCGATTAAGGGCGCAAAGCAGAACCAGTTGGAGGGGCAATTCGCTGGCCCTGTTTTGAAAGAAATGTTTATTTTTCACCTTCGAGGAGGAAGAGATGAAGAAGTTTTTTATGGCGGTTTGTGTTTGCCTGGCGATTTTTACCATGGTTGGCTCCGCATTTGCCGAAGAACTCTGGGACTGGCATTTACGCGGCGCGGACGAAGGTCTGGCCTACGGCGCTCTACCGCCTGCCGGCTTGTATTTCATTAACGACTTTTACTGGCTGGGCAACTGGAATGGCCATGACAATGGTGGACATACCACCGGCGCCAAGATCAACGGCTATGTCGATGTTCCCATCCTGTTGTGGAACCCCGGTCTGTGCCCGATCCTGGGAGCAACCTACTCGGCGGCTATCGCCCAGCCTTTCGATTCGTCGATCCTGAGGGTTCCGGCCACCGGTGGTTTTGATAGCGCTACCGGCAGTCAATGGGGAACGTACAATACAATTCTTGTTCCGTTCATTCTGTCCTGGGAAATCCCGTGCAACCTGCATGTGGCCGCTTCTATGCAGATCGGCCTAAACGATGGTACGACCTCTCCTGGTGACAGCTTGGCTTCGATTACTAAACACCCCGGCGATTTGTTGGCCAGCAAGAACTTCTCTCCTACGTCCGGTAATCTTTACGCTTGGTCGGCCAGCAACAACTACAGCTTTTCGCCGACTATTGGCATTAGCTGGCTGTACGAGGGTTGGAACATCGGCGCAGAATTCATGTACACCTTCTGGACCAAGGATTCTGACTGCCAGTATCAGAACGGCGATCAGCTCTATGCCGACTATACCCTCACGTACACCTGTGGCAAGTGGACCTTCGGTCTTGGCGCAGAGGGTACGAACCAGCTTTACAACGACAAGGGCAACTTCTTTACGCCTTCTGGCTATGTGTACGGAAAGTTACTCGACACTTGCAACGTCAACTACACCGCAGGCCCGATCGTTGGCTACAACTTCGGCCCCTGCAGCTTGCTGTTCACGTACAACTTCCAGCTTACAACGAAGAACGACGTGGGTGGCGACTGGGCGATGTTGCGCCTCGTAGTTCCGCTCGGAAATCCCTGCGACTGGTACAAATAGTAAACTACCAGAGGTAAAGTAAGGCGTAGCGCTCCCATGGAGCGCTACCCCGAAGTTTTTCGATGCGCCGCTGTCAGTATTTAGCGGCGCATTTCGTTTTTAGCGGCCGCAACGAACGCGCGCTGCGTCTCAAAAACAGTTCGGCCCCCGGGAATCATCCCGGAGGCCGGCATTTTTACTCTAAAAAATTTGCGTTCTCAGTCGAAAGGTCCTCGGTGTTTCTCCGCCGTTTCAGTCAAAAGACTCATCAGCCTCCCGCTGCGCCCCCCGCTGTGCCCATCGGGACAGGGGTGGTCGGTCCGTAGTTAAAAGCGCCCTGGCAGGTAGAAGCCAAGGGCGGACGTTGAACGGCCTGGCAGTTTGTACAGGACTCGAAGCTAATACGAGGCATACAGCTCGCACACTGGGCGTTTGCGTTGACGAAAGCGCCGCTTACGAGCACCATGGCCAGGGCCATCCCCATGACCAGTTTTTTATTCATTCTCATCTTCATCATTATTTCCGCCTCCTACTATTTTCAGAGTTCCCCGGCGCTGTAAAAAGGTCGTAATGAGCGCTCCGAACTCTGTTAGGAAAAACTTAACGTCGCCTTGGTCGCCTGTCAATCGGGCCGAACTTTTCAATTGTGTGCAGAGTAATCAATAGAGATTGGTGATTTTAATAATACTAATAATATCGGTCTATTGCATAAGTTGCTTTGGTCTGTCCGTATCCTAGGGATTCGATAAATGTGTTTGCGAGGTTTAATACCAAGTTGCGTTCACGATTAATCCGATGGGTTGCGCTTTGCTCCACCCATCCTGCGGCTCACTTGGACGGGGAACGTAGAAAGCAACCTGGTATAACGCAGAAAGGGTCCTATGGTTGACAGGACCTGGCCGATAACATAAGTTTTACTGGAAAAACACTTGGAAAGTCAATTTTTGATAGTGGGAGCGATTATCGGATGGAAACTGCAGGCAGACTGTCCGGGATGGATTGCAAAAAGGTTTTGGTTGGCCTCTACGGCTTTCTCCGATCGAAGCGGGGTGAGGTGGCGGCCCTGTGCGTATTCGGATATTTAATGGTTAAGGATTTTCTGGCCGTTTTGAGGTACGCGCAGACAATGGTTGCGGTAAGCTTCGCGGGATTTGTCGTGTTGTTAAATGGTCTGCTTGTCGCCGGGTATTATACCTTGCTTGTTGGCATTTATTTGACCAGGGGGTCTGCGAGTTCGAGTAGCAAATCGCTTCCTGCAAAACTTGTGGCCATCGCGGGGACCTTCCTGCCGTTTACATTCCCGATGCTAAGCGACCCGGCGCGATCCGGTGCGATCGAACTGATGGTTTCGAGCCTTACGCTTCTTTCGGGGATGATTTTTACGATGATGGCATTGGGAACCCTTGGAAAAAGTTTCAGCTTGATTCCGCAAACCAGGAACCTGGTTACGAGCGGACCCTATCGCCTGGTAAGACATCCCGTCTATGTGGGTGAAATTCTTGCCGCGCTGGGACTGGTCGTGTGGGCGGCCACAATTGCCAAGACTTTGGTCTTCCTGGCGCTGATTGGCTGTGAGGTCTATCGGGCGCTGCAGGAAGAAAAGCTTTTGATGGAGATTTTTCCCGAATATAAAGAATATGCTTCCCATACGGCGCGATTTGTCCCCGGACTGTTTTGAAGGATAAGGGGGAAAGGGGTGCCGGCCATAGAATTGGAAGCGGGAATCTATCGATTGCGCTAAATTTGCGGCTCGTGAATTCAAACTTCTAATGTGCCTGATCGGGGGAGTGAGTGCCCCCTGGAAAATGACGCGAGAGCGCCCAGGGAGGCTATGACCGTACCGGTCAGCATGGCGGTGTGAAAGGCATGGATGAAGGTGGATTGAAGGAGCGGGGCGTGCAGGAGGGGGTTTTGGGCAAGCCGATCTGCCGTGCGCGCGCCGCCAAGGGATGTGAAAATGGCGCCTGAGATGGCTACGCTAAATCCCTGTCCAAGCACCCGGACGGTGGCCATGAATCCGGAAGCGACGCCTATGCGATTTTCAGGCGCGGAACTCATTATGGCGTTGCTGTTGGGGGCGAGAAACATGCCCTGCCCTAGACCCGCAAGAACCAGGGGCGCGATTATGGCGAAAGTCGATCGATGTTGACTGAGCCTGCCGAGCAAAAAGAGCCCCGCCGCGCCCGCTGCCATTCCCAGGGAGCAGAGCATCCGGGAGCCAAAGCGGTCGGAGAGCCATCCGCTTATCGGGGCGGCAAAAGAGACGGCGATCGGGACGGCGGTGAGGAAGAGTCCGGCCCGGTCGGGCGGGAGCAGCAGCAGCACCTCGAGATAGAAGGGCATGAGAAACATTACGGCGAAAAGGGAAAGGTAGCAGAGGAAACTGCTTATAAGGCCGCTTGAAAAGATTCGGTTGCGGAAAATGGAAAGATCGACGATCGGGTGGGCCACACGTGCTTCGAGAATCAAAAACAGGGTGAAAATGACGCCTGAGGCCGCCAAAGCCCCTAAGACCTTAATCGAGAGCCATCCGGCTTCCTGCCCGAAAGTCACTGTCAGCATCAACAAAATGACCCCTGTTGAAAGAAGGGCCGCCCCCGCGTGATCGAACCGACTGCGTGCTGCGCCCAAACTGGTTGGCGCGGTTACAAGCCGCAGGGTCGCCAGGATGCCGATAATCCCGAAAGGGACATTGATGTAGAATATCCATCTCCAGGAGAGGGTCTGGGTTATGATGCCCCCAAGGGTCGGGCCGGCGCATGTCCCGACGGCTACGACCGCGCCTATTAGCCCCATGGCTTTTCCCCGCTCCCTGAAACTGAAGGCGTCCGTTATCATTGCGGGACTAACGGACATGACCATTGCGCCCCCTACGCCCTGCAAGGCTCGCGAGATCACCAGAAAAAGAAGTGAGGGGGCCGCTCCGCACGAAGCCGAGCCGAGGCTAAAAATCGCAAGACCGCACATCCAGAGGGGTTTTCGGCCCATAATGTCGGACAACCTGCCCATGGTGAGCAGTAGGCTCGCGATGACAATCAGGTAGGAGATGACGATCCATTCGACCTCGCCGCTTAGAGGCGCTTTGAAGTAGGAGCTTATCTTGGGGAGGGAGATGTTGACGATGCTGGAGTCAAGGGTCACCATGAAAACGCCTACCGAGGCGATGGCCAAAACGACCCACTTGTCGGGGGTTTTATTTTCTGAAAGAGATGTTATGCGCAATGAATCTTCCCTGGCCGAATTGATTCGTTTTTTTGCGAACTTTTTCTCAAATTATCGGAGGGTGAAATGATAGCACATCGGGATGAAGGTAGGTAGGCAAACCGACAGGAATAGACGCGATGGTTCCCACCGCGTCACGCTCGTGTAGACTTTGCCGTGGCTGCGTCAAGAACTCACCCGCTAAACAAGTAAATGGTCGGGTATTCTATGCCAATTTAGCGTTATCCGTACACCGGTTTTCCTTCCAACTTCGATATTTTCCCAATACTCTTAAGAACAGGGACGGAGTTTACTACGTGCTGTACGAAGAGACTCCGAAATCCCCCCAACCCCCCTTTGAAATCTGACAATTACCCACACATGCGCCCACTTACCCCTTAGCGGAGACTCCCAGGAAAGGGGCTTGGCCCGATCGCCCCCCTTTTTTGCAAAGGGGGGTTGGGGCAATACTGTTCACTTAATGTTTAACTTTATTCCCTGTGCGCAGGCATGGTCCCAAAAGACTTCCTCCAATTAAGATATCAGAATGTACTTTTATTATTAAGTGAACAGTATTGGGGGTTGGGGGGATTTACTCTCCAGCCGCTTGCAATGACGCGCATGGACCGGCTGGGCTCGCTCGCCCCCCTTATTTGCAACTTTGCAAAAGGAGATAGGTGGGCGT
>JARLHO010000097.1 GCA_031292215.1 Syntrophobacteraceae bacterium | reverse complement strand
GTCGGGCGCTGCGGATATCCAGTTATGGTCCTCCTCTACGGGAAAGCGCTCCCTTTTCCAGCCCGCTATGTCGGGTACAAGTATGTTTTGTTCGAAGGCGATTTCGGGTTCTGCAATGAATATCCAGCCGCCCGGCCCGCCTCCTTCGGCAAATTGTAAAGGGGCCATGAACATGCCAAGAGAGGAGGCGGCGTAGCCGTGTTTCCTCGACGGCCGGGGCGTAACGATCAGCTTGCCGTCGATTATTTCCCCGGTCGTATTTTCCGGGATGGCGAAAAGATCTTCGTACGTGGCCGCTTGTGACATCCTGGCCCTCCCTTGCGGTGTTTAAGCCGTCTCCAGTCTCTCCCGCAGCCTGGAGAGGCGTTTTTCCCCGTTGTTGGCGATCCTTTTTAGCACCCTGGACAGATCGGCCATGAAAGATTGCGAACAGTGGGCCGCCTGCTGGTAAAAGCTAACCATCCTGGTTTCGTTTGCGATGGCGATTGTAAGGATTTGGGCCGCGTCACCCTCTGGGGGCAATACCGTTTCGATTGCATAGGGTTCGGACAAAAGATTTTGAAAAGAAAAGCCGGTCTCCAGCGCATCGCTTATCACGCTGTAGTAGGCCCTTTTGATCGATTGGACGTTTTTACCGTTTTCCCTGGCCAAATCGCGGAAAAAAGGGGCAAGATCGACGATTCGGGCGGCGGCGGCTTCATAGAACCGGGCGGCGCCGGTCTCCAGGCTTTCAGCAAATCCTATCACCGCCGAAGAGGTCCGTAATTCCATCAAAACCACCTTTCCACCACCACCTTGGGGTCGGTAAAAGAGCGGATCGCGTCTTTTCCCTGCCCGTGGAGGGAGCCGAAAAAAGAGTCTTTCATGCCGCCGAAGGGAAAAAACGCCATGGGGGCGGGAACCCCGACGTTTACGCCGATATTGCCGCATTTCACATCATGGCGGAACTTTTGCGCCGCCCGGCCGCTCGAAGTGTAGATGGCCGCGGAGTTTCCATACGGGCTCTCATGAATCATGTCTATAGCCTGGTCAAGGTCTGCGGCCCTTAAGATGCATGCCACCGGACCAAAAATTTCCTCGCGCGCAATCGTCATTTGAGGCGTTACGTCGACAAAAACGGACGGGTTAAGAAAACAGTCCTGCGGAAGATCGGGGTCGCTTAGTCGGAGCTTTCTGCCGTCGAGAGCGAGTTGGGCTCCTTCCCGGATACCCGTTTCTATGTAGCCGATCACCCGCTGTTTGGAGGCTGCGTTTTGAAGCGGCCCCATCTGGACCGAGCCGTCCATTCCGTCTCCCACGCGAATCGCTGCCGCCGCCCCTATAAAGGCGTCAACCGCCCTTTGGCGAAACGAGTCCGATCCAACGAGCACGAGGTTTGCCCCGGCAAGGCAGCGCTGGCCGGTATTGCCGAAAAAGGAGGTCATCAGCCCGGCCATCGATTTTTCAAGATCGCAGTCTTCGAGCACCACGATGAAATTTTTCGCTCCGCACTGGGCGATGACTCTTTTTCCGGTCTCACCGCAGCTCTTATAGATTATATCCCGGCCAACGGCTGTTGAACCAACGAAGGTGACTCCGGCCACATCGGGGTGATGCAAAATGGCGTTGGTCGCCTCATTTGCGCCGTGGACCATGTTGAGAACGCCCGGGGGCAGATCGATTTCCTCGAAGAGCTCGACGACGCGGGTCTGCGAAAGGGGAACGCGCGGCGAGGGCTTTACAACGAATGTATTGCCGGCGGCAATGGCGTAGGGCACAAACCAGAGCGGCGCCATGAACGGAAAATTAAACGGGGCGATATGGGAAAAGACACCGACCGGCTGGAAAAAGCAATGTTCGTCGATCCCGGCGGCGGCAATGTCTTCGAGGTTGCAGCCCTGCATAAGCGTCGGAATGGCCGAGGCGACTTCGACCTGTTCTATGCCCCGCCGGGTCTCGCCACGGGATTCGTCGATGGTTTTGCCGTGCTCCCTGGTCTGGATCTCTGCCAGTTCGTCGAAGCGATCTTCCATCAGCTCCTTTAGCCGGAAAAGGTATCGGGCCCGGGCGGCCGGGGGTGTGTTGCGCCAGTCGGGGAAGGCTTCCGCAGCGCTTTTTACGGCCCTTTCCACATCGGCTGAAGTGGAAAGGGGGACCCTGGCCAGAAGTTTTCCCCGGGCCGGATCGATAACCTCGGCATACTCCACGGTTTGCGCTTCGACCCACTCTCCGCCGATATAATTTCGGAGTTTCGCAGCCCCCATAGCCTTGTCTCATTTTGCGATAGTAATGCTTAATTATTCGTTGCTGTTGGTCTAGTGGAGCAGAAACGGGGATTTTCGGATGGAAGCTGTCTGGATTTTTTTCATATTTTCGAGAAGCGTCCGCATGGAATAGTGGATCGAGGAAAAATTCTCCCTCTTTTCCAGGATGGCGTCGGCCTTCTGAATAAATTCCCCCTCGACAAGCTCGTCCGAACAATTTTCAATCAAAAGACGCACACTGTCCGGCGAGGATTCGAGGTGGAACTGAAGGGCGACCACGCGCCCGCCGTTGTACGTGAAGGCCTGGGCCGGGCAGGCTGTGCTTTGGGCGACCATGGCGGCCCCGGGAGGAAGAGAGAACGTGTCGCCGTGCCAGTGGAGGGCGGCAAATTCCGGGGGAAAACTTGTAAAAACCGCCGATTCCATCCCCTCGGGCCTCAAAGAAACGGGAAACCATCCGATTTCCTTGTGCCGATTGCGCGTAACGCTGCCTCCGAGAACGTCGGCGATCAACTGCGCGCCAAGACAAATCCCCAGCACAAGTTTATTTGCCTCGATCGCCTTTTGAATAAACTTTTTTTCAGCGGCCAGAAAGGGGTAGCGGTCTTCTTCGTAGATGTTCATCGGCCCGCCCATTACAACCAGCCAGTCAAACTCGCTCGTTGCCGGGAGATTTTCCCCCCGGTAGAGATGTGTCGCCGATAGATCCCAGCCCTGGTTTTGAGCCCAATCGCCGACATTTGCCGGCCCTTCGAAGGGCACGTGTTGAAGGTAGTGCAATTTCATCGCTTATTCGCCACCAATAAAAAAGAACTTGGCCGTGCACCCTCCGTCGAACCGGCCAATACCGACCGCACGCCTTCAGGCAACCAGGTTAGATGTGACCGCGACACAGCCGGAGGCACTTACCGCTGCTTCCTTCCGGACCTGACGGGGTTCGTGTTCGTCTGTTGCGTGGTGTCCAACCGGCGCCGGAATTTGATACGAGCAGCTCAGCCATAGTCCTTCAAAAGGGGATTCAACCCCGCTAAAGCGGATCTCGGGCTACAGGGCACCGCTAGCTCCCCGTCTAGCACGACCAAGCTAAAATTTTCCGGCAATCAACAATTCCATGCTAACACATCCAAAAGAGAATTGCAATTTTCTCGCGTAGAAGCGAAGAGAATGCAGAAGCGGGAAGCGAGGCAGGTCGTTTAATTCCCGCTTCCCGCTTCCCGCTTCCCGCTCCTATTCATGCGCGGTCAAGAAGCAAGCAGGACGCCCCGGGGACCCCCTGGAGGTCGCGAAGGGTCGCTATATTTTCTCCGCGGCAAAGGTGCCACCAGCCGCCGATATACACCGGGCGCTCGGGGCCAAAACGGTTTAGGGCCGCTGTGATGTTGGCGCTCATCCGGTTTTCTCGCTCCTGCCACAGGCGCCCGTCTGCGGGTTGAGTCTCAGGAAAAGTCTTTTCTTCGTATATCCTTTGCGCGGCGCGGGCGTAGAGGGAAAAAACCGGCGGCGAAAAGTTATCCAGCGACAAAAGCGTCTCGATATTGGCAGAAGAGATCATCTGCTTCCATGTCTTTATCCATTTGCGGCTAAACCCCGAATAGTCGACCGGGACCAGCGGGACGCCGCATCGTCTGGCGTAGGCAAGCGATGCGCTGTATTCGAAAGGAAGGCTTATCTGCCATAGGATCGAGGCGATTTGCGGGTGGGCAAGAGCTGTGGCAAGATCGAGGGACAGCTTTTGCGTAACGGAGCTAAGCCGTTCAAGAAATAATTTTCGAAGCTCGGGCGAGCGCTTTTCTCGGAATGCGACGGCAAAATCGCTTATTTCGACCAGTATGAGATCGGGCCGGTAATGTTCGAAAAACAGAAGGCTCCTGGAAAATCCGTCCGGGTCGCAATGGACCGTCCCCAGAAGCGTCAGGCTCATTTTTCGGACATCCCTGGAAAAAGACAATCGAGTTCCTGGAAATGACCGATATGCAGCTCCGCGGCAAGGGCGGGGTTCTTGTAGCTTACGAAATGGACTCCGGTAGCCAGGGCCAGGGTTTCATCCACCTTCGAGTCGCCGATATAGAGGACATTTTCGGGCCGCGCGTCGAAGACCTCAAATATTTTCTCCATCGATTCCGGATGGGGCTTGGGGTTTTTTACATCGGAAGCCGACACCACGAGATGAAAGTATTCTCTAAGATTATACTTCTCTAGAAGCTCGATGGTTGAAACCGTGCGGTTTGTGGCCAGGGCGGTCCGAAAGTGGGTGCTCGCAAGTTTTAGAAAAGGGACCAGTCCCGGTTCGCAGGTGAGGTAGCCGTTAAACGGACTAAAATCCAGGGTCTTTAAGACTTCCAGCGCGCGATCGAACTCTTCGCCCGCACCTTCTGTCAGGTAGAGAAGAGATTCCCGCACCGGGTACATGTGGATGTATTCGTACTGGTCAACACGTACGGCAGGCCCGCCGATCCTTTCCATGATGTGGCTGTAGAAACGGACATTGGCCTCTTTGGAATCGAAAAGCACCCCGTCGCAATCCAAGGCGATCACCTTGAGTTCGGGGTTGGAGGCGGCAAACGAGAGCAATTCAGCCTTGTACCTATTTTCCATCATCTCCCAATCCATTCGAACCCGCCGGTCGAAAACATTTCTTGCCGCAGGCAGCCATTAGTATTAAAAATAGAAGTTTAATCCGACGTATGGGGAATTCCTAATGAAAAATCAATTCGATTATCTCGTTGTCGGCAGCGGAATCGCCGGTCTTACGTTCGCTCTTAAGGCAGCCAAGAGCGGAACGGTCGCTATTGTAACCAAAAAGGACAAGCTTGAAACCAACACGAACTATGCCCAGGGGGGAATAGCGTGCGTAATCGGCCAAGATGACGCTTTCGGTCTCCACGTGCAGGACACACTCGATTCGGGAGACGGGCTGTGTCATCCCGATATCGTCGATTTTGTGATAAAAACCGGCCCCGATCGAGTAAAGGAGCTTGTGGAGCTGGGTGTGGCCTTCAACCTCGGGACAGGCGCCGACTCGTTTGATCTCGGACGGGAAGGCGGACACAGCCGCAACCGGATTCTCCATGCCCAGGACATGACGGGCAAGGCGGTTGAAAAAGTGCTGATCGCCGCCGCCGAGTCCGACCCCAACATCGCGATATTTGAAAACCACCTGGTCCTCGACCTGGTGATCCAGCATCAGTCGATGAAGGCCGGTTCGGTCGATCTCTACCAGCAGGACACCTGCCGCGGCGCATTCGTCTACGATGTAGCGGGGGGGCGGATTCACACAGTTGTCGCCAACGCCGTGCTGCTTTGCACCGGGGGGGCCGGGAAGGTCTATCTGTATACCAGCAACCCGGACGTGGCGACAGGAGACGGGCTGGCGATCGCCTACCGGGCGGGGGCGGAGCTTGCCAACCTCGAATTTGTTCAGTTTCACCCAACATGTCTCTATCATCCGGCGGCCAAAAACTTTTTGATCTCCGAGGCGGTCCGCGGGGAAGGCGCAAGGCTTATCGACAAGCGAGGGCGCACCTTTATGGAGAAGTACCACCCGCTAAAGGATTTGGCGTTTCGAGACATTGTGGCGCGCGCAATAGATACGGAGATGAAAACAAGCGGAGACGACTGCGTTTTCCTGGACATTACTCACAAGGACAGCGAATTTCTAAAGGGGCGGTTTCCCAACATCTACAGCAGATGCCTATCGCTTGGAATAGACATCACCAAAGACCCCATTCCGGTCGTTCCGGCGGCCCACTACATGTGCGGCGGGATCCTCACCAATCGCTCGGGGCGCACCACGATAGAAAACCTCTACGCCATCGGCGAGTGCGCCTGCACCGGTCTTCACGGGGCCAACCGCCTGGCCAGCAATTCCCTTCTGGAAGCCATGGTTTTTTCCCATGCGGCAGCAGTCGAATGCATGGAGCGGATAGGGTCCTGGCGAAGCCGGGTTTTTCCCGAGGTCCCCGAGTGTTGGGCCGGAACCTGCGCCGAGAATACGTCACAGAGCGAAATGGTCATGATCGCTCATAACTGGGACTCGATCAGGCGGCTCATGTGGAATTACGTCGGCATCGTTCGCACCGACAAAAGGCTGGCTCTTGCTCTTACTCATGTTCTTCAGATAAAGATGGAACTAAAGGAGCACATGCCCAATATCCCCTTGAGCAGCGATCTGGCCGAGCTCCAGGGGCTCGCCCTGGTGGCCGAGCTCATCATCCGCTGCGCGATCCGAAGACGCGAGAGCCGCGGACTCCACTATAACGTCGACCACCCCGCAAAGGGCGGGGTGGACTGTGCCAAGGACACAATCGTTAGAAAGAGCGCGGCTGAAGAATTTCTTGCCCTCCCGGCGGTTCAGTGCGGCTGAACGGACTTCGGGGCGGGGCCGGGCCCGCTGCTCGTTTCCGCATCGATTATCTGGTCGTCGGAAACCGCGGCGGGGGCTGCGAGAAGGTTTGCGCTGCTAAGATTTTGTTCTATTTTCATCGTGAGCATGCCGCCCATAAAGCTTATTTCGTAATTTCTGTCCGTTCTCCCGAAAGATTCGCTGAATCTGCGGAACCGATTTTTCGCCTTTCTGTAGACATACGCGATGCCCGCCAGAGATACCCCGAAAATAAACAGAAACACCCAGGCCGGCGTGGAGATAACCTTTCCGATAAACATGATTATCCCCATGAGGCCCAAAACGAATAAAACCTGAAGCCCGATGATCAGGTAGAGATAGTATACACCCCGATCCAAAGTGGCCTCGTCCGACCAGAATTTATTGTCGCTTTCAGACCGACGTTTTTCTTCCCTGTTTTTAAACCACATATTTTCAATGTTCCCCCGACTGCAATAATTGAGTTCGGTCCTCATCCGCCTCGGCGTGAGCCGGAAGCAGTTGCTGAACCGAATGTTGCTCGATCGTCAATCTTTCTATCCGAAATTTTTCAATGCGCACCTGGTTTTCGAGCATCTGCCGGGATAACCTGTATCTCAGATAGATAATCCAGACGAGCAACCCTCCCGCGAAAGTCGACACCCCGCTAAAGAACAAAGGATACTGCTTGATCGCCCGAAAGACCGAGGAAGCCATGTCCCCAAGGATGGAAGGAATCAACCATAAGACAAGCATGGCCAAAACGATTACGAACCCTACCCCCAGAACGGAGAAGTTTTTCGAAAGGGTCAGAAACCCCCCAAAGCCCGATTTGGTAAAATCGCCTTCCTGGCGGGCCTCATCTTTGGGATTGCCTTTGAGAAGGAGGAGCCAGACCTGGGCCATGAAAAAAAGCAGCAGCATGAGGCCAAGGGGCAGGCCGACCGCCAAAAGTATCCACCCCCGGTAGTTAAACGGCACGTAATTGGATTTTAACTGGGTGGTGTAATTTTTCAACGGCCCGAAGTTGTTTTCGAACACCATTTTCTCATAGGAGGTTATGGTTGGGCCGGGGCTTTCGTACAACAGCCTGCCGCCGGTGTCCGTAATGCAAACCCTGGTCTTTAAACCCGATTGATTGTAGATGGCAATAAGGATTCCGATCTCGAGGGTCAGAAGCAAAATAGCTCCTACCGCCAATATCCATCTTGTGTATTTGCCGTCTTCAAAAAACTCGGAAAGGGACGAATTTTTTGCCATAAGCGGTTTCCGACAACCATTTCCTGTAAATTTTGCCCACTAAGCAGATGGTTTAATTATGGAAGGCTAACATTGCGCGACAGTGCGAGTCAAACAAAAAGCGGACAGACTCCCGGAGGCAAAGGCGGAGCCTTACTCGGCCGGCCACACCCCTTTACCAAATAATTTAAGTAATGTGGAAAATGCGAGCCGCGTTTTCACCGCAGATGGAAGCAATGTCCGACGGGGCGAGGCCCGACTGGCTCATTTCGGCAAAGTAGCGCTTCGGGGAAATCAGCGGATAATCGCTCCCAAAAAGAATCCTTCCGGCGCCGATCGCCTGCGAGGCGGCCCGGTAGATGTCCGATTTATAGACATAAGGGGAGGCTGCGGTGTCATAGAAGATATTGGCAAATTCGGCGGGGGGCTGTTTTTTTAAGAGTTCAAAGAAAATGAGGCCGCCTCCCCAGTGGGCGAAAATCAGCGTGGCGCCTGCGGCCGCCTTGGCCAGATCATAGTAGAAATCAAGACCCTGGGGGGCCTTCCCGGGGTATTGGTGGCCGATGGGCTCATTTGCGTGGACCAGAAGCGGGATCTCTTTTTCCCGGCAAAGAGCGCCAATTTGCTTGAAATTATCGAGTACACGGTCCATATTCCCGCCCGCAGAGTAGACGGCGAGCTCTCCCAGGCCGCAAGCGCCCGCTGAAATCATCTTTTCGGCTTCCGCGCAACAGGCGTTTGACAGAAGGTCCAGACACGCCATCGGGATGAGCCGGTCGGAAAACCTTGCCCCCGCATCGAGGACGTAGTCGTTATGGCGCGCCCGGGTTTGCGCGGATCTCCAGGGGAATCCGAATACGACGGAGCGGTCTACGCCGTTTTCATCCATGGACCGGACAAGGAGTTCTGCTGAGACCATCTTTGAGGCCGGCGGTCCGTAGAGAAGCTCGAATTCGGGTTCGCCCGCCAATAATCGCTCTTTTGCAGTGATTATGTCAGGGGGAAAGATGTGCGTGTGAACATCTATTATCAAGAGCGAAAAGCCTCCATTGGAAAGGGGTTTGCGAGGCGCGAAAACGAGAGTGCCCGTGCCGCGTTCGTTTTCTGATTTTTACTCAATTTCGATTCTTAGCGCAATAGAGATGGGGAAAAGGAAACTAAAATGACTGGTACAATCGAGGCCGTAGCAGAGAAGGCGATTTTGGAGGCGGGAGAGCTTATCCGGCGACACATTGGACAGGTGGCCGGGTCCATGGTCAGTGTCAAGGGCCCATCGGATTATGTGACCGTGATAGATAAAGAGTGCGAGCGGCTGATAACCGAGGCGATCCGGAAAAATTTTCCCGACCACCACATCATGGCTGAAGAATCGGCCAACGAGGGTTTGCAGCCGGGCTACACCTGGGTGATCGACCCGGTGGACGGCACCACCAACTTTATTCACGGCTTTCCGTTTGTGGCCGTTTCCATAGCGGTTTGCCTGGACAAAAAACCGGTGGCGGGATTTGTGCTCGACCCGGTTAGAAACGAGCTTTTTTCGGCGAAAAAGGATGAGGGAGCATGGCTCAATGGAGTGAGACTGCCGCGGCGAAAGAGAGTGGAGATGGACCGGGCGCTGGTGGCCACCGGGATCCCCTCCAGGGCCAGGGAGTACATGGACCCTTACCTGGTTACTTTCAAGGCGATAGCCATGGAGGTTAGCGGAATCAGGCGGGCCGGCGCTGCGGCCCTTGATTTGGCCTACCTGGCCGCGGGACGGGTGGACGGCTTCTGGGAAATAGGACTTAAGGCCTGGGACATAGCCGCCGGCGCGCTGCTCATAATGGAAACGGGCGGATCGATCAGCGACTTTAGCGGCGAGGACAACTTCCTTTTCAATGGAAACGTAACCGCAGGCGTGGAACCGGTCTACGGTTTTTTGCTCAAGCAAACGCAAGAGCACCTCGCGCTGGTGTGTGCGTGAGACGGAAAAATACTAGAGCAGGCGAACGGGGTTGGCAGGTCGGCACGAACTCTTCTATCACGCCGGCTTCGCCCTTTGCCTGCCGCCCTGTTCTCTAAGCGGCCGGAGGGACCACATTCATGGCCATCAGCTTCTTGCTGCTTGCGAATATGACTTCCATCTTTCGGGCGGCAATAAGTTTGCTCACCACCCCGATGCCGAAGGCGGGGTGCAGCAATAGAGCCCCTTCCTTGTAGGAGTCGGAGATACTGTATTCCGGAACGCCATCCTTGCTTGCCTCCAGCAAAAGCTGTCGCCAGTCCTCATCGGTTTTAGGCCGCGAGATCCCTTTGTAGAGAACCGATGGAACAATCTCCTCGTCATCATCGGTTTCTTCGAGCAGCAGGTCTTCCTCGCCGGCAAAATCGAGTTCTTCGGTTTGTTCGAATTCGAGTCCGGAATCGTCTTCGAAGTCATCCATCATTCCGTCGCCTTCTCTATCCTTTTTGGGCATAACGCTAATCCTTATATGCAGTTTTAGAGATGCAGTCCCGTTTATTGGAACTGAGACAAAAGGTCAAGGATTTTCGATAGCCGGTCCGGCCGAAGAAAAGCCCTCCGTTCCCCAATTCCAGGCCATGATTATAATACCGATAAGCAATGGGGAAACGGGACGTGAGCCATTATTTTGTCCGGCCCCTTTCCCGGAGCCGCATCTGAGGCGATTCCGGGGAGGCTAGAGCAGGTGTTTTTTCCCCTTGATCGAATCGATGTCGATACGGACAACCAGCGTCGCATCAAGCGAGTTTTTTGGATAGGTAAACTTTTCTTCGGTAAACCGGGCGACAATAAGATTTAGAATCCTGATCTTTTCGCTTTCCTCATCTATAAAACAGGCTCTGCCAAGGCCGATTACCGTACGATGATTCGCCTCAAAGTCACAAGCCAGCGGGCTGGCGGCAACGCCGCGATAGTCGCAGATTTCAAAGCAAACAAAATTATTGCGCTTGAGTATCTCTATCTTTGTCCCGGCGCGCGCCGAGTGAAAATAGATCGCCCCGCCGTCAAAGGCAAAATGAAGGGGTACGAGGAAGGGAACGTTGTTATCGGAAAGCGCCAGGTGCATAATTTTGGCAGACGAGAGGATTTCATCGATTGCAGAGCGCTCTTTTATTTCGCGTTCTTTTCGGCGCATCGGTCCATGAGGAAATTCAAGGTGGTGTTGCACAAGCGGTCTCCTTTTTTTTAGCTCGGCATGTAGTAAACGGCCCGGGGCCGCGCGCGTTTACCCGGAAAATGTTGTCCAGTCCCCTGCCGGGAGCCTTTCCGGATCAAACG
Source organism: Syntrophobacteraceae bacterium (assembly GCA_031292215.1). Classification (GTDB taxonomy): domain Bacteria; phylum Desulfobacterota; class Syntrophobacteria; order Syntrophobacterales; family Syntrophobacteraceae; genus SbD1. The sequence goes on along the minus strand of JARLHO010000097.1, from coordinate 2,367 downwards.
CCCGCCGGAACGGGATATAAAGGCGGTTTGGATTTGATAGCGCTCAACTCCCGCGCCTATTCATCTTCTCAGGCAACTTCATCTTTTCACGCAACCCGAATATCGATACGTTCGGGAAATTCCACAAAAATCTCGCTTCTCTCAAGTTCCCCGCGAGGATTGAAAAAATGCATGCCGCCATCCTGGTCGCAAATCCAGAATTCCTTGGCGCTCGCCTTGAAATAGAGTTGCTTTTTTTCTTCCAACTCGCCGATGGTGTTAGAAGGAGATTCTATTTCCACAACTACTTCCGGCGCTTCGGGGAGTTTCAGCTTGCGGAGTCCATGTCTTTTAATAAATGCGTTGCTCCCCCAGGCAACATCGGCGACGCGGACGCCTTCGGAGGTCTGAACCGGGCATTCCGTGGCAGTCTCTCCTTCATGGGCCAATCGGCCAAGTGTTTTATCGATACGACTTTGATATATTCCGTGCAGGAAAGAGGCCGGAGTCATCATAATCTTTCCCCATTTGTTCGTCTCGATCTTGAAAGGCAGGTTTTTCAGACTCGGATGCTCGATCACTTCATGCCATTCCATCGGTTTCTCCTTTCCGTTGCTGTAGTCCGGACGGTGGAGCGCATCCCGGCCCCCCTTATCGTCCTTATCGGATGGGGGCTGGGATGCACAGTTGGTGAAGCTAGATCGGTAGAAGCTGCCACAATTGGATGAGCTGCCAGATGAGCGCTACAATCCGTTCAATAAGTTTTAAGACCCTGGACATTGACAAAATTCCTTTCATTTTGGGGGGGTGAGGGTGTCCTGGAATAGAAATCTTGTTGCAATCAGGGTCTCATCGGGAGATAATTTCTATCGCCAAATGGAAACTATTTCCCAACAAAAGCCCTGGAGCGGATCCTGTTCCAGGGTTTTCTTTTATAAACACACATCCTAATTATGGTAAGGGCGTTATAAATTGTCAAAAACTTTGTTAAGTCTTCGATATGTCAACGGATACAAGCTGACAATCCACTGAAGGGCAGGTGGTGCGGCCCCGTTGACTCGGGTGAAGGCATGGCTTCGATGCGGATCTTCTTCATTCCGATGTCGTGAAATTTCAGCCCACTTTCAAGACACGCTCTCCTTCTCGTGTTATATTTCTGGAAACGCAAACTGTGGAGCGGGAGCTTATGACAGTAACCATCAATATCCCCGACGAGCGGGCCGCCGCGTTGCGAGCGCAAGCGGCAGTTCATGGCTTGAGTCTTGAAGAGTGGATTGAACGGCTTGCGGCACAAGAAGAAGTGCCCGATCCTGTTCTGGCGGCACAAACCGCCGCCGAGCGCATTCTGGAAATCCAGAAGCGCGTGAAGCCCGATCCTGAGGGGTTGACGGTTCACGATTACATTAATTGCGACCGCCCTTAAATGGCTGCCTTTGTTATAGACGCTTCGCTCGCTGCGGCGTGGCGTTTTCCCGACGAGCGCATGGATTTCACAAACGACGTATTAAGGGCCGTTTCTCAATCTCTAGTGTTGCGTCCCGTAAATTCTTGTATATATACAATATATTCGATATGCGATCCTTCCGAATGTCGTCATTCCGGCAGGATTTTAGCCGGAATCCATGTTTTTAGAAATATCAAAGAACTTAAGGGACGCAACACTAGCTGCCGTTGCGCCGCGTTTGTGGGCTTATGAAATTCGCAACTGCGTACTGGTTGGTTTGCGGCGTAACCGCATCACAAGAAATGACGCGCAATCTCAGTTACTGTCCAAATTTGAGCGCTTCCCTAACAGTTTCATTCTTTGCCGCCTGTAATTCATCGCGGCCTTACAGGAACATCCATTCCCCGTGGATGAATCGGTCTGCGGAGTCTGGTCCTCGAAAAAAACAGATTCGGACCCCGGTTGCTGCGCGGTGGCTTCCGGCGCCGCCGCCGTTCCCGCCCCCCCACAACCGGCCTGCCAGTCCTTGCCGGTTGCAGCCGTACGCAAAGCTCGCCAATGAAGGGAGAGTGATGGAAAGGACATTCCAAGAAAGGCAAAAAACGTGCGATTTAAGGTAAACCTCATTTTGAGGGAAGAGGATTCTAGTATAATTGAAAAAATATGAAGAACCGGCCCCCACCAAAAGGAGAGAGCCGGACTAGGGTTTAAAAGTTACTGAGCCGGACAAGGGTTTAGAAGTTACAACGCCGGAATTGCGTGAGACAATCCCAGGATCCCGAGGAGCCTGATGATTTCCTCCAGCCCTCTGTGTCAATATAACTGAGACACTTTCCCCCAGATAATTTAGAGTAGAGGGCGGGGAAGGAAAAGCCGTGAAAACTACTTTGAGCATGCAAAAGAGGACGTCCCGATCTAATGCCCAAGAGATGGAAGTGGGTGAG
>JARLHO010000096.1 GCA_031292215.1 Syntrophobacteraceae bacterium | reverse complement strand
TCCGGAAAAAATCCGCCTGGTCATGAACGATACCGCCTTTACCCCCAACTCCGGTCCCTCCGGCGGAAGCCGCCAGCAGGTGGTTACCGGAAACGCCATCAAGGCCGGCTGCGAGATGCTGCTATCCGCTATGAAAAAACCAGGCGGCGGCTACCGCGCCTACGAGGAAATGATCGCCGAGAAAATCCCCGTAAAATATGAGGGCAAATGGGCCGCCTCGATATGCACCGCATGCGATGAATTTGCGCAGGGCAAGCCCTTCTCCGTCTACATGTACGGGGTCTTTATGAGCGAGGTCGCAGTCGAGGTCAATACGGGCAAGGTGAAAGTCGAAGAATTTACGATATTTGCCGATGTCGGAACGATCTGCAATAAGCTTGTCGTTGACGGCCAAATCTACGGGGGCATTGCCCAGGGCATAGGCCTTGCCCTCTCCGAAGACTTCGAGGATCTCAAAGAGCATACGAGTCTTAAGGGCTGCGGTATCCCGTATGCCAAAGACATTCCCGACAATATACACATTTACTACGTGGAAACGGTTCGGGAGCACGGTCCCTTTGGAGCCGCCGGGGTCGGGGAACTGCCGCTTACCTCGCCCCATGCAAGCATTGTCAATGCGATCCACGATGCCTGCGGCGTTAGGATCACGAAGCTCCCCGCGCTGCCCGAAAGGGTGCTGGCAGGCCTAAAAGCCAAAAAAACGAGAGTCGAACCCGTAGAATCGGCTGCCTCCAAGGCAGGAGCCCCGCCCCGGCTTTTGAGCGGCCGATAGCTTCGCAAAGGTTTTTCCGGGAGAAAATCCGTTGAAAGAAATTGACGCTGCGTTTGCCGGGGTGGATTGGGTGTGCATGAAATGCGGGTTGCCTCTCGAGATCGGGAAAGTCGAGGTGCGCTATCTCGGGAGCATGTTTCCCGTAGACCTTTACAGATGCCCCGGGTGTCGCCGGCCTTTAGTGCCCGAGGCCCTGGCGGTGGGGAAAATGGCCGAGGTGGAAAAGCTGCTCGAAGATAAATGATAGTTTTTTTTCGGGTTAGGAGCGGACGGCAGCAAACCCGCCCCGGGGAATGTTTGGGGGGGGAGTGCACAGGGAAGTCCCAGTGGCATGCCGGCCGCCATGTCAACTTAAACGCTTACGAAAAAACGAGCCAGGATGAATTCTTCTGCAGACTATCTCCCGCTGCTGCCTGGAAGGAAGGAGTCAGTAGTATGAACGGATGGGTGGGTTCAATTCTAAACGTTGACTTATCCAGTGGGGAAATAAAAATTGAGCCGACCGAACCCTATGTGGACAAGTATTTGGGTGGAAGAGGCATCGGGGTTCGCCTGGTATATGACAACTATAAACCGGGCGCCGATGCCTTCGATCCGGGCAATCCGATCATCTTCAGCATGGGTCCGCTAACGGGCACCGCCATGCCTTCATCGGGGAGAACCGATGTGACGGCCCTTTCTCCCATGAACAATTTGAGGGGTAAATCCAATTTCGGCGGCTACTGGGGACCGGAAGCCAAATATGCCGGCTTTGACCATATCGTGATAAGGGGTAAGGCGGAAAAACCCAGCTATCTTTGGATAAACGATGGAAAGGTCGAGATCCGAAGCGCCGCCCACCTGTGGGGCAAGGATACCTTTCAAACCCAAAAGCTTATCAAAGAAGAGCTTGGAGACCCCGAGGTCAAGGTGATTTGCATCGGCCCGGCCGGTGAGAAGCTCGTGCGCTTTGCCTGTCTGATTACCGAGGTGGCCGGGGCGGCCGGTAGAACGGGCATTGGCGCGGTGATGGGGTCCAAAAATCTAAAAGCCGTAGCCGTTCGAGGCACCGGGACCATCCAGGTGGCAAACCCCGAGGAGATGCTCGAAGTTTCCGTCCAGATAAGCCGCGAGATCCGCGAACACCCCGCGTGCGTTGAGCTTTCCACCTGGGGCGTGTGCCGTTCGGTCCCCTGGATGTATTCGCTTAGCTTTTTTCCGGTGGGCTACTATGAAGACGTCCACTGGGATGAGATCGTCAACAATTATGGCGGGCCCGCTTTTGTCGAAAAGCATCAGTTGAAAAATGTCGGATGTTTTTCCTGCCCGGTCCGCTGCAAGAATTTTCTAGTCGTCCCCGAAATCGGCAAAGGCTTTACGGGATGTGAGCCCTGGAGCGGTTTTACGGGCGCTGTCTGGAACCTCGATATGAACGTTTTCTGGGAGGCAACCCGCCTTGCCAATAGCCTTGGGATGGATACAACCGAGGTCAGCGCCACTATCGGGTTTCTCATGGAACTCCACCATGACGGCATAATCACGGAAAAAGATACCGACGGAATACCGATGGAGCGGGGGAGCAAGGAGGCGATTCTTTCCACCATCCGAAAAATCGGCGCCCGGGAAGGCATAGGCGACATTTTGGCGGAAGGCCAGATGGCTGCGGCAAAACATTTTGGCCCGCAAGCCGTCGATAAAGTGGATGTGGTCAAAGGACTGGCGCCCCACCCTTACGAATTTCGCGCCTTCAAGGCCTCGGCGCTTATGCAGGCCATCGGCCACAGAGGAGACCCCCTGCCACTTCGGGGAAGCATACTCGAAGTCGATTGGCATAACGCTCCGGAGTGGTTCCAGCAGGTCGGAAAATCAATGTATGGCAGTGAAGAGGCGGCAATTCCCTCCTCGTACGAAGGCAAAGCCATGTCGGCGGTCGTCTCCGAACACGATCAAAGGATTGTCGACAGCCTCGGGGTGTGCTCGTGGCCCTACAGCATATTTATTTACCACAACGTGGAGAAGGCCGCTCAGCTCTTTAATCTCGTAACCGGCAAAGACTGGGACGTCGACCGGCTTGTGCAGGCCGGGGAGCGCATCCGAAACCTCGAAAGGATGTTCGACGTAAGACAGGGGTTGAGACGAACAGATGATACGCTGCCTCGAAAATTTTTCGAAATACCGCTGACCAAAGGAAAATACGAAGGCGCCGTATTGGACAGGGATAAGTTCGAAAAGATGAAGGATGAGTACTATCAGTTGAGGGGATGGGACACCAAAACAGGGATACCGACCCGGGAAAAACTCGTCGAGCTTGGTCTGGAAGATGTGGCGGCCGAGGTATTGGGGGCGGTTTGAAACGGCAGCGCGGAAATGGAGCCGATCTATGAGCAAGCTTTTGAAGACGGCAGCTACGGATACCGACCCGAGCGCAGTACTCACGGGTGTCTGGACGAGCTGGGACGGACCATCCGGCAAGAGAGTGTGGGCCATGTCGTTGAAGCTGATATCAAAAGTTTTTTCGACAAAGTCAACCACGAATGGATGCTCAAATTCCTGGCGCATCGCATAGGTGATCCGCGCATCCTGCGACTTATCGACCGCATGCTAAGAGCGGGAATAATGGAGGATGGGCTGGTGCGGGCC
>JARLHO010000095.1 GCA_031292215.1 Syntrophobacteraceae bacterium | reverse complement strand
CGACGAGGAATAATATCCCTCTCGCCAGTCGGGAAAAGTTGCAAATAAGGGGGGCGAGCGAGCCCAGCCGGTCCATGCGCGTCATTGCAAGCGGCTGGAGAGTAAATCCCCCCAACCCCCCTTTGCAAAAAAGGGGGGCGAGCGGGCCAAGCCCTTTTCTTGGGAGTCTCCGCTAAGGGGAAAGTGGGCATATGTGTGGATAATTGTCAGCTTTGGCAAAGGGGGGCGATCGAGCCCAGCCCCTTCATGTGGTGTCATCGCAAAAGGAGGGAAGTTGGCGTATGTGTTGGTAATTGTAAGGATAACACGTCTCCCCGCACTCACCGGCTCTGTTCCCTGCCGGGCTCTTACATCCAAGCAGGACGGGAGCGCCCTACTCCACCACCTCGATTTTCCCCCCGGGCGAGCTTGCCTGCACCGATCGATCGTACATGGATTCGCCAAATGCGGGAGGAACGGCGAATGTACCCGAATTTACAGCTTTAATGCGATACACAAACTCCCTGGCCTTCGAATCGGCAGACCCGTAGAGAACGACCCGGTCTTCCCGCGCATCGGCGTAATCGGGGCGCCAGGTAGATTTAGCAAGTCCAAACGAAGGCGTCCACTGGGACGATTGCGACGCGGAACGAGATGGGTTAAGCACCACCTCGAAGCCTCCCGGCAGCAGGTCCACAAGCGCCAACCGGCCGATAACTGCCGCTCCGGTGGCACGCAGTTTCAAGTGGACCTCGATCTCCGAGCCCAACTTTACTTTTCCTATCGGTTTACCCAAAGTATCGGTGTATTCGCGTTCGACCTCAAACCCATTGCTTATCGCCTCCTTTGGCGCAGTTTTGTCGAAGCCCGACTGCATGACCATGTAGAAGGCATCAAGGGGCCCATCGGAGGAAAATCGAATTTTTACGGCATTGCTCGAAAAATTTGCCTGAGGAAACAAACCCTGCGGTAAAGCCAGAGGTTTTGCCTCTTCGCCCGAAAGTATTTCAGAGAGGGTAAATTTACTCGCAGGCCCGGTTTTCACCGCATTGGCGTAAGTATCGAGGGCCAAAATGGCATAGGCAGACGACAGGGTGTTAAAGGCGCCGGCCTGCAGCGGCTTTAAAAGAGCCAGAATATCTTGGCCTCCCAAACGCTCCAATCGATCGGGGAAATGGCGGGCGACAATGGTGAGTAACTGTGCGTCCCGAATCATGGTGTCGTAATAATGGTCGTAATCGGGGCGCACCACCTCCCCCGGCCGGGAAAGGGCTATGAGTTTGTCTGCGAGGCTGTCTTGTTTTAGCATTTTATATGTTGCGGCCATATAAATTCCCGCGAGATCCGTTTTCCAGACCTTGGGGTATCGAGCTTCCAGACGATTTTGCAGGGAAGCGATATAGTTGGAAGTATTAATTCCGTTTCGGGTCATAAGATAGACAGCGTAAGCCCTCACCCGCTCGCCCGAAAGGTCTTGGCCCTCGGAGGCTCCAAGCTGCCTCAGGTAATGCATGCCGCTTGCGATCATATCGGCTGGAACCGGGAAGTTTCGCTCCTTTGCTTCCAAAAGAAATTGGACCGCGTAAACGGAGGCAAAGTCGGAAACTTCGGAATTTGCGGCCCAAAGACCGAAGGCGCCGTCTCCGTTTTGCCTCGTACGCAGGATTCCAATGATTTTGGAAAGCGTTTTTTCCGACCGTTCGGGTGCAAAGCCAAATTCGGGCCGATTGTACAAGACAATGGCCGGCATGGCCTGGCTCACAAGCTGTTCGGTGCATCCGTAGGGGTATTTTTCAAGGTAGCCCAGCAGACCATGCGCAAGCCCCAGGGGCAGGTTCGATATCCCGGCGCGGAGGGTGCGAAATTGCGGGTAGAGATTTCGGGCGACCGTAACGTCCTGCTTCCCGTTTCGAAAAAAGCCGGCCTGGAGCGAAGTCCTGTAGGGAACCGGCGGGCGAACGCTTATCTCGGTCGCATACCCCCCCGATTTATCGCCCATGGAGGCCGTAAACTTAAGCTTTGCCGCCCCGAGCAAATGTTTTGCCCTGAGCCTGAATCGGGCCGAGGCCTCGCGCATTTCTCCGATCGTAAGGTCTACGGAGGATTTTCCGACAATTTCGAGATTCTCGCTCGTCTTTAGCCCGACGCACACCCGGGGGCCATTACCGGACCCCTTGACGTTATTGGCAACGGAAACGCTAACGTCGAATTCGTCTCCGGGCGCAACAAAGGTCGGAACGTTTGGACTCAACACGAAGTCTCCGCGGATCACCGCGTCTTTTTCGAACGTACCGATCGCATCGGGTGAGACCGCTACCGCCATTACCTTCATCGTGCCGTTAAAGTAGTCCGGCACAGGGAAGACGATCTCCCGCTCGGTCGCATCCGAATCGAGGATGCCAGACCAGAAGGCCACGGGGGCCTCGTGTTTTCGCTTAAACGGGTTGAGATGGCTTGCCGTCTCCTCGTTTTCCTCGCCCCCGCCCGCCGACGACACTTCCATGAGGCGCGAAAACTCGGGAAGTATCTGGTCGAGGATCTGCGAGGTCTTAACACCCAGCTCCCGTTTTTGGAAAAAATAGCCCAGGGGATCGGGGGTTTTGTAGCGCGCCACCTGCAAAATGCCGGCGTCGACGGCAAAGAGCACCACGCGCGCCGGACGGTCCGTTTTGTACCTGATCGTATACGGCATGCCCGGCTTCGCCAGCTCGTCGCACGTAACGGTAACTTTTGCCCTGCGCTTTTCAACGCTCACCGAAAACGGTACGGCGCCGTAGCTAAGCGGACTCATGAAGATCTCTTTGGAATTAATGTCCCGGATGAATGCCACCGATATGTAGCCGTTTCCCTCCAGCCCCTCGGGGATTCGGACCTTTTGGACCGTGTTGTTTGTGTCTGCCTTAAACCACTGGAAGGAATAAACCTTGTCGCGCTCGACGGTGATAAGGCCCGCGCCGGTATAGGGGGCCCGAATGCTGACCTCGATTTCTTCTCCGGGAACGCAGTCGGTTTTATTTAAGGAAAGCTGCAGTTCGGCGTTTTTTTCCAAAGAACGGGCGATATTACCTTGCCCGGCTACCGTGTACTCGATCCGGTTTAGCTCCGTTCCGCGCGCATCTTTTATGAGGAGGGCAAAATCCCCGGGCTCCGAGGTCGAAAGCGTTCGGCGCAACCCCTCGGCAGGAATGGAAACGGGCTCTTCTTTTAGCGTTTCCTCCTTTTTAACCGATTGATATTTGTAGAGGCCGGATTTTTGCCGGGTAAGTACCGATACATATTTGCACGAGACAAGCACCAGCTTAAGGTCGGGGGCCGCCGTCCGATCCACCCTCGGGTCGATCGCCAGGAGCTCAACCGAGCGATCGGCGCCCTTATCGATATACTTAAGGTTTCCATCGGCCTTATAGCCGATAAGATAGCTATCGGGAGATACGAGAACGGAGGCTTGCCCGCCAACGCCGCGCCCCCCCTCGGCCTCAAACCCTTCGGCGCCAAAGCGCAGAAGGTATGTCGCATTGGCAAACCGGCCAAGATTAAAATCAAAACTCGCCTCGCCTTTTTCGTCCGTTTTGCCGTTTTCGAGATCCTCTTGATAACCTTGCTTGGCCCTATTGGGGTCGAAAAAATGAAAGTCTTTGAATTTTTTAAACCTCGGGCTCGCGGGGTCAAGGTTCAAAGTGGCGCTGACCATGCGTCCGGTAGCCGGTGTCCCGAAAAGATTTCGCAAGGTGACAAGGCCTTTTAATTTATCGGGCGACACCCATCCGTCGGGGGACTCGGCCGATAAATGGACAGCGATCTTCATGCGATCCGGAAGGAATTCCTGCACCTGCACAGTGGTTGACCCCAGCAGACCTTTCGGTTCACTGTCTTTTACCACGTAAAGATTTACGGTGTAGGTCCCGGTAGGCGAACTGTCCTGTGTCGCGTAGCGCATCTCTTCAAAACCTGCCGCGGTGAGCTTTAACTTCTTTCTGGCAACGACCAGTCCGCGCGCATCCGTTATCGCGGCTTCGAGCGGAATACCTGCGAGATCCCCTTTCCAGTCGCCGGATTTGACGATCATGCCTATGCGAAATTCATCTCCCGGCCGGTAGACGCCCCGGTCCGAGAAAAGATACGCGTTAAGCCTGTCGGGCTCAAGCGCGTTGGCGACTCCTCCCACGTCGAAGCGCGACATATTAAGACGCCGGTCCTCACGGCTTACCGGAAGAAACGACATGTCCCCCGACTTTTCCACGAGGTACATCACGGGGGTCTTTTCCCGCTGGAAATCCGATAGCCCGGGGAAATGAACATGTCCGTCGGCCCCGGTTGTATCGGAGAGCACCGCGAGGCCGTTTTTCCCGACGACCTTAACTATTGCGTCGGCAACCGGGCCTCCGTCATGAATCGATTGCACGAACAGATCGTGGGTCCCATCGACGTTATCCTTTACGAGAAGCCCAAGGTCGGTCACAAGGATAAACCGCGAGTCCCGCTGCCCCCGGGCGCTCTGTTTTACGGGATCGTAGCCTTGGGCCGTAAACAGAAAGCACCCGCGCCGCGCCTCGCCGCCGTTACCCAGGTACTTCGAAAAATCAAAGGCCTCGTAGCGGGCCTTCCCTGGACCGGGGTCCGGGAGGCGGCGCACCTCCGTGAAGCGCTCGGAAATATCGTCTGGGCCGATGCACGAGTCCAGGCCCGGCTTTGAGAAGCTGCCCGAGTTCTGGGAAACGAGCTGCTGCATCTGGTCGGGAAGGACTCTACCCACCTCGAAAAGAACGGCCGGGTTATCGCGGGAGAGAATCGATATTTTCTTCTCGCCGCTAAGACTTAAGAGCGAGCCCTCGGCCAGAATCTTTAACTCGCTAGGATATGGCGGGACCTTTACGGTCGTCTCGCAATTACTCGCGAGGATGTAGCCGCCAAAAGATTTCATCCCCTTGGCGACATGAATCGAGACGAATCGCCCGACATCGGCGTTTAGTTTAAAACTGAAAACGGTCCCGAACTCCTTTTCGTTGGGGAGCTGGGCAAGTTTTAGCGGCTGCGAACCCTTGAGCGTTTCGGAATCGATCCTTACCTCGGGCCCGGTCCAGTCGAAAGGCTTTTTGCGCGCGGACTTTTCGCTTGGCGGACCGAATTCAGGCAGAACGAAAGCACTAACCGATTTTTTGATTTCCTTCCTAAGGGTGGGAACCGAAGTAGTCACAATCATGACCTGTTCCGGTTCGGATCGTTCATTCTTTACGAGTGTGAGTATTGCGGAAGTAATGCGAAGATTGCTGTAAAGACCGGGGATATTTACGAGCTTTTCGACCCCGGCGCCGGTCGGAGGACCTCCGGCGGCAGCCCGTACGCCGGGCGCCACGATGACGCGCATAGCCGAGGCTTTTTCAGGAATTCCTACCGGCGCCGAATGTATGTAGCCGTGCAGTTTCAATTTGTCGTAGGTGATCGTAAAGCCGTACTTTGCGGGCTCGGTCGCAACCTTTCCCTTGCCGACCGCCATCAGGAGTCTCACGCGTTTTTCAAATTGCGAGGGCTCTACCGGATGGGAAAATGTCACGGTGGCCTCGACCTTCTTGATGTCGGGGTTGACCGGGTCCTGGTAGAATTGGGCTTCGCTAATGTTTGCGGAAAAACCGGCCGTATTGAACTTGAATGCGTACCCCGATAACCGGATGTGTTGGGCTACCAGTCCTTTTTTCGCCATTGTAACGCGAAACTGCTGCCCGACCGGCCAATCTGCTTTGGGCATAAATCTCAGCTCACGGTCGGACGTCCACCTCCAGGCGCCCTCGATTTGCGGAAATATTTCGATTCCATGGACAACGGGCTTTCCGATCATCGCAAGAGGCGCAGCGGAGCTAAAAAATTGAATCACACAGGGGGATACTTTTGTCTTAGAGTCTTCCCGCGTCGTAAGCGCCGGGGCAATGACTTTAAACCGGGTTTCCACCGGTTTCGGGCGATGTTTGTACCAGTAGGCCCCACCGCCAACCCCCCCGACCAGGATCAGCAACACGAGGGACAAAAGCGCTGCCGCAGGGCGATTGCCCTTCGCCCGGCGCCCAATCGGCTGGAGACTGCCCCCCAGATAGCGCAGCCAGGCCGGAGGGTCCCACGAAAAGCTGCCCAAAAGCGCCCGGAATACAAAAAGGATACCCGATCCGAGCAACCTGAACGGCCATACGATTACCTTTAAAAGCTCCATGGACCCACCCATCGTTAGAGATACAACGCTTAGGATACCAGAAAGGCAGTATATTTATAATATGATTGCATGCAATGTGACAGGAACAAATTAGTTTCAAGAGGATTCGAGCCATTTTACGCACTCATCGACTTTCATGAGGTGCACCCCGATCCCGGTCATCTCCTTTTTGCCCTGCTCGTAGATTCCCGAAACAGCATCGGTTACGAGAATTATTCTGAAATCCCGCTCGCTCGCTTCAAAGACCGTGGCGCGAGGGCAATTGGGGAAGTTGCAGCCGGAAATGACCACTGTATCGACCCCCATGGATTTCAGATGCGTCTCGAGTCCCGTGGCATAAAATGCTCCCCAACGCGGCTTAAAAATGACCCATTCACGCTCGCCCAGCTCCTGGAGCCCGCCCGAGAAAAGCAGCAAAGTATCCAGCCTCGGGACGCCATCAGGTTTTAGACGATCGACAAGCTCCGCTCCCCTGGACCCGGGAGACACAAACCCCTTTCCCCGTTCGATGATTTCGCGACGGCACAGTTCGGCATTGGAGCCGTCAGATTTATAGAGTCTTATCACATGGATGATGGGAAGCCTGTTTTTCCTGAACGCCAGAGCCAGGTTTCCGATAGCCGGAACGTATTCGAAGCTCCCCTTGATCTGCGCCGGTGCGCCGGGAAGCACGAAATCGTTCTGCACATCAATTGTGAGAAGGGCGGAGCGGCTTTTGTTCGGAGCGGTATAATCCATCAGGCGTCCTCAATTGTTTTTCCTGCAATGTCGGCCCCCCCCCCCGGGGGCCAATGCTGTTGCTTTAGGGCGATCGACACCTCGAAGTCCCATTTTTTCCTTCGTGCTCTTAGTGGTCTTCGTGGTTGAATCTTTGTCCCGAGGTCCGTTCAGACTTGCGGGCCGGTAGTCAACCACGAAGAACAGTAGAGTAGAGAGGGAGACATCAGATGTTTAGGCCACATGCTTCCATCGTATCTGCCTTTTCAGGCGTCGTGGCAAAAGGCATGCAGGCCGTGCCGCTTATGTCACCCTCCCCCTCGTCGGACCGG
>JARLHO010000094.1 GCA_031292215.1 Syntrophobacteraceae bacterium | reverse complement strand
TCCGGGGGTATCGGCCTTACGGCCTCAACCGCCCGGCTAATGGCTTTGATCCCTCCGGGATCACGATCGTCGCTCTAGTCGGTTAACTCAACAACATTGCCCCCGGGGGTAGATGGGAAAGGTGAGAAAGCCATGCCCATGGTTCGTTTTCAACATGCAGCTTTCAGATTCATTGGAACCAGTTCAATGAAGCGTTCGATCATAAGCATTTGCCATCACAGGGAAAGGCGAATGGTACAGTGCTATGGGCACGGTCCATTATCAGGCGAGAATATGATGCACCGGAGAATAGTTCAGGCCGATGCTGAGCAACTCGTGTTGAGGAGATTTCCTATGGCGGTGCCCTTAAGCATGTAAAAAGCGGCATCACGGATGAACTTGACGGGGTACACGGCAGGATCAAGGAATCTGAAAAGTCCATTTAATCTGTTCCAAAACGGCCGTTTTCTGGCCTCTTAATCTGAAATTCTACAGCAAGGAGCTCGATCAATGGCGTGGATTGGCGAAATACCTGGCCAAATACGTTACATCCCCTCCGATAGCGATCAGACGGATTGTTTCCTGTACAGGCGCTGAGGCCACATATTTGTACAACGACCATAGGACAAAGAAGAAAGAAATAGCCACAGTTAACGTTATGACAGTCATTGGTCGGATGGTTCAACACATTCTGCCCAAATGCTTTCAGCGCGTGCGCTACTACGGGTTGCAAGCAACCGGAACGTTCAAGAGGTGGATTGAGGCGATAAGGGACGGATTGCGAAAAAGTTGGTCGTTGCGTCAAAGGGGTCTGCGAGGTGGTTGCCTGTAAGAGCTACCGGGAACGCTACCAGGAGATCAGTGGCCGGGACCCGCTCGAATGCCGATACTGTGGCGCTGAGATGGAACCGTGGAGGGTGTGGCATCCGAAGTATCGGACAATCTGCGATGAGTGGGAAAAGATCAAAGTGGGCAAATACGAAAGAACGGCCGAAAGTGAAGGCGCAGCTACAGGATACGGAGGATATTCCGTTTGGCCCCCCGCCGGAGGAGTACCGCTACGCCGGTTATGCCCGTTGTTGTGTCCGGGGGTGTAACCGGGAAACTATGGGATACACCGGGATCAAGAGTTCGCCCGAAGGGCGTTTTTTTAAAAATATAAAGGGTGTCCCCTCTCCTGACAAGTGGATGCAATCCTGGACCAGCGTGACTGATCAGTTGCCTACCGGTCCGGAATCAACATCGACTTCACGTCAACAGTGCGTCTCGCGGGCCAGAAGCGAGGCTCCAACAAGAGACAGAGCATTATTTTCCTTGCCTATCATACCGGCCCTGGCATCCCTGAACATTTTTTTAACCTGGTATTCCTTGCTCAGCCCGTCCCCCTCAATATTTGCCTTACAATTACCCACACATGCGCCCACCTATCTCCTTTTGCAAAGTCGCAAATAAGGGGGGCGAGCGAGCCCCGCCGGTCCATGCGCGTCATTGCAAGCGGCTGGAGAGTAAATCCCCCCAACCCCTCTTTGCAAAAAAGGGGGGCGATCAGGCCAAGCCCCTTTCCCGGGAGTCTCCGCTAAGGGGTAAGTGGGCGCATGTGTGGGTAATTGTCCAGGGCTTGTCCGTTCCGTGGTGAACGCTTACGTTGCGCTTGGCTCCCCCCATCTATTTGGCGCAACGTGAACGCATCCCGTGGCGATTTCCGTAGCCGGCGCCGACGCCTACTCGAACCAGCCGGTGCATGATGTGGAGGTCGATTATTCGACGCATTGTTCCATCCTCGACAGTTATTTCCACGATGGATTCAAACACATCGCGCGGGCTGCACGGACGCCGATATCGCTCTTAGCAATTACAGCACGATGATCCTGGTGCAAAACAATGTACTGGAGAGTCTGCATGCGGGGGGCATGCCGGAGTGGGGGTTGAGCCGCCTTCGAAAGGCGTTGTCCCGCCAGACTGGACGCGACTGGTGGTGGACAACGTGGGGAAGCGACTCAAAATCAACCGGACCGCGCCTACGAGTTTTGTGTCTTGAAGGCGCTCAGGGCGGAGCGCAAGGCCGCCTACTACGGAGGACCTTGGAATCCCTCTTGACGCTAAGGCCTTCACGGCCACGCTCCGCGAGGAATTGACCCGCCATCTGAAGGCGCTGGATAAGGAGATGCCCACCAACCCCAAGGTGAAAATTGTCCGCGAGAAAGGCGAGCACCGGATTTCGATAACTCCCTCGGAGCCCCAACCAGACCCGGAGACCCTTGCGATTCTCAAGCAGGAAGTGACCCGGCGCTGGTGGGGGACGAGCCTTCTCGACGTGCTCAAGGAGACGGATCTGCGCATGGGCTTCACGCAAATGCCTCCGAGAAGCGGAACCGAAGGCTTTCATCTTCGGCGGGAAAGCCGGCGAGCACGCCACAAACCGCCGGGAAAACCAGGAGATCAGCCTGCTTTGCCTTCACCTGCTTCAGTCGAGCCTGGTTTATATAAATACACTCATGATTCTGGAGATTCAAAGCGATCCGGAATGGCTGGATCGGATGACAATCCGCGATCTTGCGGCTTTAAGTCCTTTGCTGACCCTGCACATTAACACCTACGGCCGATTCGACCCGGATATGGACGCTCGGATTTCGATCAGCCTCGCAGCTTGAACCTGTTTTGTTACAGTTGGCGGCTGGTAGTGCGGATGTTGGGGTTCCCCCGACTAGAAAAGGAAGCCGTCCAAGAGTGCATCAAATCGAAAAGGTCTTGCAAGTTAGAGTAGGTTGAAGTTATATTTATATATAACTTATCGGAATGGAGGCGCTCGATGTTTACAACTAGTCTGCGGAAAGTTGGCGGCTCTATTATGTTGGCTGTACCGCCTGCCATCCTTGATCTGTTGCACTTGCAGGCCGGCGCAAGCGTCGGCCTGACTGTCGATCGGGGGCGACTGGTGGTGGAGCCCGCTCTGCGACCGCACTACAGCCTGAATGAACTGCTGGCTCAATGCGACGCATCGGCTGAGATCAGTGAGGAAGACCGCGCCTGGCTGGAGAGCAAACCTGTCGGCAGCGAGCTGCTGTAATGGAACGTGGCGATATTTACCTGGTCTCACTGGACCCGACTTCAGGTTATGAGCAACAGGGAACACGGCCTGTTTTGGTTGTGTCCCCGACCGCCTTTAATCGGCTGACTAAAACGCCAGTCGTATTGTCGATCACCAGTGGAGGCGGCTTTTCACGAACGGCAGGCTTTGCAGTATCTTTGACGGGAGCCGGTACAACTACAACGGGCGCCATCCGGTGTGACCAACCTCGCGCCCTCGATCTAGCCTCGCGTAATGCTCGCAAGCTGGAAAGCGTACCACCAACGATCATGGATGAAGTATTGGCGAAGCTCGCTCCGATTTTTGAGTGACTATCGTTTTGCATCACTCGTTCCGTAGCAACGGAAAAGGCGGGAAAAGAGGCTGTGGCGTGAGGTTGGGACTAATTGCACTTGTCCGATGGGATTGGACAAAAAATCGGTAGGAGGAAATCCGGCGCGGGTCATTCGTTCAACTGCCGGGTGACGGAGGGTCGGTAACCGGCAAGAGGCCCGAAATCCAACCCGAGACTCTACCGCGATTGTGCCGGCGAACCTTACGGGGGATTTCTTCCAGAAAAGAAATACTCCTTATATTGATCCGCATCCGGTGCGCGGCGCCGGCAACACGGGATGAAGGAGGGGACCAGAGGGGGCGCGCGGTTTGCTATTCAACCTCGATTCCCGGCGCCGGCTCGTGCTGTTTGCCAAGTTCGAAACGAACGCATTCCCATCGGGGGGAGCGGCGGAGGCGGCGACAGCTTTCGAGCACCCGGTCGGGATGATTGTTGGTTTCGCTGAGGTGGGCAAAGACCACGGAGCGCAGTCGCTCGTGATGCACGGCTTCTAGAAGATCGCAGGCCTCCTCGTTTGAGAGGTGACCGTGGGGGCTTTTGATACGCTGTTTCAAATTCCAGGGATAGGGGCCGCCATTGAGCATATCCACATCGTGATTTGCCTCAAGCACCAAGGCCTGGCAGCCCTTGAGCCGTACTTTTACCAGGTTGGTGGCCACTCCCAGGTCCGTGCATATCCCCAGGCTAAGGCCGCCGCTTTCTATAATGAAGCCGGCCGGTTCCCGGGCGTCGTGCGAGATTGCAAACGGGTGAATCGTAAGATCTCCTATTGCAAAACGGTTTCCGGTTTCGAAGACCGTAACGCCTCGAAGCGGCCGGCCGATTTTAGCGGGAAGATTTTCCAGGGTGCCCCTGGTCATGTAGACGGGCAGATCGAACTTTCTGGTCATGGGCCCCACAGCGCCGACATGGTCGGTGTGTTCATGGGTTATCAGCAGCGCATCGAGATTTTGGGCCTTAACCGGGGTCATTTGCAGACGTCCGACAAGTTCTTTGCACGTAGTTCCCGCATCGACCAGGACCCGGGTCTTCGCGCTGCACACAAGGATCGAGTTTCCCTTCGAACCGCTTGCAAGAACCTGGAAAAAAAGAGACATCACGCTATCCCGGTTGGTCGATCGCATCCGAAAAGCCGCTGCGCAAGACAGCGCGGATGGGCTTAATATGTATAAATACAAGTGGAAAAGAGGGCAAGGGAACCGTTTAGCCCCGCTGCAAAACACCTTTGAGGTCTACCAGGTCCTCTTCCACGGGTCCGTAGAGCATTAGGGCCATCTTCTCCGGGCTGTATAGGTCACGGAACCAGTCGCGAATGTCTTCGGAAGTAACCCCGTTTATTTTCTTTTCGACTTCTTCAAAAGGGATAAAGTCGCCGAACAAAAATTCATTTTTGGCCAGCCGGTTCATGCGGTAATCGTTACTCTCCGCGTTTATGTACATATTGCCCTTTACGTATTCCCTGGCCGATTTCAGTTCGGGATCCGTAATGAGATCCCGGCTGAGTTTGGAAAGCTGTTCGGCAACGAGCGAGAGTACTTCTCGGACATTTTCGGAAGATACGCCGGCGTAGATGCCGGTCATCCCGCAATCCTCATGGCTGTGGGAAAAGGAGTATACGGAGTAGGCAAGACCTCTTTTTTCCCGGATTTCCTGAAAAAGACGGCTGCTCATGCTGCTTCCGAGTATGACGTTTAGCAAATGCGATGCGAACCGTGATTCATCCCTTTGCGATGTCCCCTGCATGCCGAGGAGCAAGTGGACCTGCTCGAGGTCCTTTTTAATCGTCCTGGAGAAAAAATGGGAATCCGCCGGCAATCGGCCCGGCTGGGTGTTCCGGTTGCCGAGCTTTTCCATCGATGGGCCTATCAGGTCGAGAAACTGCTGGTGTTCGAAGTTGCCGGCGGCCGATATCACGATTCCAGATGGGCTGAAGTGGTCGGCTATAAAGTCCAGCATCTCCTTTCTGTCGGCCTTTTCAACGGTTTGAACCGTTCCGTAGATAGGAAGGCCAAGGGGGTTTTGGTTCCAGAACTCTTCCTGGAAAAGCACATGAATAAATTCATCGGGCGTATCTTCGACCATGCGTATTTCCTGAACGATTACGCTTTGTTCGCGCTCGATTTCCGCAGGATCGAAGACCGATTCGAGAAAAAGGTCCGTGAGAAGGTCGGTCAACAAAGGAAGATGGGCGGCAAGCACTTTGGCGTGAAAACAGATATGCTCTTTAGAAGTGAAAGCATTGGCGAAACCGCCCACGGAATCGAATTCCTTGGCGATGTCGAGCGCGCTTCGGCGCTTGGTGCCCTTAAAAAGCATATGTTCGATAAAATGAGTGATTCCCCGTTCATGGGGTTTTTCATCGCGGGAGCCGGTATTTACCCATATTCCCGTGGAAACCGAATGGGCGAATGGAATTTTTTCCGTTACTACCCTTATCCCATTGCCGAGAACCGTTTTCCGGTACAATTTCCCCCCTTGTGCAAAGCCGCGGGATTTACAACGCTCCCGCAGGCTTTCGGTCAAATTTGAAATTACGGTTTACTCAATAAGACAGGAACGATTTCCCGCCGGACAGGGGGCAGCGACATTTGCACACCACCCCCCCCGGGCCTGGAAGAAAAAAAGGGATAGGAATCGCCTACCCACGCCGGCATGTGGTGGAACACCCGATTTGCCCCCAAGGGACACCGGGCTTCCCCGCCATGGCCGCATTTAACCGGTAGATGCCCGGCGCCATTCGGGGGCTCCCCCCGATGGACCGGCTAATCAGACTTGGGTGGGCGAACGCCACTTTTCCATAAATCCCCGAAAGAGAAGAAAAATCAGTCCTATTCCTTTTGCTCCGGGGGGAGGGCGGCTTTGCGGCTGAGTCGAATCCTGCCGTCCTTGTCTATATCGATAACTTTTACCAGCACCTCGTCACCTTCGTTTACGACATCGGTGACCTTGCGCACCCGCTGGTGTTCAAGCTGCGAGATATGAATCAGCCCCTCGGTGTTGGGAAGTATTTCGGCAAACGCCCCGAAATCGGTTACCCGCACAATCTTTGCCATGTAGAGTTGGCCGATTTCCGGTTCCGTGGTGATACTTCGGATCTTTCCGATCGCCTTGTCGCAAGCCTCTGCGTCAGGGCTCATTACAACGACTCGACCACTGTCGTCAATGTCGATTTTAGCCCCGGTCTCAGCGACGAGGGCGCGGATGACTTTGCCGCCCGGACCTATAACGTCGCGTATTTTATCGGGATTGATCTGAATGGTCACAACCCTTGGGGCGTAGCGAGAAAGCTCGACCCGGGGTTGGACGATGGAATTTTTCATTTTTTCCAGGATATGAAGCCGGCCGCTTCTGGCCTGATCGAGGGCCTTTTTTAGAATCTCCCGGTTTACCCCGGATATTTTGACATCCATCTGGAAGGCGGTGATGCCAAGTTCGTTTCCGGTGACCTTGAAATCCATGTCTCCGAGGTGATCCTCATCGCCCAAAATGTCGGATAGAACTATAAACTCATCCTCTTCTTTTACCAGACCCATGGCGATGCCCGCTACCGCCCCGGAAACCGGCACTCCCGCGTCCATAAGGGCCAAAGAAGCACCACATACCGTGGCCATGGAGCTTGAGCCGTTGGATTCGAGCACTTCCGAGACGACCCGGATGGTGTAAGGGAATTGGCCGTTCGTAGGCAAGGAAGGCTTTATGGCCCGTTCGGCCAGAGCCCCATGACCGATTTCTCTGCGGCCGGGGCCCCTAAGGGGCTTGACTTCGCCGACCGAAAAGGGCGGAAAGTTGTAATGGAGCATAAAGGCCTTGAAGGTCTCGCCGGCGAGGGCCTCGATCTTTTGCTCATCGGAAGAGGAGCCCAGGGTCACAACGGCGATAACCTGCGTTTCGCCCCGGGTAAAAAGGGCAGAACCGTGGGTTCGGGGCAGCTTTCCCACTTCGATCGTAATGGGCCTTACCTCATCGAAAGCGCGTCCGTCGATCCTTCGGCGCTCTTTGACCATCATGGAGCGGACGACTTTCTTTTCCAGCTCGTCGAGGGCGGCATCGATTTCTTTTTCGCGGCCCTCATAGTCGGCGGCCAGTTCTTGGCGTACGCGAGTTTTCAGGGCTTTTTTGCGGTCACGCCTGAGGAGTTTATCGGGCGTTGTCATGACTTCGCCCATCTCGGCACGCGCTGTACCGGAAATCCTGTCAATAAGGGTCTGGTCGCTCACTGGCTCGGGCGGGGCGATTTTGGGGTTTCCAACCAGCTTGCGCAGTTCTTCCTGGGCGTCGATGAGAGGGACAATGGCCTGCTGGTGGGCGAACATGATCGCATCGGCAATGTGTTCTTCGGGCACAAAGTTGGCGCCGCCCTCAACCATAACGACGGCTTCCCTGGACCCTGCCACGACGATGTTCATGTCGCTTTTCTCAAGGACGGAGGCCGAAGGATTAATGACGAATTCTCCGTTGACCCTGCCCACGCGAACGGCGGCAACGGGGCCTGCGAAGGGAATCGATGAGATGTGCAGGGCTGCGGATGCGCCGGTAAGAGCTATCACGTCGGGTTCATTTTCCATGTCCACGGACATGACGGTGGCGATGACCTGGGTTTCATACGACCATTTTTTAGGAAAAAGAGGGCGGATGGGCCGGTCGATAAAGCGGGAGGTCAAGGTCTCCTTTTCACTGGGGCGGCCGATTTCCCGGCGGAAAAAGCCTCCAGGAATGCGGCCGGCGGCATAGCTCATTTCGTGGTAGTCCACCGAAAGCGGGACAAAGTCGATTCCTTCCCTTATCCGGTCCTCTTTTGTCGCAGTGACTAGCACAACCGTATCGCCGTATTTCATCAAAACGGAGCCGCCGGCTTGCCTGGCGACCTCCCCGGTCTCAAACCTGAGGAGTCGTCCGCCAACCTCAACTTCTACTGTATGCTTCATCTATTTTCCTTTTATATCGATCGAGAGATATTTGCCCGAATCCATCGCGGGAAGCGGGCACTCGGGCGCGGTAAGCTACCGGCGGAGTCCGAGCCGTTCTATGACGGTATTATAGCGCTCGACGTTCTTTCGCTTCAGATAGTTTAGCAGTTGCCTGCGCTGTCCGACCAGCTTCAGAAGCCCCCTGCGAGAATGATGATCTTTCTGGTGGCTTTTGAAGTGTTCGGTCAAATAGGTGATTCTCTCACTGAGAAGAGCAATCTGAACTTCAGGCGAACCCGTATCCGTCGGGTGCACTCTAAAATCATCGATAATTTCCTTTTTCTTGTCTGGGGTCATTACCACGGCTGTAATCCTCCTTGATTTTTTTACCTGTGTTTCAAAGTTTCCTATTCGCGTTGTCGCCCCGCGATTCCCTTTGCCCTTCCTTAACGGAAAGGGAGTTTAGAAGGGGAATACACGCAGGCGGCGAGTTCCGCCGGGCGACGAATTCGGCCACCACAAAGCCGCCAGCCGGTTTGCGCCGGTGACAATCCGAACGGCATCGGGGCTGGCGGAATAAAGCTCCTTTTGTTTTCTTTCCCACTCCGGATCGAGTTGCCCGTTTTTTAACAGGCCAAGAGCCCGGCCATCGGCCATTAAGACCGCCGGCAGATGCGACAGGGCGTCATTTAGGGGGACAATGCGTCGGCTGGCGGCGTCTTGGCAAAAGTCATTTTCAAGACTTAGCGCCCCATCCAAAGTAAAAGGTCCCACCCTTGTGCGCCTTAAGGCCGACAGGTGCGCTACGCTCCCCAACCTCGATCCGATGTCGGAGGCAAGCTGCCTTATGTAGGCGCCCTTGGAGCAACAGACTTCGATTGCGGCATGAGGCCAATCGAAAGATTGCAGCGCTATCGAGTAAATGCAAATCTCGCGTTCGGGCCGTTCGACCTCGATTCCCCTGCGGCTGAGTTCGTAGAGCCTGTGGCCATCGACCCTGACAGCCGAAAACCTGGGGACTCTCTGAGCACAAACGCCCGAAAAAGTCGCCAGCACCTCGATCAGATCACTTTCGGAAAAAGTGCGATCGCTTCGTGCGGTCACTTTCCCCGTCTTATCCAGGGTGTCGGTTTCCACCCCGAAGCAGATGGTGGCGCTGTAGGCCTTGTCCAGCCCGACGATCTGATCGGCTGCGCGGGTGGCCTCACCCAGGCACAGGACGAGAACGCCTGTTGCAAAGGGATCGAGAGTGCCGGTATGGCCGATCTTGCGGGGTTTTAGCAAACCCTTAACCTTGGCGGCCGCCTTCGCCGAGGTTATTCCCTCGGGCTTATCCAAAATAAGAACGCCGCCCGCCAAAGTGGGAGTCCGGGGTTCGCAGGTCGGATGTGGGACATCGGAGGAAAAAGAAGCCGAGGACAAAGAGCGTTCGTTGTGGAGTTCTTCCCCCGCGATCTGTTTTTTGTTTTCCATCATCGGTTTTTCCGTTTTCCGACCGGGGCTATCCGTTTATATAGCCGACGGCCTCTCCGATAAACATGGAGCGGACCGAACCGAGGTCGCCCGCAATTCTGCATGCCGCCGCCTGCCTGTGTCCGCCTCCTCCAAAGCGCTGAGCAAGGCTTGCGACATTTATGTCTCCCCTGGACCTCATGCTGATATGTATCAACCCGTCGCCGGTTTCCCGGAAAAATATAGCCATTTCGGCCGATTTGACAGAACGCAGGTGATTGATGAACCCCTCGCTTTCCATGTAGGTGGACGAGGAGTCGGAAACCATCGATCGGCTAAGCTGAGCAGTCACTATCCGAGACGATGCATGGAACTCCATGGTTCCAAGCACCAGGGCGAGGAGCCTGAGTTTTTCGGGGGAAGCGGAATCGTATACGCTACTCGCTATGCGAGCGGGCTCGGCCCCGAATCCGACCAGCGCCGAGATAATTTCGAAAACACGGGCGTTCGTGTTCGTATATCTAAAGGAACCGGTGTCGGTAAGAATGCCGGTGTAGAGCGCGGTTGCCAAAGCCTTGTCAGGTGCAAGCGAAAGACTCATGCAAAGGTCGAAGAGCATCTCGCATGTGCTGCTTGCCCCCGTCTCGACCCAGTCAACGTTTCCAAAGGGCTTATTTACCAGGTGATGATCGATATTTATGAGGAATGCCGCCCCCTTGACCGTTTCAAGAAATGTGTCTCCAACTCTTTGGAGATCGCCGCAGTCAACCAGAATGGCCGCTTCATACTCCGTTGATTGGGGAATCGCATTTCGGATCTCGCCCACGTTGGGCAAAAATCCGTATTCCGGAGAATAGGGGTCCCGGGAGAATGCATCGGCCTTTTTGCCCAGCCGCCGGAGTATGAGTTGCACTCCGACAATGGCGCCCAACGCGTCTCCATCCGGGTGGACGTGCGTAAAGACCATGAAGCTCTCATGCTTTCGGATCTGCGATATAACTTCCCTGATTTTTAGGGTTTTCATTTCACTCATCGGTGTGAAGCTCTTTTAGCAGTCTTTCCATTTTATCTCCGTATTCGAAAGACGTATCGTATTCGAACGCGAGCTGAGGGACATATCTGAGGCTAAGCCTTCGGCCGAGTTCCTGACGCATGAAACCCTTAGCCTTATCAAGACCCGACAAGGAGTTCTTTCTTGCCGCCTGGTCGGCATCGCGCCCCATGAGACAAAAGAAGACCCGGGCGTTTCGAAGATCATCGGTGACTTTAACTCCGCTAATCGTAATGTTTGCCACACGCGGGTCTTTTAAACGCCGGAATACCAGTTCGGCTATTTCCCTGTGTAGCAGGTCCGCCACCCTGTCGGAGCGTTTATAGTCCATGGCGATAAGTCCCCGGCCTTTTTTCGATAAGGCCGTGTTGTGTTTCAAATGTTTAGGAGTTCTATCTGCCGGCTTGCCAGTTCCGCCAGAGCCAGCGACTCCATGAAATCGATTATGCGGTCCAGCAGCGAATTGAGTACTCGCCCATCGTTTCCGACAACGGCAATACCGATGGAGGCCTGGCGATAGACGTCCTGGTCCGAGACTTCGGCAACGCTTACATTGAACCGGCTGCGGCTCTTTTCCACCAGGCTTTTGACGATCCTCCGCTTGTCCTTTAGGGAGTGTATGTCATTAAGTCTGAAGACCACCAGAGCCACACCAACGGTCATACTCGCCTCACGAACCTGCCCGGCGATCGTGTTCGGGTTCATAGACCTGTTTTATTTCCTGGATCTCGTAGGCTTCGAGGATATCCCTTTCCTTGAGGTCGTTGAAGTTTTCGATCCCGATTCCGCATTCAAATCCCGCCTTGACTTCCTTGACGTCGTCTTTAAACCGCCTGAGAGAACCGATCTTTCCGTCGTAGACGACCACATTGTCGCGCAATACCCTGGCTCTCGCGTTTCTTTCCACGTGACCGTCAAGCACCGAGCAGCCGGCGATCATTCCCATTTTAGGAACATGGAAAGTTTGCCTGACCTCGGCCCTGCCAAGGACGTTTTCCTTGTAAATGGGCTTGAGCATACCGACTATGGCGCTTCTTATGTCATCGAGGAGCTGGTAGATAACATCGTAGAAGCGGATATCGACCTTTTCCTGGTCGGCCAACTCCTGCACCTTGCCATCCGATCGGGTATTGAAGCCGATGAGGATGGCGTTTGAGGCCGAACCGAGCATAACGTCGGTTTCGGTGATCGCCCCGGTGCCGCTGTGGATGATGTTGATCTTTACCTCCGAGGTCGAAAGCTTTAGCAGCGAATCGACGATGGCCTCCATCGAGCCCTGGACGTCGGTTTTGACAATGAGTTTGAGCTCCTTGACCTCGCCTTCCTGGATTTGGTTAAACAGGTTTTCAAGCGTGATCTTGCTCGAACGGGACAGCTCCAGTTCCCGCAGCTTTAAGAGCCTGTGTTCGGCAACGGCTCTTGCCTGCTTTTCATCGGCCAAAACGATAAAGTCGTCACCGGCATTGGGAACGCCCGAGAAACCCAGAACTTCGACAGGAATGGAGGGGGAGGCGGCCGATATCCGGTGGCCTCGCCCATCGAACATATTTCGGACACGTCCCGAATAAATTCCACAAACATAGACGTCGCCGGCCTTTAGGGTTCCCTCCTGGACCAAAACAGTGGCAACCGGTCCGCGGCCCTTGTCGAGCTTGGCCTCGATGACTCTTCCCCTGGCCATCTTTTTCGGATTGGCCTTGAGTTCGAGCAGTTCGGCCTGCAGGAGCACCATTTCAAGCAGTTCTTCTATCCCTGTCCTTTTCTTTGCCGATATTTCGACCATGGTGGTCTGGCCCCCCCACTGTTCGGGCATCAGTCCATGCTCGGAGAGTTCGCGCTTGACTCGGTCGACGTTGGCGTTGGGTTTGTCGATCTTGTTTATGGCGACAATGATCGGGACCTCGGCGGCCTTGGCGTGATTTATGGCTTCAACGGTTTGCTGCATAACGCCGTCGTCGGCCGCGACCACCAGGATAACCGTATCGGTTACCTTGGCCCCCCTTGCCCGCATGGCCGTAAAGGCTTCGTGGCCGGGAGTGTCGAGAAATACGATGTCTCCTTTATCCAGCCTTACGTGATAGGCCCCTATGTGCTGGGTAATGCCCCCCGCTTCGCCCTCGATCACCTTGGTGTCCCGAATCGCATCGAGCAGCGAGGTCTTGCCGTGATCGACATGGCCCATTACGGTTACGACCGGAGGTCTTTGGAGCAATTCTTCGGCCCGGTCTTCCTTGATCTGGAGCACATCCTCTTCTTCAAATGCGGTCTTTTCGACTTCATACTCGAAATCGGAGGCAACGAGCGCTGCGGTGTCAAAGTCCAGAGCCTGGTTTATGTTGGCCTGAATACCTAAGAGCAGCAATTTCTTTATGACCTCGCTCGCCTTCATTCCCATCTGCTTGGCAAGATTGGCCACGGAAATGGCCTCATCGATCTTTATGCGTCTGCGGCCAACCTTTTGGACAGCCGGCTCCGGTTTGGGCGGCTCCCGAAATGATTGTCTGCCTGTCCTGGACCTTCCACGGTCATCCTGAGCGGCAAGCTCTTTTTTCGTGTAAAGGTCTTCTTTCTGAAAGACTTCCTTGCGGCGGCCCGTTTTGGTCTTGTCCGCCTCTTCGGGTCTTTTGCGCTTTTGTTCTTTAACGGCGGCAGGCTCGACAGTTTCGGCGCCTTTGGCAATGAAGCGGGCGGCCAGTTCGGCGAGATCGGGCTCGGCCTCCTCTTCGCTTTCTTCCCCCATCAATTCGGGAAGCTTGATGATCCGTGCAGGTTCTTCCCTTTTGGCCTTCTTGCGCCTTCTTTTCTTGCCTTTTTTCCGCTTGTCGTCATCTTCCTCTTCTTCCTCGGCAGGCCCGGCTTTGACCGTAACCATCTCCGGGACGACCACCGGTTGGACCGGCGGGGCAGCGACGGGCGGCTGTGGCGGTTTTACTTTTGCCGCTGGTCTTAGCTCTTCGCGAACTACAGGCGGCGGGCTAACGGGCTCCTCTTTAACCGGCGCAGGCTTAACGATTCTTGCCGCCTCGAATTTGCGCTCCGGATGAGCAGTCGATTTGCCGATGATTTCTTTAGCCTCGGCCGGTTCGGCGGCCTCGAGCGATTCAACCGTTTCCGGTAGAGCGGTCTCTGTTTGCGCTGAAACTTGCAAGGGTTCCTCAGAGGCCTCAGGTTGGACCTCTTCGGTTGGCGAAACTTCCAGCGGCGGTTTTTCGATGGCTTCGTCCGCCGTTTCAACTGAAAATTCTTCAGATGCCTGCAACTGGGGTGCGTCAGACTCAGGCTGGGCGTCAACTTTTTTTCGTCTTCGGATTACTTCCCGGCCAATGCGTTTTTCTTCCACCTTTTCGGCCCCCAGTCTCGCCTCGGAGAACTGCTGCCGGATCTTTAGCACCGCGCTTTCGGTCAGCGGGCTCATATGATTTTTGACCGGGAAGCCCAATTTTTCGATTCGCTCTATCAGGCCTTTGTTGTCAATATTTAACTCTTTTGCGAGTTCATGCACCCTAAGTCTCGTCATCAAGGATTCTCCCTCTAAAGCGCTTCTTTCTTCGGTATTCATTTACCCTCCGGGCCGATGCAACCGGCCCCGGAATTCGGAGATCTAAAGACCTAACATCTTGCGACCTCGGTCATCCGACCCCCGGTTTAAATTATTTTTTTAAATCCGGAAATATCCGGCACGCGAATTTCTTTCGCCCTGTTTTTGAAAGCACGCTCCATTCGCCTGTCCGCACGCAAATCGGGAAGACACTCAGGGCAGACATAAGCGCCCCTTCCCTTCATCGTTGCACGGACGTCCACCACTATCTGGCCGCTCTGGGCGTCCAGGCCAAGCCGGACCAGGTTGCGCCTGGGGCTTTTGCGCCTGCAGACAAGGCATGTGCGAACAGGTACATGGTTGCGCTTCAATTGTCGAGCCTATCCTTCCCGAACCTGGTCGGCGGGGTCGGCATCAATTTCCTCCTGGTCCGAGGCTTCCTGCGCGACCGGGTCGGCATCGTTGGAACCGGCTTCCATTGGAGCTTCGGCCTCGGCTTCGTGCGCCTTTTCAACCGCCGGCCGCTGCGCATCGGCTTTGCGCAGAAGCGCCCTGGCTTCGGTTTTCATCATTTCCAGGGAGGAGGCGGACATACGGGTGGTATCCTCCAACTCAAGCGGGGAAGCCTCGAGGAACTCTTCAAGAGAACCAATCCCCGATTCATAGAGCTTATCGGCCAACTCGGAGGAAAGCCCCGGGATGCGCAAAAGCGCCTGGTAGCCCGCCTGCTTTTGCCGCTCATAGCGGCTTTCGCTCTTAACATCTATTCGCCAATTGGTCAGCTTGGAGGCAAGCCTGACATTCTGGCCTCTTTTGCCAATGGCAAGAGAGAGCTGATCGTCGGGCACAATAACTTCCATGCTCCGGTTGGCCTGGTCCACTATCACTTTGGAAATAATGGCCGGAGCAAGTCCATTTACCACGAATTTGGCCGGATCCATGTTCCAGGGGATGATATCTATCTTTTCGCCCCGTAGTTCCTGGACCACGTTTTGGACCCTGGTGCCCTTCATCCCCACGCAGGCGCCCACAGGATCGACGTCGGAATCTTTGGATATTACGGCGATCTTTGCCCTGGACCCCGGTTCGCGCGCCGCGGAGATAATGCTGACGATGCCCTCGCTTATTTCGGGCACCTCGGCATGGAAGAGCTGAATCAAGAAATGGGGATGGGTGCGGCTAAGAACGATCTGGGGGCCTTTGCTGATTTTTTTTACTTCTACGACATACGATCGGATGCGGTCGCCCTGGCGAAAAACTTCCCTGGGAATCTGTTCCTTCTGTGGCAGCACGGCCTCGGCCTGACCCACATTAACTAAAATAGCGCCCTTGTCCACCCTTTGGATAATCCCGTTTACGATCTCACCCTTGCGGCCCTTGAACTCGTCGTAGACCACTTCGCGCTCGGCATCTTTCATCTTCTGGATGATGACCTGTTTGGCGGACTGCGCGGCAATCCGGCCCAGCATCTCCGTTTCCATCCGGATACCGAGTTCGTCTCCGAGTTCGGTTTCGCTGTCGAGCTTCAGGGCCTCGGCCAGAATCACCTGTTTATCCGGATCGGTAACCTCTTCGACGACTTCCTTGAACTGAAAGGCCTCTATTTCGCCGTATTCCTCGTTAAAGGTGACATCCAGGTCCAACTTGGCGCCGTACCTTTTCCTTATGGCCGACTTAATGGCCTCTTCAAGAGTTTGTATCAGGGTCTGCCGGTCAATGCCCTTTTCTCTGCTGACCTGTTCGATCAAACGTTTGAGTTCACTGGCCATAAATAGAAAATACCTCCATCAGTTCAAGATAATCCTTATCTCACGCCGCAGGTCAGTGCGATTTACGTCCCAAGGATTCAAAGTATAACAGTCTGGCCCGCTCGATGAGCTCAAGCCCTATGGAGTAGTCCTGCGAATCGCACTGGAGTATGAGTCCCTCCGGGGAGGCATCCTTTAGCTCGCCTCTGAAATTGCGGCGGTTTTGCACCGGAGATATCGTCCGGACTTCAATCATATCGCCAATGTGCTTACGAAAGTGGTCGGGCTTTCGCAGCGGCCGATCTATGCCCGGCGAGGAAATCTCGAGATTATAAGCAACCGGGACCAAATCGGCTGTATCAAGCATTTCACTCACTACCCGGCTGATCCGGGCACAGTCATCCACATTTATTCCCCGTTCGCTGTCGAGAAAGATGCGCAGCACCCATCCGATCGATTCGCGGCGGTATTCGATGTCGAGAATCTCCATGCCCCCGGCAAGTATCACCGGTTCGACAAGATTCCATATCCCGCCGATCAGTTCGCCTGCCTCTTGCTTTAATTCCCGAGCCAACTTGCAGCCTCTTCTAAGTCAAGTGTATGCGCAAAAAAAAAGTGGGTCGTTTAAACCCACTTCTTCCAGCAGACCGACAATGTTCAAATTCCAGTTAGGAACCAACTTTAACTCAGAATCCAGAATAGTTGTCATCCACTGATCGAAGCAGGCCTGAACTTCCAAACCCCCTCAAAAAGGGAAACCCTTCCGTTAAGAAGGGAAATATCGACCTGAAGCGGGCAACGGGATTCGAACCCGCGACCCCAAGCTTGGGAAGCTTGTGCTCTACCAACTGAGCTACACCCGCAAGTGAGCCTTAATAAGATATTGTACCGGATGCGTGGCGACAGGGTCAAGGGAAATTAAAAAAATTCGCTTGAAAGCGCGCCGGCGATCCCGCTTTGTCCCTGCGCGCCGCATCTGTCCGCAAGGTGTCGTTACCGGGCGGATATTGGCAATTATACATCGCCCCCGCCCAACCATCAAGAGGTAAGACAAGAGTGGACAGGGAAGAGTCCTCCGGGAAAAGCAAAAGAAAGCAAGAGGGTCTGAAAGCTTACAATTACCCACACATACGCCCACCTATCTCCTTTTGCAAAGTTGCAAATAAGGGGGGCCTCCGCCTCCTTGGATGCGGTTTGAACGAGATGAAACTTCGGTGAATACATCACCCGGCAGGCGGTGCGGACTGCCGTCCGAGCTGCCGTCGGCGCAGCCAGTCGGGCAGGTCGGGGCTTGCCAACCCGTCTGGGGCGACACGCCGCTGAAGTTTCACAAGAGGGGGGGGGCGAGCGAGCCCAGCCGGTCCATGCGCGTCATTGCAAGCGGCTGGAGAGTAAATCCCCCCAACCCCCCTTTGCAAAAAAGGGGGGCGATCGGGCCAAGCCCCTTATCGGGAGTCTCCGCTAAGGGGTAAGTGGGCGCATGTGTGGGTAATTGTCAGGTCTGAAAGGGGGAAGTCTTTTTCCGGATTTCGCCGCACGCCGGGAAGAGCTCCCGCAGGTGGTGCGGCCCATCTCAGTACTCGATTTGGCTTCGGTGGTCACTCGATCCCCCGGTTTGTCCGAGAAAACCGATGGCCAGCCCGTCGGCCAGCAGGGAACCGATGGTTTCAATGGTTTTTCTAAAGGGTGTGTTCCGTATATATTTCCAACGGGCGTCCCCGTTGAAGTGTTCGGGCATCTTGAGATTATAGAGCACGGGAGGGGTGAGTTTTTTCCAGTCGGCCCCATGGACCCTTAGCCAGGCATCGCCTGAGGGAATAATATCGGTTAGGTATTCGACGGCGACCTGTCCGTTGTCAAATATCGTTGTGGTGAGTTTGCGGCCCGGCCCAAAGCCCCCGATGGCTGCGTCCGGCAGCACCTCGACCAGGCGCCAGCCGGCCAGGATCGCGTTTTGCGCCATATGGTTGACGCTCGCGGGGACCCCGGTGGCTATGTCGCCCAGAAAGGCGTCCTTGAGCTTGGATGCGGAAAAAAGTAGCCGGTTCTGTGCGCCTTGAACCGGCTTTGGGGAACCGGGATGATAAGCACCCAAGCTTAATGCGGATGCGAAGTCGCGGAAAAAATTGGCCATCGTCCCGAGAAGCCCGGTCTGATGATGCTGCCGAATTTGATTTTTCTCATCCCTGTAGAGGGTCTTGCTCCCCTTGAATATATTTGCGAAAAAATTTCCGATGTTTGCGACCGCGCCTGACAGGTCCCCGGCGATGAGCCCCGAAACGGTTTTTCCTCCCGGGGTACGGGCGATCCCCTGATCGGTGTAGTCCCGTCCCCCCGGATTTCGAAGCAGTTGGTCCTCCTTATATTTTTGCCAGTCGCTCGTGGGCGGCTGCTCGGCCGGTGCTGACCCAAGGCGCTTCCCGTAGGCCGCCCGGGCCAGGGTCGTCGTTTTTGCAACGTCTCCCGAAGATTTTGAAGAAAAAAAGGGCCGGGGGGCGACCGCGGGCCCATTCAGCGGTGTACAGTTTGCCGGCTTCAGCAAGCAATTGGCCGGCGTCCCTGCCTCGAGGGCGGTTTGAAACGCTTTGTCAAAGCGTTGACAGCCGAGTCGATAGGGCGCTCCAGGCTGTGAGTCAACCGTTTGCGCCAAGTCCGCAGAGGAGACTGGGCAAGGTTTCATTTTTTTCCCCGGGTTGGAAAAAGTTCTTGTAAGCCTCTGTATGGCAACCGTTGTGAGAGCAACCATCGTGCCAGAGACCTCAAAGCCTGGAGCACCCGGGTTGAGGAGAAAAGGGGCGCTGCGGACTGAATAAAAGAATGAGATAGCCATGTTGCCGACATACTGGCGTAACAAAACCAGGGCATTCTGGTTTTTAAAAAAAGGCGGAGTGAAAATCTTCCAAAGCAGGAAAGGAAAAGGATGGACGAACACACTTTGAGAGATTTCAGGGAACTTTTGGAAAGCCACATGAGAGGACTTCTAAACAGCGGATATACCCCGTACTCACGGTTTTGCGATCACGGAGCAAACGACCCGATGGATGAGGCGGACATGGCGTCTCATCATTGCGATCAATCGCTCGTTAACGCCATTCAGCACCGCACCCAACAGCTTGTGCAAGAAATCCGCTCCGCTATCCAACGCATCGATGACGGGGAATTCGGGGTCTGCTGTCTTTGCTCGACTTCCATTGGAATCGGTCGGCTGAAGGCTCGGCCCACCGCCATGCTTTGCATACACTGCCAGGAGACCCTGGAAAGCGTAAAACGCAGGTTCGTCGGCGCCAAACGCCGAGTGGCCATGGCGTAAAGCCCGTTTTAACCCGGATTCCCGCGCTCTGTTGAGAAATCCCGAAATTACTACAGAAGCCCGAAAATGGCTGTGACGATCGAGGGCCTGCGGCAAACCCGGAAAAGCTCCCGGCCAGACCAACGTGATCGGGCAGGCGCCGATCGCGTTGGCCATGTGGGGAACCGGGCCAATACCGCTTCCGCTTTGTCGCTCTAATGGAGAGATATCAACTTTCGATCGCCCTTTGCATCGAGTCGACCGAAGGGAACAATTGCTGATCGTCTGTGCTGACCTTTTGAAAAGTTTTGCATGCCGGGTAGGCCGAGCATCTAAATCTTATCTCGGCAGGACCTTTCCTGTATATATGCATCTTCTTTCCGCATGCCGGACAAACGGGCCTTGTCTTGAGTTCGCTTCTTGTGCCGTCTCCAAATTGCCGGCCGCACATAAGGCACCGGAAGCGCTGCTTTCCGTGCCGTGTCTTTCCATACCTGTAGAGCGCTTCCGAATCGCAGCGCGGGCATTTAAGGGGCGGCTTTTCCATCTGTATGTCGAGACCCATGGTGACTTTCTGGTCAAAAGAGCTTGGCGCAACCGGTCCTTTTTCGCACGCGACCGCGTTTTCGGAGCTGTCTGTCGATTCCCGGCTTTTGCCGAGGGTTTTCGGACAAGCATCAAGTAGAGGATACAGGATGGCCGTTACGGTCTTGAATCGGATTTGTTACAATCGTGTTACTAACGCTCCAAGCCGGCTATGGCTCGGAAGGAACGGGGATTTTTTCGGCGGGGGCGCAGTAGAGGCGGATAGCTTGTTCGCCTATCAGGCCGGCTGCCGAGGCCGCAGTTATTCCCCCGACAGGCAGGGGCAGGAGCGCGTGAATATCGAGTGCGCCGGAAAGAAGCGAAACACCGGCGGCGAGGCCCGTTGCGGCGACAACCGAAAGCATTTCGGGAACACGCGCTTCGTCGTCTATGTTTTTGCCGTAAAGATGAGCTATTTCGAGAATGAGATAGAGGTGCATGCGGGTAAGGACAGAGGTTCCTCCCACCACGCCCAGAAACTCGAATGCGTAGCCGAGCCCCGGAATCAGACCCGGCAGGTGCATGAGAGTGCCGCCCAGAAAAGACAGGGGAGTCTGGGCCGATATAAGCCTGCGGGCTTTTTGCTCGGTACTTTCGTCCGGATACCTGGCGTTGACCGCATCCACCACCTTTCGGATGCGATCCTTTCGAAGGCGGAGGAAAAAATAAAAGAACTGGTCGGCCAGAATGGACTGCCGGGAGGCCGGGTTCCGATCAGCCATTTTGTGGCGCCTCAGCGGGGGCAACCGGGGTGGGGCTTTCCCGCTCGGCTATCAGCTCGGCTTTTACTTCAGCGGTGATGTCTTCGAGCGATTCCATGGCCTCCGATACGAATTCTCGTCCCTTGTGGGCAAGAAGCAGTCCGCTTTTGACCGTTGCTTTGATCAAAGGCCTTATGACAGAGCCTGCCGCGGGAAGAACCACCGGGGCAAGCAGGAGCGCTCCAATCCCGATTAGGACCGGGGTTCCGAATTTTAGTCCATCCTCGATTAAAGGCATATTTTTCTCCTCGTTTTGGAATAATCAACGTTCATACAAGTAAAAGTTTGCAACGCGCGTGTCAATGGGTGTTTCGCCATTTTTCATTGTTTGCCTACAAGGACTACTGAAAGTTATCGGGTGGCAGGGTCGATGAAAGTCACAGGAATGTAACTTTTCTGTAATGAAGAAGTACGGGTTGATTTCCGAATATAGTCGCGACTGAATTTGTTTGAGGTCGCAATGGAATGGACATGCTACGGAGAGACTTATGGAACTCGCATTCGCCGACTGCACGGGAACTAACTCCAGGATGGGCGAGCCATTGGTTTTCAGGGCTTCCGAAAGGGACGGGAAGATGGCTTCGCAGGGGAGTTCGGTGGATATGGCTATGCTGGTTGAATCGGTGGCCTGTATCGAGCCGGAGGCGACAGTAGGAGACGCTATAGAAATGTTTCGAGGCGACGAGCCGATAAGCGCGGTCGTAGTGGCGGTGGAAGACCGGCCTGTCGGGCTGATCAGCAGTCTGCACCTGGAAAGGATTTTGAGCAGGCGCTACGGAGTGGCGCTTTTTTACGAAAAGCCGGTATTCCGGATAATGGATGACAAGCCGCTTATCCTCGACGCCGGGGTGTCCATAGAAGTCGGCGCCGGCCTCGCAATGCAGCGCGAGAAGACCAAGGTCTTCGATCACGTCATAGTCACCCGAAACGGTCTGCTGGTCGGGGTAGTAGCCGTGCCCAAAATGCTCGAGACCCTGGCTGCGCTCGAACAGAGGCGGCGGGAGCAGTTGACAAGGCTTACTCGAAGGCTCGAAGATGAAATCGGGGACCGGGAAAAAGCCGTGGAGGCGCTACAGCGGTCGAGGGAAATGCTAAAAAGAGTGATCGAGAGTCTACCGCATTCGATTTTTTGGAAAAGTCCGGACCTGCGCTATGTGGGCTGCAATCGGAACTTCGCTGTTGAGGCCGGCAGAGAAGCCGTATCGGAGGTAATCGGCAAAACCGACGAGCAGTTGGGGTGGAGCGATAAAGAGGCGCGAATGTTTTTCGAGTGCGATACGGAGGCCATCAGGACGCTTTCGCCCATTTTACGGACAGTCAAGCGAGGTGGCGAAGGCCTATTTTTCGAAATCAGGCGAATTCCGATTTTTGACTCCGGCGGGAAATTCATCGGCATCCTAGGCGCCCATTTAGACGTTACCGAAAAGGTGACGGTGGCCAGGGCGGTTGCGTCCAATCGCGCAAAATCCGAATTTCTGGCCAATATGAGCCACGAGATCCGTACTCCGATGAATGGGGTGCTGGGAATGGCCGAACTGCTTCTGGGCACTGAGTTGGACGGGAAGCAGAAAAAACTTGCCGAAACGGTTTTCCGCTCCGGCGAGTCGCTGCTAAGGATATTGAACGACATACTGGATTTTTCGAAAATCGAGGCAGGCAAGCTCGAGGTCGAACAGATCGATTTCGACCTAAGGGACCGTGTCGAGAAACTGACGGAACTGTTTGCCGTAAACGCGCAGGGAAAGGGGCTCGAATTCATCTGCCAAATCGATCACGATGTCCCCGGGGGGGTAAACGGCGATCCCGGCAGGTTTAGCCAGGTGTTTGGCAACCTTGTCGGAAACGCAGTCAAATTCACCGACCGGGGCCGAATATTTGTTCGGGTTTCTCTTCAAAACGAGACCGAGGAGGAGGTGATTGTCGCCTTCGAGGTAAAGGATACCGGGATCGGGATTTCACTGGATGGCCAATCAAAAATCTTTGAGCCCTTCACTCAGCCGGACCAGTCCAAGAATAGAAAGTTTGGCGGCACCGGTCTGGGGCTTTCCATATCCAAAACGCTTTGCGAAATGATGGGCGGCCGTATCGAGGTGAAAAGCATGCCGGGGAAGGGGAGTACATTTCTTTTCACGGTAAGATTTAAGAAACAACGGGCCAGGGAACCGGCCCACGGCGAGGGCGTGCTTCCCATTCCCGAGGGGCTGCGTGTTCTGGTCGTAGACGATGATTCGACAAACCGGGAGCTTTTCCAGTCAATGCTCGATTCGCGAAAAATATCGAGCGAGGGCGCCGCAAGCGGAGAGCAGGCCCTAAAGATTTTGCGCGAGGCGGCCGATGGCCCAATCCCGTTTCAGGCGGCCGTGCTGGACATGTGGATGCCCGGAATGGATGGGGGCGAACTTGCGAGAAAAATAAAAGAGGACCCCGCCATTGCATCAGCCGCCCTGATCATGGTCAGCGGGGACATCCAGTCGCCGTGCCCGCCAGGGGTTGCGGCGTACCTGATAAAGCCGGTGGGCGCCGCCCAGCTCTATAATGCGATCATGGATTCGCTGCGGGGCGGATGCACGGCAAAAACCTCCGTTTTCGCCCGCCCGGCGGAGAGCGAACTTTTCTTTTCGCCTGTTCTGGTTGCGGAGGACAATCTTACCAACAGGTGCGTGTGCGTAGAAATGCTCGAGAAACTGGGCTGCCGGCGGGTGGATGTGGTGTCAAACGGTCGGCAGGCCCTGGAAGCCGTCAAACGCGGCCGCTACGGTCTTGTCCTAATGGACTGCCAGATGCCGGAAATGGATGGGTTTGAAGCGACAAGGAGGGTTAGAGATTTAGAGGCTGCAACGGGATCGTTTCGAACGCCAATTGTCGCCCTTACGGCCCACGCGATAAAAGGGGCGCTGGAAAAATGCCTTGCCGCGGGAATGGACGACTATATTTCCAAGCCGTTTACCCTGGCGCAAATCAAAGCGGCGCTCAAGCGATGGCTGCTCGAAAAACCTGAATGCGCGGTGGCTTAAAGCGGTGTCGTAAGAGGAGCGCACCCGATCTTCGAGACCAGTCCGGGCAACGAGTGTCGATACGGAGCTGCGTTCCGGGAAAGAGCCGGCGCACGGCCGGCGCCTCAAGTGCTAACCGGCCGTACCACTTCTGTTCCCCTTGTGTCTCCAGCCGCTCCAGGTGGTGGAGATCGTATGGAATTGGATGACTTTATATCGCAATGTGCCGTTTTGGACCTGGAGGCAGGCGGCGACAAGATTTTCAAGATCGGTGCGATTTTCGGGGATGCAGTTTTTGAAAAGAAAGAGAAATTCGTGGTCAGGCAGGCCCTCGAAGAACTCGATCGGTTTGCGGGGGCGGCGGCCTTTGTCGGAGCGGGTCATGGGAGATTCCATGGATCGAGGTGGTGCCGGGTTCGGATAAGTAGTGGTCCCCGTGGGAACCGGGCTTTTTCGTCTCCTGCCCGGCAATGACATGGAAGGACAGGAAGGGGGGACGGGTACCTTCAATCAGCCTCTTTTGTTTCTTTCCAACTTCAGGGTCACCAGGTTTTTCGCGTCAGGGCATCCGACCAGGATTGTGTCGCCGTTCCACCATGGGAGATTCCCTCCGAACTGGAAGGTCTGCAGTGTGGGAAAAAGGTCGTGATAGAAAAAGCCGCACAGCCCATCGGGGTTGTGACAGCTAATCTGGAATGAATCTCCCACCTGGTGACCGGCATCGCAATGACCTTTGGATTCCAGGACGGTTGCGGTTATCTTGTAGCCTATACCGGGGTCCAAAGCCATCTCGGTTCTCCTTTTGGCTTGCAAAATTTTTAGGGCGAGGCTCGGGGCGATTCGACCGCTATGCAACCATGCACACTATATGCGCAACAATAAATACCAGGGAAGACGGACTTGGAAGCGGTGCATCGGAAGGCCCGAGCCTGGAAAACGGTCTGCGCCAAGACCCCCATGCGACAATCGATAGCCGATGAAATGCGATCCATCTTCTATGCTTCATCTTCATTATTTCGCTCCAGCCTTGCGCAGCAACTCCACGACAGCCTTGCTGCTTTCCTGAGATTCCTGAGAGGCCAGCATCAAAGCGGTTTCGCCGTCCTTATCTCGGGCATTGACGTCGGCGCCCTTTGCGAGCAGCAACTTCACGGCATCCTTCATATATAGCTGGGGTTGCTGAGAGGCCAGCATCAAAGCCGTTTGGCCGTCATTATCCCTGGCATTGATTTCGGCGCCCCTTGCAAGCAGCAACTCCATGGCCTCCATGCTGCCCCGCCGCGAGGCCAGCATCAAAACGGTTTGGCCGTCTTCCTTAAACTTTGCATTGACGTCGGCGCCTTTTGCAAGCAGCAATTCAACGACATCCTTATTGTCCGTTGCGGAGGCGTTCATTAAAGCGGTCAAACCGTTCTGCGCCTCTGCGTTGACGTCGGCGCCCTTTGCAAGCAGCAATTCGACGACATCCTTATTGTCGACGTTCATCATAGCGGTCTGGCCGTAATTGTCCTTTGCATTGACGTCAGCCCCCTTGGCAATCAGCAATTCGACAACAGCCGTGTGACCACTCATAGATGCTTGCATCAAAGCGGTTTCGCCGTTCTTATCCTTGGCGTTTACATCGACGCCCTTGCAAAGCAGGCTTTCAACCTCGGGCAGATCACCACGATTTGCCGCTTCGATGAAATCCTCGTTTACACCGGCAGTGGCAAAAGCCGCCCACAAAGTGAAGATCACAGTCACTGTCACCAACATTTTCGCCTTACAGCCGGCATGCCCTGAACGCATTAGGTCCTCCTCGGAAATGTCAAGGGGCAACATATGATCTTTTGAGTAAATTCCAACGGGTAGATTATACCAGCACTGAGCCGGAATGCCAGTTGCTTTCTCCCGCTACGCGCCAAAGAGAGGAGAGGGGGCAGGAGGCGCAACGCGCTAATCGCGCAGGAGGACAAGTCACGGTTGCTCTGGGGCGTCAAGCGATCTTTGCGACCTGCGCCAACCCGGAGGGCCGGCGGCGTTTGGGCGGCGCCGGTGGGGTTTGTCTGGATGCGGCGGGCGTGATGGACGGTTAGGGAGGCCGCGCCGAATTCGCTTTCCACCAGGCCGAAGAGAAGATATGCGTGGCTCATGTCCAGGTCCTGGCAAAATCTTTTGAAGGGTCTAGGGAAAAAGAGCGTCACAAAGATTGTGGACAGGTCTTCGAAGGCAAAAAACTCCATTTCCTCCCCCTCCAGGGTGTAGACTTACCTTTCTGGTAACCGGCCACCCCTGCATGGTATTTTTTCCCGATGTAATGAGCCATAGCGGAGGCCGCAACGGTTGGTGTGCGTATAACGGCAAGCTCCAGGGGATGGACAGAGAGGGGAAACCCCAGGGTTTCGCATTCATGGGCGAGATTCTGTGGCGGGGAAAAGTCCGGAAGGGGCGGAATTTTTACCGGCGGCGGACGGAAAAGGGAGGTCCGAAAATCGGGGGTAACGTTATCCCGGTTAAACCAGGCTTCTATCAGCCAAAGGATCCGGGGGCGGTTTAAGGTGCCGCGAATCGTGTCCAGGGCGCCTGGATTTGGCGAGTATTACAGCGTTGGCAAGACTCAATTTGGAGCGGAGGCGATTCCAGATCGCAATTTTCCAGACAGGATTTTTTGCCGGTTCTTTGTGAAATCTCCGCTGGAAGTGCCGAACCGGTGTTCTCAGATGCCAACTGGTGGACGGCGCTCTCTACCATGCACAAGGCGGGACAAACCAAGTCCATGGAAGAGATATTGTGATCAGCAAGGCGTCCGGTAGCTTTTGGAAAGCTTTCGAACCTCTTCCATCCGATGTGAAGGATAAAGCAAGGGAAACACACAGGCTATGGACGCAAGACCCCCAGCATCCCTCCCTCCAATTCAAGAAAGTCCATGCGGTACGCTTCCGGATGGAATTCAACCCGCCTCAATCGAACTGCTCGCAGGATCAGGCATGAAAGCCACACCGACAACTCGGCTGATTGCGTCAGGTAAAGGAAGGGTATCATTGAGATGGACGCTCACACCCTCATGTACTCACCAAGGTTTGACCATTCCAGGGAATCAAGATTCCGGCTTCAAATTCTTCAACCACCTGTGCGGACGCGTTCGGGATATGAAACCGGAGTCGGCATAATGACGCTGCCGACCAAGATTCGCTGTCAAACGATTGAGCGAATCCGGGGATTTTCCCGGCCGCACCGAAGGCCACGGACAGTAAGCCCGCAGGGTTAAAAGACATACGTCATGGCCGGGATAACGCATGTAAGGGTCCTGTAATTTTCACTCACATCCAATCACCCCTTAAATCCATGGCACGATGTTTGCTAAAATTACGTATCGGCTATTATTCCTTATTCATGCGGCAACCGACACCGACAGCGGGTTCTACTCCGATCCCACACATACGCCCACCTATCTCCTTTTGCAAAGTTGCAAATAAGGGGGGCGAGCGAGCCCAGCCGGTCCATGCGCGTCATTGCAAGCGGCTGGAGAGTAAATCCCCCCAACCCCCCCTTGCAAAAGAGGGGGGCGATCGGGCCAAGCCCCTTTCCCGGGAGTCTCCGCTAAGGGGTAAGTGGGCGCATGTGTGGGTAATTGTAAGGAGGAGTACATGGGGGGGAGGACCCAATCCGGTCGATACGTTGGCGATATTACAAAAACCTCCCGGAATTCTCGAAGCAACACGTTCAACCCGGAATTTCCAATCGGGCTTGTTATCGGTGGATACGGGGAAAATCAATCATTCATAGACCCTTGCAAGCAAATAAAATGCAAGTGAGTGGAGCTTTAAAATGAAAAATCGAGTTATGCTCGTCACAATCCCGAAAGCGGGCACCTACTTTGTTTATGAGATTCTCAAAGGTTTAGGATTGGCCGAATCGTATACTCACGTTCGTTATGACGATAAATTTATTGGACTTTATCACTTCAGGTTCGTACCAAAGGAGATTCATCGAACATCGCCGGAAATCGTTTTCTACAAAATGACATTTCAGGACGTCCTCGACAGAATCAACCCCGGGGAATTCGCAGTTGGTCACTTGCCGCCAACCCCGGAAGTCAAAGGCCCTCTGAGCGATTCATTCAAAATTATCTTTCTTGTGCGGG
Source organism: Syntrophobacteraceae bacterium (assembly GCA_031292215.1). GTDB lineage: Bacteria > Desulfobacterota > Syntrophobacteria > Syntrophobacterales > Syntrophobacteraceae > SbD1. The sequence goes on along the minus strand of JARLHO010000094.1, from coordinate 11,651 downwards.
ATCTCAAGCATTGTCTAGTTTCACACATGAGATTCATGATCCAGTCCACCAGGATCAAAGAATCCGAACACCCCTGGATAAGGATTTCCGACCCCAAGGCCAAATTCATAAATTATCTGCTAAACTATGCCGAGCCCTGTGGACCTCTCACCCAGATGAAGCAAGTGGCATGTTGGGAATACGTTATCCGGAACCCTCATCCCAATATGGAGATTATAAAAATCAGGCATGAAGACTTGATTCATAGTGATAAATCTATTTCCAGGCAGGCACTTCAATCTCTTTGTGATTTTCTGCAAATCGGGCGCAAGACTGACCCGGAGTCTATTCTAAACAAAGCGCTTGGGGAAAAGACAGTAACGAAATCAGAGGGCAAAAGTTCAAAATATGAGGACTACTGGTCGCCATTTGCTGAACAGTGGTTTTCCAAAAATATTCTTATTGGCGATGAAAACATTAATAAATTGATGGGATATTGAGATTGCGCAGCCTTTTGACATTTATGTCTGCGATATAGCCTCGTAGGCATCGTTCCCGTCCTCGCCTGGATCGAACATTGGTTGCATGAGGGTGGGCACAGCTTTAACGTATCCGCCAAAACAGCTCCGAACTCTCTGATCATGGAAAAAGGGCCCGGAGTTAAAATCTATTTCATCTGCTCAGCCCTGCTGGAAAGTCACCCATTAATAGACTGTTACTATTGTTTCCTCAAATCCCTTATCGATCAGAATCTTCCTGATTTCTTCCTGATAGTTGTATGACGATATCAGCACAGGAACATCTGGAAGGCAGCCAAATTCCCTTGCATCTTCGATGATCGCCGCATCTATTGTTTTTCCGATGAGATTAGGATTATTGTCGACGACTGCAACTATCGTCTTTGATTGTAAGTCGCTTTGTTTGAGCAATCTCGCTGTATGGCTTCCTGCTCCATAGATTGCGATCTTGTCGCTAAGACAACCCAGGACTTGATCGATCCTGCGAATAATCGATCTGTTGGTTTCAACATAGCGCACCATGCTCTCTTTGAGGTTGGAATCGCGCTGCCCGTCGTCCCTGCTTATACCGTCAAAGACGCACAGGAAATCGATGGTGATAATCCCCTTCCCGTAGGTTGCGTATGAAGAATTGGTCATGTGGAACCCATGTTGCCCCAAGAGCCTTTCCAGCGACTTCACGCCGAAATAGTTGATATGTTCGATGCTGAACTCCCCCATGTACTCGGTGGTTTCCTTGAAGAACATATCTCCGGCGGGTACCTCGATAAAAAGGTGTGCACCTTTTTTCAAGGTCGACGATATAATGGCTAGAAAAGATCCCAAATCGGTTATATGCTCTAGAATGTTTGATAATACAATCAGGTCGTAGTCGTGAAGATCGACCTTGCTGGTCAAAAATCCACAATCCACCTCGATATCGAAAAGTGTCCTGGCTATCTTTGAGCAGGCGGGCGCGGGGTCGATGCCGTAGAGATTCGAAAAACCCGTTTGCTTCAGCTCATTTAAAAAAACTCCTATGGAGCTTCCAATGTCGATGACTCTGGTTTCCGGGGGGAGATGGCTGCTGACAATCGCTGCGCAATTGGCAGCCGACTGTCTGGTATGTAGCGGGACCGCTTCTATCGAGCTTACGATGTCATATTTCGAATAAGTTCTGTAATACTCGTGGAGTGATTGCTCGTCTATGATATTATCCGCGAATACAAAGCCGCATTTCATGCAAATCACGACATCATAGCTCAGATCGAAGCTGCCAAGATCGGCCATCTTATTTTTAAATACTAGTTCTTTGCTTTCAGCCGAACAAATCGGGCAGTTTCGAGAGCATCTCATCAACTCATTCCTGTTCAAGGGGTCGTTTTTCAGTTTTGTTTTCTCTAAGAACCGGACGCCTAATTAACACCTCAACCTGAGATCTGACTTTCCGTGCGATACTTTCCCACGAATAATGCGATCTTATAAATTCGGAAGCCCGTGCGGCCTTGGCTTGGGCTGAATCTCTATTTTTATAGACCTCTCGCAGCAAAAACGTCAATGCCTCCACATCGGGTTCAAGTACCCAGCCCGCACCGCCTGCGAGCGGTATATCATAAGGAGCGAAATCGACACGCCGGGAAGGAATCAGATAAGCGTTTTCCGGACTACAAAAATCGTCGGAAGCCCCTCCAGTCGTTGTGATTACCGGGATGCCGCAAGCCATTGACTCCATTACAGACAAGCCCAAACCCTCGGCCCGGTAAGGGTGGACTACGCAGTCACAGGCATGATAGAGGGCCAGCCTTTGGTTCACGTCCAGAACCTGGGTGTAATGAATGATTTCCGCTGAGTTCCCGTTTTTGCGAATATCGGTTATCAATCTCGCTGCGGCAATGTCCGGTCGGTGGGTTTCCGAAGGAGAATCCTTTACTATCAGGATAGCGTTATCGTTTTTTGTAAATGCCTCCAAGTAGGCGCGGAGAAGGATGTCGATTCCTTTTCGCCACAAAGCCCCCCCTGTAAAAAGGAACCTGAATTTCTTGTGACGTTTTCGGTCAATAGGTTTGAACATATCCGGATTTACCCCGTTGGGCACCACAATAACTCGATCCGCCGGGATTCCGCTTGCGATACAGGCTTTTTGAACATGCCTGCCGGGTACCCATATTTCGTCAACCAAATTTGTCATTGGCTCAATCCAGCCTTCAGGAAGTCGACCGTATTCCCATGAATGGACCATGACCCAGTGGCCTTGTGGAGGAGGGGTGAAAATGGGCGACAAGTGATGGCGAACGTGCACGTCAGGCGCTCCTGCCAGCGGGGCATAAAACCTGTTGGCGAGCAAACTAAATCGCGGATCGACTTCCGGCGCAAACTCGCTGGGCTCAAAGGGAATTATGGAAAGCTGCTCTCCAGACACAAGAAGCTGATGGCAAAGTTCCCTGTTTATGTGTGCAGCCGAATTATTTACAAATTGTGAGCCTTCCCAGATAATCCTTTTCGGCCTTCGAACCGGCAAAGTGATTCCTGGTTGAGTGCCGCCCCTCCAAACGGCCGCCATTTGTGTCATCGCATCGGCCACGCTTCGTTTCGAATCATAAACGACGCCCAATTGAGAAAATGCCGTCTTGCTTCTGTTTTGCCGCTCCTCGATCGGCATATCGAAGGCGCGCCTGAGTGCGCGGCGAACGTCCGCTACGTTTAGCACCGGCATGGAACTGCCTTTGTGATGGGGCTGATATTTGAGCATATCTGGAGTAAATGGCTCTTTTGCGTTGGGATCGGCCGCAATGACTATCAGTTGCTCGTCGGGCAGAGACGATCCCCACCCGTCCACGATAATCGCCAACCTCTGCCTCATCATCGCCTCGCCAACGGGCGCGGTCAGGGTGACGTCAGTTGAAACGTAAACGTCGCAGCCATCTACAATGTTTACCAGTTCCGACCGAGTCCCCAGATTGTCGTCTATAATGACAGATGCTTTTGAATTGGTCGTCCGCCTGAGGCTTTCCACAAGCTCCAGAAGATCGACTCGAGGCTGGCCAGGGTCCGGATGCCAGGAGGGATAATTAACCTTCAAATAGAGTTGCACATTCTCGTTTTGAGAGAACTCTTCGAAGTACGCCCGCAAAAGTATGTTCCAGCGCCTTCTGGGAAGAAACATCGCTATGCTTAAGAACCTGAAGGGACGTCCCCCCAACCGGGCAGGTGGGCTCGGCAAAGGAATATATGGGTTGCTCATCCAGTGATGGGGCCACGTCACTACACTCAACTTTTCCTCTGGCAGACCCGCTTTAAGAAAAGCCTTCTTCTCCTTTTCACTCATGAGCCAGACTTGGTCCATCTCCTTACAGATCTCAATCCAACTCTGAGGAGGAACATTGCCTTGGGCGCTGGAATCGAATGTTGTTGCAAGAATTTTTTTGTGCGGCCGGGGTAGTACCATATCAACCCAGAGTTGGTGCGGTACATGGGAGAAAATGGCCGTGACGGGAGGCTCTATTGGTGTCTTTTCCAGGGACCCGATCAGCTCGAGATTACAGTCGTCGATCCCCGGTTCACTTCCATCCACGGGTATTGTCCTGATTCGAACTCCCGCCTCGTGCAGAGCCGTCACAAAAGCGCGCGCCCCAACCCCGTACCCGCTTCGATTATAAAAGGGAGCTACCCAAACGAGTGTGCCGCCTGAACCGAGCGCCCCCCCGGGCACGGCGGATATATTTGTATTACCGTTTTCCGGAACCTTCTGAGGGGTCGCGGGAACTTTCGCCTCGGTTATGTTCATGTGTCGAATTGGTTTTTTACACAACAGCCTAATGCGGTGCTCAATCGCATCCAGAGAATGGTTCCAGTCGAAATTCTCCCTGATGTGTTTGGCGCCGGCCGTGCCCTTGCGTTTTGCCAGATCGGGATTTTTCACCACATACCGCATTACCTGTCCCATTCTTATGGGGTCCAGCTCAAAAAATGTGGGTGGGTGGGCCGTTTTCCAGGCGCCCACCTGTCTTTGGCCTTCGTTTGTCTGGCGGGCGGGGAGAAAATAGGCATTTTCGATATTGCAAAAATCCAGCGCCGGCCCGGCTTGCGTCACAATCACGGGCAGACCGCATGCCATCGCCTCGGCTATGGCCAGACCAAAACTGCTTGCCTTTGAGGGGGCTACGAGGCAGTCGCAGGCCGTATACAACCCCGGCATTTCTTCATCTTTTAACATGAAATCGAGGTATTCAATTTCCGGATGATCGGCATGCAACCGGCAACTCTTTATTGCGTGGGCCCCCGGCTTGTGGCGGTAAAACTCCGAGCTGTCGATGTCCTTTACAACGAGGCATACGTCATCGCTTTTCTTAAAGTTTTCGCGAAAGGCTTTGAGCACGAGGTCGAAGCCTTTGCGTCTATAAGTCTCGCCTACAAAAAGGAACTTGAATCTTTTTCTCGTTTTGAGCGGATAAGGTTGAGCTAAAGGATTGAAGCGGGTCACGTCAACGCCCAATGGGATAACCTGTACCTGTTCGGCTGGTACTCCGCTTTGGATGAAGCCATTGCGCACATATGTGCTCGGGACCCAGATTTCATCGACCATCTTACGCAAAGGATCAAGCCAGTCAACCGGAATGGAGCCGTATTTCCAGCAGCTCATAAAAACAAAGTGGCTTTTGGGGCTGGGTTGAAGGACTGGGTCCCATGCATGGGTAACGTATACATTCGGAACAGAGGGAAGGGGGTCATAGAATTTATCGGCAAGTTTGCAGTAGTCGGGGTCATCTGACAGGCTGAGTTCTTCCACCCAAAACGGACCATATGACGGCATTATGGACACTGTATGCCCGCGCTCCATGAGGCGTAAGCATATATTTCGGTTTGTCCGGGGAAGAGATCCGTATGCGAGCTGAAGTCCAGACCACAGGATCGAATACTTGCCTTTGTCGGTTTTCTCAGTTTTTCCCTGAACCGACGACCTGGTTGCACTGATATCCTGTTCTTTTTTGTCTACTGCCGATTTCTTTTCCCAAGCTTTAGTTATTGCGGCTACCGCACCAGGAATTGCTACCTGGAACGAGTACCGCGCCCGGATGAATTCCAACCCTGCACGCGCTCTCCATTCCCGTTCTTTAGAGTTCATATCGAAGGCCTGCCGAAGCACACGGCGAATGACCGGTAACTCTAACGCGGGAAAAGAGGTGTCCCTGTATTGTGGCATATACTCGGCCATCCCGGGGGTAATCGTTATCTGCCGCTCACTATTTGGAATTACGAGCAGTTCATCGGGCAACTCCACCCCCCAGCCGTCCGTGATAATAGCTGGCCTGAGCCTGAGAATGGCTTCGCTTACTGGAGCGGTATTAGTTGTATCGGTAGAAACATAGAAATCACAGCTATCATAAAGCATGGCGATTTCGCTTCTGGTATCATCGGTGCTATCGTCAAGGATGATTGAAGCTTTCGAGCCGGTTCGGCCGACCAGCCCATCAATTAACGCTCGCAAATCCTTTTGGGGTTTTTCGGGAATGGGGTGCCAAGTTGGATAACTGATTTTCAGATAAAGCTCGGCTGAGGGTTCGTCTCGGAATTCTTCGAAAAACGCCTCGATCAGTGCGTCCAGCCGCCGCCGGGGCAGCAACAGCGAAATGTGCAGAAATCGAAACTTTCTGTCCGGTGTCCTTTGCTGGAGATACACAGGCGGAAGCACCCGGTTTTCCACCCACATATGGGGCCAGATGATCGGCTGAACCAATTCGGGATTGAGGCCGGCGCGGATCCAACTTCGATTTTCGATCTCGTTTGCAAGCCAAACCTGATCCATCCGATTACATATAAAAATGAGTCTGGGAGGCGGCAATGGAGAGTTCGCATTGCTTGCAAAGGTGGTGAGCATGATCCTGACATTAGGCTCGGGCAGTGACAGCTTTGGGAACACATAAGTGGGGACATAACAGAATATGGCGGTTACCGGAGAAATGACCTCAGTAAGCTCGAGGGACCTCATGAGGTGGTGATCGTAGTCATCGAGGCCTGGTTCGGCCCCGCTGTTGCAATCCACGGGTACGACTTTGATCCTGAGCCCCGCTTGGTAAAAACCCATGACGAATGACCGGGCCGCCACGCCATAACCGCTTCTCTGATAAACAGGGCCGAACAAGATCACTGTTCCGGGTACAGGGCTGCTCATAATTCGAATAACTCCTCAGTCTTACCGACTCGGGGCAAGATTGTTTCTGCCAGTCGGCCGGCTGGAACCGCATAGCAGACGAGATCCCAGCCTTCCTGTCCGTGTGCCCGCAAAAAAAACCTGTATCCGTCGTAAAAAGAGCGAACCAGCAGAGGTAACTTCCAGAGGTGATCAAACTGGTGATAGACGCTGAATGCAAGAATGGGACGATATTTCCTGATAATGGTGGCTGAGCCCGTAAGGGCATCGGGTTCGGCGCCTTCGATGTCCATTTTGATGTAAGTCGGCTTGAGCGTTCCCATAACCTCATCCAGCGAAGCTATTTCAATTTGAGTTTCCCCGCTCTCATTTAGAGACGATCCCGCTGAGCCGCCGGCATCAAAGCCTGCCATCTCCCTCCTGGCGCCAAGACCCAAAGGATGTACCTCGATTTTTTGTCCGATCCCCGGAGGCATGTTCGCGATGCACTCGTTCAGCGCGTCTTTGTTTCGCGGGTCCGGCTCAAATGCAACGATCTTTTGAAAGCGGCTTTGGCGGCGGTCAATGAAATCCACCACGGTATCGCCGTCAAAAGCGCCGCAATCAATGAATATTTCATCGTCGCAAAGCGCAAAAAGGTCGTCTGGAAAGTACTGGCCTTGGTCAACAGGCACTCCGAGGCAGTCAAAATCGAGTGTCAGCCGCCATTTTACCTGCGAAACGAATTCCAGACGGGATTGCTCGTCGCCCCAGATTTCGAAAGCATCCAAAATCGATTCAGACTGTTGAAGTGTCTTGTGGGGCAGGTCGATGGCGTAATAGGGTAGAAAGGCTTCGGCATACTTCCAGAAAAGGTATCCAAACGACAGTATTCGTTCGCATCCCAAGGCATTGAGCTGCTTTACCAAGTCGCTGAACCGGTAGCCTCCCTGCGCCCTCCATATGGTGACAACGAAGGCTGCCTTGCGGCCGTAGGCCGCCGCGGCACTCTCCGGCGACATGACTTTCACTCCGGCTACCGCTTTGTCCCAAAGGGCCCGATTATTATCAACGAATGCAACGGGTTCGATGCCGCATTTGCGCAGGCCGCGGAGCGTGATCTGGCCGAGGCCTCCCGCGCCGAACAGAACAATCGACGAACCCAGCGGGGCCGCTAGCCTATCAAGCTCAGATCGCTCCCTTTTCTTTGCTTCTGTTTCGTCTTCTTCAAGCATGCGGATCAGCTCATCTTTTAACGAACCGGCAATGATTGGCATGAACAAGAACCTTTTCTACACCAAGGTCATTTCCTCAGCGCTTTTGAGCGGCCTCTTCAAAAATGGCCATTATGACGCTCATGGCTTTATCCAGTGGGTAGTCCAGCGTTCCATTAACCGGCCCACATCGATCGCAAGCGTTCACCACAGAGAAATGTTATCATCTTAGCCGATTTCAGCCTGAGAGCTTTTTCGATAACCATCTAGATGTTCGCTGAATAGAATCCAACAGGCTTATGTGCTCTTCAAGTCCAAGGGCCGAATGTGCTCTAAAAGTTGAAGGGACATATCTTTCCCGGGGCTGTCCCGGATTGGGGCGGCCTAAAATCTCGACCCCTGGGGAATCCGGCAGGGCTTCAGCCACCAGGTTGGCCAGTTCCGCTATGCTGAGACCCTTTTCCGAGCCCACATTGTAGGGCCTGCGACTTTCCCCTCGTACCAGAATCGTCCATAGCCATATAGCGAGGTCGGCGCTGTAGAGGTATGAGCGGCAGGGGGTCCCATCCCCCCTTATCTGTATCTTCCGCCCCGAAACTCCGTCACGAATAAAGTTCATTATTGCAAAATGTGCGTTTTCAGCCATATACGGTCCTACGAAAGCAAACCCGCGGGCGATCTTTACTGCGATATCATGCCGCGTACTGTAGAGAACGCATAACTGCTCGGCCATTCTTTTGGCTTCAGCATATGCTGCCGACGTATCGACCGGATTGGGTCCCCCCATGTACTCCTCGGGAAGATGGCTCAGTTCGTAAGGCTGCTTCCCATAAACCGCGCCTGAGCTTGTGAAAAGAAACTTCTTCGCCCCGCAGTGACAGGCGAACTCAAGTGTGTGTCTCGTCCCGTCCACAATGGTTTTAATAATCTCGATGGGATCGGAGTAGAACCCGCTGTCGGTGTCGGTTGCCGCATGAATGATGTGGGAAAAAGATCCGGGTGGAAAATCAAAGGAGCGCACATCGCCGGCAATAAGGCGAACCGATGGATTATGGGCCAGATGCGGGGCTTTTTTAGCAAAAGCATCGGGGTTCCGGGTCAGGACCGTAATCCGGGTATTCAAGTTGAGACGCCGATTTGCATGGATTAGGCTCTCCAAGAGCCAGCAGCCGTAAAACCCGGTCCCGCCGGTGATGAAAATGTCTTTTCCGGCAAGATCGTCCCAGATGTTTTGTGTGTTTAGAAGAATATGCTCCAAGTCCCGGGCGAGCATATGTTCGTCGCTGTTATTCATCAAAGCTGGTCCTTTCGCTTCTTTTTCCAGCAGATTATTTTGGAGATAAAGTGCGACCCTTTGTTTAGCACAGCCAAGGAATAATAGCCGATGCCTGATTTCAGGCAAACATCGTGCCATGGATTTAAGGGGTGATTGGATGTGAGTGAAAACGACAGGACCCTTACATGCGTCATCCCGGCCATGACGTATGTCTTTTAACCCTGCGGGCTTACTGTCCGCGGCCTTCGGTGCGGCCGGGAAGATCCCAGGATTTAGTCAATCATTTGACGGAGAATCTTGGCCGGCAGCGTCATTATGCCGGCGCGGGTTTCATATCCCGAACGCGTCCCGCACGGGTGGTTGAAGAATTTGAAGCCGGAATCTTGATTCCCTGGAATGGTCAAACCCTGGTGAGTGCATGAGGGTGTGAGCGTCAATCTCAATGATACCCTTTCCCTGACGCAATCAGCCGAGTTGTCGGTGGTGATTTCATGGCCGATCCCTCCTGCATGGTCCCGGATCACGCAGTTGCTCATGGGGTTGTAGTGTGGAAACACATGCCTGCGACATCCCCGGGTGGCTTCGACCATGGAATATCCCTCGGGCGCCTCGCGACCCGCTGCCGGCTCGACCAACCTCCCACGGCGCCGACTATCGAGCGGCTAGCGGCGCATACACGGGGCGGCGCCTCCGGGGTTTGTCGGGATGCGGCGGGCGTGATGGACGTACATTTCCTCATGTATCAACTCTGCGCCCTTGCCCCCCAGTCGGGCGCTCGCCGGGAGCCATCATATTTTGATATCCATGCGGCAGCTCAAATTCGGGGAAGCCAACTCTCATTTGCACGGCCGGAAGATGTTGCCCCCATGTTCCTTAAAGCCTGGGGGCATTACCCGCCTTTGCGCGAGCTAAGGCGCTTTTTCGCAATATAGCTGTTTAACACCGTATCGAAGGTATCGTTGTAGAGTGCACAGCGCAATCTGAGCATGGTATTGCCATTTTCTTCCAGCCACCACGCCCCGGAACGCTTCAGCCGAACGTGACAGATGTGTTTGTTGGCTGATTCGATCCCGCCGCTGCCGATGGGCAAGCCGGTATTCTTGCAGTCCTGGTAAGCGAGTCGGTGTTGGTGGGTCGTGAGGTAGTTGATCAGCTTTCCGATCTCTTTTTCGGCCTCCATGGGTTGCATGCGTTTGAGGCCGCCGATGGCAGGACCTGTGCGATCCATGAAATCTCGTGATGGTTGCTTCGGCCCACTGCTGTGCGTCCAAGGTGTCGCCGTATTGGAGCTTGGCAACCTTGTGGACGTGTTCGGCGCAGTGGATATAGTCGAGCACTTCCCGAGCCTTGGGGAAGCACTGGGTCATCGCGTTCCATAACCACTCGGCGCCATCCCCCAACAGAGCGATTCGTACCCGCTGGAGCGGGATACGGGCGGCCACCACCCCCAAGTCCACAGTGAATTGGGCTGCGTCCTGGAACTGGTGCCAACCGGCTATCTGGACGATGCGTTCCTTGCCGTCCAGTAGATAGATGCGGAAGCCCTTGACTTCCCGCCACTTGCTGCCCGGTCCACGTCGGCTGTTGCGCTTTCCCTTTGCCCTGGTCGGGGTGTGAGCGCCGTCGCCGGCGACAACGAGCACGGGGAGTTCCTCTTCCGGAGAACTGACCGATCCGATGCGGCGGATTATTTCCTCGACGCTCGGGATAACCTCTTCAATGGGGGCCAGGGTGCGATCCGGTTGAGCGTGTCGTGGCGGCAGTGGTCCGTGGGGCCGATGCCGGTCAGTTCCTTTGCCGCAGGGTTGGGACCTTGCGAGCGCTCAACATCTCTGCCTGCCGATCGACCTGGCGGTGCGCGGCGGTACGGAAGGATTCGATGAGGTCCTTCTTGTCCGGTGGAATCGGTGTCATGGAGCAACCTCCGCGCACAGACATGACCGGGCATCCGCGGACAACGGATAGAGAAAAATCGTCTTGGGCGAGGCGCCGTGGCGCCGGTGGTCGCGGTCCTGACGACCACGGCCGGTGGTTCGACCCACCTCGATCCAGTTGGCCGCACGGTAGCACGTCCCTGCAAAACGAGCTGGATCGACCAGGGTTTCCAACAGCACCGGGCGGATTCGGTGACTTTCCTGCCAGTCGTCGGGGAGGCGGCGCGCCGCCAGCGCGAGGGCGCTGCCGGGCAAATTTTGAATGCGTACCCAAGGCAGAATCAGAAACCGGCTGTTACCGACAACCTGTTGCAGATTGCGTCTACGGGCCGACTCAGTCCAGCGCTATATAGCGCTCACGCGCCGCCATGCGCCAGGCCGGACTGGAAAATTGCAGCGCCCCCACACGAATCGGCTGTGGCCTCATGACACGCACAAAGTAGCGCAGGTGCGCACCGAAGGGGATGCGATAACCTGGATAGCGATAGCGTTGCATCCATTCGCGCCACAGCGCCTGATCGTCTGGAGAGCTGACAGGTTCGAGTTCAAGAGGTTGAAACTCCTCGATTGATCCCTCCAGCGGTGTACCGAATGCTCCCAACGGTGTGGAAAGAGGTGCACTCC
>JARLHO010000009.1 GCA_031292215.1 Syntrophobacteraceae bacterium | reverse complement strand
TTTCCTTTTGGCTTAACGAAAATCTTCAAAGGATAGGACCTAATATGAATCGCGAAGACGGCCAACCTCCCAGTAGCAACGGTGGCCCTTTTCCCGCGATGGAAGTTGCCCCGGTGATGCGATAGCCTTTTCCCTCCCCTGTCGCCTGACCTGACCGCTTCTTCCATTGCATAGATGGTAAGAGCGGAAGGTAAGAGGCGTCTTATTTCCTTTCTCAAGAAATAAAATGTTCGACCTCCGGCCTTCATGGCAGTGATCAGTGGCTAGTGGACAGCAGTCGGAGAAAAGCTTTTTCTGACCGCCGAAGACAGGCCCTGACGACTGTTTTTCACATGCTTGGTTGACCCTGAGTGGCGTGCATCCTGCCTCCCTGCTGGTTGGATAGCGCCCAAGACGGTGTTGCGCGCCCTTTTGCCAAGGTGATGCGTTCGCCGCGAGAGGAGGATCGAAATGATCGGAGCAGCTTACTTCCATGGAATAGACGGCCGGATGAGAATCCACGTTGTCGAAGCGAAGGGTTCGCGGGCAAAGGCACGGGAAATCGCGGACAGGCTCGGTTGCTGCTACGGGATAACCCGTGCTGACGCAAATCCGGTTACCGGCAATGTCCTCATTGCGTATGATTCGAATCGGGTATCGCAGGGCGATGTCCTCAGAAAACTCCGGGAGATGGGATATCTGGGCGAGCAGGAATTAGTCGAGCCCAACGTGCTCAACATGACGGGTAAAGCATCGGGCAATTCGGAGTGGGGCATGGTCCTTGCCAGGACTGCGCTGGAAGTAGCGCTCACCGCTCTGATTTTGTGAGGCGTCAGGCGGCAGATAAGGGTCCATGAGAGAATAGCATCCGGCAAAAGCGCCCGGAAGTTATCCTGTTTTGGACCCCGAATCGAACGCGCCGTGGATTATTTGCAAATGAAGCAACCGGTCTTATTCATTTGGGGGCATTGCCATGCATGCAATAATCAAGAGCTTTCACATCGCGAACCGCTTCTCGAAGCGGTTCGTAATCTTTCTGTCAAAAAGAGTGATCTGTTCAGCTCTTATGTTTTTATTCATATATGTGATTTTCGGCCCAACTCTTGCCGGGGCCGCCGGTGACCAGGCATGTCCAGCCTGGACTGATATGGCGCAGGCAGGGGCCGGACAGGATTTGGGCGGCGCTCCCACGGTTGACGCCGAGCCCCCGGCAGGGACGGCTGCGGATACATCGACGCTTCACGAATGGGTTCCCCGGGTGCTCGGGGCGCAGGCCGACTATCTTTTGCAGGGGGCGCTTCCTTTCCACAACCCCTACCAGGGTCCAAACAGCTTCAGCGATGTAGGCGGGGACCGCGAAGATCTCACCCAGGTCTACGGAGTATACCTCGGGTCTCAATTGGCCCCCGGTCTTCAACTTTATATCGACTCCGAGATGTTCAAAGGCGACGGGTTGAGCAAAGGAGTGGGACTCTCCGGGTATGTAAATGGAGACGCTCTTAGAGCCGGGTCTAATGGCCTCCCTAACGATCCTTATATAGCCAGGTTTTACTTTAGATACTTCCAGGCGCTCTCGGCCGAAACCTCAAAAGTCGATGCCGGGCCCGACCAGCTCCCGGGATATGAACCCGTGAGCAGGTGGGAGATGAAAATCGGCAAAATGGCGGCAGTCGACGATTTCGATCTCAACAGGTATGCCAACAACAACCGCACCCAGTTCATGAATTTCGATTTTCTCTACAATACCTCGTGGGACTACGCAGCGGATACGCGCGGCTATAGCTACGGGATTGTCGAGGCGCTCTATCAGCCGTCGTGGAAGACCGTATTGGGAATTTACCTGCAGCCCAATGAGGCAAACGGCGCAAATTTCAATTTCGACAACATGAGGGCGCTTGGATACAATTGGGAGTTCGACATTAAGCCCAACAGCTCAGGGACGGTTGTCCGTTTTCTAACCTTTTTCAACACCGGCAAAATGGGCGACTACGACGAGGCTCTGGCGATAGCACAGGCTACTGGTACGGTGCCGAATATTGTCGGAGTGGAAAAGCTCGGCGGGTACAAGTATGGTTTCGGGCTCAATTTCGAACAACCTTTGGCAGATGACGGAGAAACCGGCCTTTTCGGGCGTCTTGGCTGGGATAACGGTACCCATGAAGCATGGTCCTATACCGAATGCGACCGGGATGTGAGCCTCGGCGCACAGGTGAGCGGTGTTCATTGGGGAAGAGAGCAGGACAGGGCGGGGGGCGCGTACGGGGTGGACGGCCTGTCGAAAGCTCACAGGGATTACCTCGAGGCCGGCGGAATCGGCACGCTCCTTGGCGACGGAAAACTTAATTACGGCTTTGAGCAGGTGCTGGAAGTCTACTACATGGTGCAGGTGAATCGTTTTGTGCAGGTCAGCCCCGACTTCCAGTTCATCCTGAACCCGGGGTATAACTGCGACAGGGGCCCCGTCGAGGTGTTCGGCCTGCGTGTTCGGCTCAGTTATACGCCGTTGTGACAGCGCAGGCGACCAGGAAACGCTTCCATGTGTGTTCGCGGAAAATACCGCTCATCTGGAAGAATAGGATGACTGACGGAAAGTTGAGCATTTTTTCTGTGCACCCTGCTTAATTTTGCGGGTGTAATTCAAACTGATACGCTAAGCGGCTTCCTCGCCGCACTGACGCCAGTAGTTGCCCCGGCCGGAGTTCGTCCTTGTGGTTCGCAGGGCTAACATATTGTCAGCGTTTTCCTTTAGCCACCAGGCTCCCGAGATTTTTAGCCTTTGCTGAATCGCATGACGATTTCCGCTCTCAATTTCACCGGAGAACCTATCGGTAGGTCGGCCTCTATA
>JARLHO010000093.1 GCA_031292215.1 Syntrophobacteraceae bacterium | reverse complement strand
GACTGATTTGGTCGCGACGATTGAGCAAAACCGCAGGCGTAGCAGAGCTTTCGCCCCGGGATTTTGCGATTGAGGAGCGGCCAAAGCAGGCCAAAAGCCGGATGCAAGCACAAAGGTTTTATTTACGGACAAGCCCTAAGGCAGAGCCCTTTGCGGGCTCCGCCTTACAGTGGCAACTTCAAAGCACACGCTACATTCAGCCTGTAACGATCCGTTTTCCACTGCGCCGTTTAAGCGCTTACCGCCGCCCCCTCGCTTCGATCAGGCATCCGGCCAAAGTTTGGCGGCAAGGTTTCTTAGTTCATATTTTTGCACCTTTCCGCTGGCGGTAAGGGGAAGCTGCGTAACGAAACTCACATATTTGGGGACCTTGTAGTTTGAAATTTTCCCGCGGCAAAAATCCTGGACGTCTTCGGGAGAAAGATCATAGCCTTCCTTGGGGATCACAAAGGCGCCAACCTGCTCGCCATACTTTTTGCTTTGGACCCCGACTACCTGGACGTCTTGGATGCCTTCCATCCTGTAGATGAATTCCTCGATTTCCCGTGGGGATATATTTTCTCCGCCCCTTATGATGAGATCTTTGTGGCGGCCGGTAATTCTTAGATAACCCTCTTCGTCCAAAACGCCCAGATCTCCCGAGAGAAGCCAGCCGTCTTCTAAAATCGTCTTCGCGGTGGCTTCGGCCATTTTATAATAGCCCTTCATGACGGAGTAGCCGCGGCAGCAGACTTCTCCTTGCCCACCGACCGGAAGCGGCTGGTGAGAGACGGGATCTCGTATTTCGACTTCGATCCCTGGCATCGGTTTTCCAACCGTTTCCACCCTTTTGCGAACGGAGTCGGTTACGGTGGTTTGCGTCACGACGGGAGAATTTTCCGTCAGGCCGTAGCAGATGGTTATCTCCCGCAGGTACATCTTCTCCATTACTTCTTCCATCGTTTTGACAGGGCAGGGGGAGCCGGCCATGATGCCCGTTCGCAGGGAACTGAAGTCGAATTTGTTGAAAAGCTTGTGCTGCAAAACGGCTATGAACATTGTCGGAACACCGTAGAGGGCGGTGCAGCGCTCTCCTTCAACGGCCGACATGACCGCCACGGGGTCGAATGTCTCCAGGATCACCAGGGTGCTTCCGTGATTTACTGCGGCCAGGACCCCCAACACACAGCCGAAACAGTGGAACAGGGGAACGGGCAGGCAAATTCTATCCTTTGGCCCGAGCACCTGGTTGTAGCCGATCCAATATCCGTTGGTCCCGATGTTGTGATGGCTCAGCATGACGCCCTTGGGAAAGCCGGTGGTGCCCGAGGTGTACTGCATATTGACCACGTCATCGGGGCTCAACTCGGCCTGGCGCGCCTTGTAGGCCTCATCGGAGAGGAGATCGGCAAGCGATAGGACCTCGAAAATCGAATACATTCCCCTGTGCTTCGCATGCCCTAGAAAGAATACGCGTTTTAAATGAGGAAACTTTTCGGTCTTTAGAAAACCTCTCGGCAGAGTCTTTAATTCCGGCGCCAGGTCGTAGACCGTCCCAACATAGTCGGTGTCTCGAAACCCATCGATTAAGAAGATGTTTTCGCACTCGGACTGTTCGAGCAGATAAGCCAGTTCCGCGATTTTGTAATTGGTGTTGACCGTAAGGAGAATGGCCCCGATTTTTGCCGTGGCAAACTGGAGAGCTACCCAGTGGGGTACATTCGTCGCCCAGACCGCTACCTTTTCGCCTTTTTCAATTCCAAGGGCCATCAGTCCCTTGGCGAGCCGGTCCACGAGTTCTCCGAACTGCCGGTAGGTGAGCCTGTAATCGCGGTCGTAGAAGACGACCGCGTCGTTATCGGGGTATTTTTCTATCGTCCTGTCAAGTATCTGTCCCAAAGTAAGGGACTGAAGATTTGTGGTTTCCATTATCTGATGATCCTGTTTCTATTCCGGGATGTAGAGGACTGCGTATATTTCGGCCTTTGGACCACGGCAACTGACGCAATGGGGAACCAGGGAATTGTAGTAGGCGCTGTCGCCTGGCTGTAGAAAGGAAACGTCTCTGCCGTAGGAAAGCTCGATCTCGCCTGAGAGCACCACTATGAATTCTTCGCCCTCGTGGGAAGACATCTTTTTATCCTCGGCGGGTTCAGGAAGTATTTCAATGTGGAAGGGTTCCATGTGCCTGTCTTTTTTGCCCCGTCCAAGGGAGTGGAATTTGAGCGCCACCGGTTTTCCCTTCCCCTTTAGCATGCTCAACTCTTCCTTGCGCTCTATGAGGCGCATAATCAGCGGGTCCTGGCTGAATTGATCGTCTAAAATCGTGCCAAGCCGTGTGCCCAAAGCCCGCGATATCTTCAATAGAGGGCCAAGCGAAGGGTATAGGTCGTCTTCTTCGATTGCTCGAATAAATTCCACATCGAGGCCGCTCCGGTTCGAAAGCTCCTCCCGGCTTACCGCTTGACCCTCTCTTAGCCGCAATATACGCGCTCCAATTTTTGTATCGCTATTCAAAACAAAACCCTCCCCGGAAATTAGAATTTTTAGCCCGAAAATTTATACCGCGATGGAAAATAAAGAGCGGGCCTCCTGCAACAAGCTGACTTAGGGCTTGTCCGTAAATAGACCTTTTAGGGATTGCGCCGGATTTTGGGACTGATTTGGTCGCGACGATTGAGCAAAACCGCAGGCGTAGCAGAGCTTTCGCCCCGGGATTTTGCGATTGAGGAGCGGCCAAAGCAGGCCAAAAGCCGGATGCAAGCACAAAGGCTTTATTTACAGACAAGCCCTTAACACTTGATACAAGGATTGCCCGTTACAAACACTCTGTCATAATCGACTCTTTTTTGCAAATCTTGATTGACGCACTCTGGATATTCGATATAGCGCTCGGCCCAAAGCGACCAAAGCAGAACAGGGTCATAAAAAAAAATCAGAAAAATTGCCAAGAACCTGCATTTCATCCACTTCACTTCGTAGCTGAGACGACCGTCAGGATTGGGGTCTAGACGCGCACAATTGGCCCGCTGAGGCCGTTTAGAGCCGGGGATGCATCCCGCCTCATTTTTCAATAAAAATGGCCCCAAAAGGCAAATCTCGCGGACTATTTTCGTAGTAATATCAAGTAGTTACGGCTTGGCCCAATT
>JARLHO010000092.1 GCA_031292215.1 Syntrophobacteraceae bacterium | reverse complement strand
TTGGTTTCTTATAAACGTTAACGCCTCCGGCCTCAAGGAAGCGATGAGAGTAATCGTCCGAAGGCGCAGCCTCTTTTGACCGGCCGTCGTCTCCCGGCCGGTCAAAAAAAAGAGTTTTCTCTGTGCCTCTGTGCCTCTGTGCCTCTGTGCCTCTGTGCCTCTGTGCCTCTGTGGTTCGCTTTTGTATCTTTGCCCTTGTCTTTACCCTTATATCTTTGCCCCTGTCTTTGCTTTTGTCTTTATCTCCGCTACTCGTTGTCCTTTCGTAGCTGCGTCCGCAATTCCCTCTTGAGGATTTTTCCGGTAGCGCTCTTGGGAAGCTCATCGACTACGATATATTCCTTGGGCACTTTAAACGGCGCAAGCGAAGCTTTAAGAAAGGCGCTCATCTTCTCGGGCTCAAGAAATTGGCCGTTCCTGACCTTTACGACCGCTGTCACCCGTTCCCCCCAATTGGGGTCCGGAAGTCCGATAAGAGCGCATTCCTCCACCTCCGGCCTGGTGTAGAGCATCTCTTCGACTTCTCGGGGGTAGACGTTTTCGCCCCCGGTAATTATCAGGTCCTTCAAACGGTCGACAATAAAAAGATAGCGGTCTTCGTCGAAGAGCCCGATGTCCTCGGTGCGTAGCCAGCCGCCATCCCAGAAGGCCCGGGCGGTTGCTTCCGGGTTGTTTAGGTAGCCCTTCATCACATTTGGCCCCCTAGCGCAGATTTCCCCTCTTTCGCCGTCTGCCACCCGGTTGCCGTCCATGTCCCGAATCTGTACTTCCACCTGGTGAAGGATTTGCCCGACCGACCCCACCCTGTGTTGATAATAGTGGTTGTAGCTAAGCGGCATCATCTCGGTCATGCCAAGAGATTCGGCGATCGTAATTCCCGTTCTCTCCTTCCACTGCTTTACGACGTTCATCGGCATGCTGGCGGCGGCCGAAAAACTGTAGCGAAGCGCCCCCTTTCGCTTTTCGAGGTCCGCTACGCCCAGCAGTCGAACGTAAATAGTCGGGACTGCGTAGAACTTGCTTATCCTCCCGGCCTCGAGCAGTTGCAGGCAACGGTCGAGATCGAAGGTGGGCAAGAGCTCCAGGCAGCCTCCGGCCAAAATCGTGGCGTTCATTATGTGAATCTGGCCGAAAACGTGGTTAAACGGCAAAAAACACAGCGCCCGGTCCTGTTCCGTGGAACGTTCGCAGTAGGCGACACTCCAGCTCGAAAAAGCGATGCCCTGGTGAGTCAGCATGACCCCTTTGGGCATGCCCGTCGTGCCGCCGGTATAGAGTATCGCCGCAGTGTCTAGCCGGTCTCTTTCGATCGCCCGAAATTTTTCCGATCCCGCCGCCATGAGCCCGCTCAGATTGAGATCGCCGTCTTCGCAGATGATTTTCTCCACTCCCGCCGACTCTCGGGCGGACTGAACGGCTTCGAGTTTTGCGGCATCGGTGAAAACGATCTTCGGGCGGCTGTGGCCAAGCAGCATCCCCAGTTCCCGCGCCGAAAGCGCCCAGGACAGGGTGACGGCGACTCCGCCCGTTTTGAGTACGCCGAAATAAAAGGCTATCCAGTCCGCCGAATTGGGCGCCCACAGGCAAATATGGTCTCCGGGGGCTACCCCCATCGCGATAAGCGCCGTTGCGATCCGGTTTGCCTTGGCTTCAAGCTCTTTATAGGTGATCTCGCCGGCCGGGCTGCTTACTGCGGGGCGATCCGGAAAAATGGATGCCGACATCTCCAGGTGCTGCGCCAGGTTCATAGGTTTTCCTCCTCTTGTATCTCTAAGCGTAATGAAAAAGGGCGGAGAGCGCTATGGCGCCTTCCGCCCTCATTGTGTCAACTATTCGGACATGACTGTAGGAACATCCAAAACCTACGCCGCCCCGGCCTTGGCCTTCGCCGCCTCGGCGCGGGAATCCCTTACCGGAAGCACTGCGAGCAGCCCCAGGCCATAGCCGATCAGGATCGTCCACAGGAGGCCGGACGCGCCGGACCCGCCGGTGTTTTCGACGATCCCTCCGCATATGAGCGGTAGGAAGAATACGCCCACGTTTACGAACATCGTCCACAAGCCGGCCGCGACACCGATGTTTGCCGGGGTGACCCCGGGCATGCTTTCCATGAGCGCAAGCCCTGTGGCCCAGGGGGCCTCAAAGAAAAACCCGAAAACCACTGCGAAAAGAAGCAGGGTGGACGGGGTCCATGTGGGGAGAACCATATAGGCGACCCAGACGAGCAGCGTTAATACGCACAAAATGATGCTCATCTTCTTTACCCCCACGCCGCCTGCGAATGCGGGTAGAATCGCCAGCCCCACGCCCATGCCGATTGCAAATATGCCTACTACCGTGCCGGCCATCGGGGGCGGTAGATGACGGGCGACTATCATTTCACCGGGCAGTAAATGCATCACCGCAACGGTCATGCCCGAAATGAAAATGGCGTAAACCAGCATGAGCCATGCCGAAGGCGTCTGCATGATCTTCTTTGCCTCGGCAACGAAGGGCGCGCGCTCGTGGTGAGGCAGCCCCGTCTTGTCCTTGGCGATAAGAGTCCAGATAACGGTTACGGCTACAATGACACAGCTCCATACGGTCAATGCGCCTTTGGCGCCCAGCACCGGGAATAAATTGGCAGTCCCGAGAATTCCGATTCCGGCTGCCATGAAGTAGGACCCCGCGCCAATGCCGATGAAGGTATGCCCCTTTTCGTGGCCGAACCATTGGATCATTGTTGACGGAAGACAGGCTGTGAGAATGCACACGCCATAGCCGGCAACGACCGTGAGGGCCGCATTGGCGACAAAGGAATCAATGAAAAACGGGCGAAGACCAAAACCGATGGACGCCAGGATGCCCGAGAGGATCATCATTTTCCTTACGCCCACAGTATCGACCCACCGCCCCGTGGTGACAGCCATGGCGATGGCCACAAGCCCCGGGAGTGACAGTAGCAGTCCGCCCGTGGCAAGGCTTACGTGCATTACCGGTTCCCAGTACACGTGCAGCAGCGGCGCCTGGGCGAACCAACTGGTCCAGATTCCCAGGGACATCAGCACATAGGCCAGCAGCATGACCCACTTGTAACTGTCGGACTGCGCAGCTTGTTTCGTTGCCATTGTTACGCCTCCTTATAGTGCGTTGGTTAAAAGTAAAAAGAAAAAAATAATGAAATACCGAAACCGTAAATTTATAAACACATGCCGGATTGCTACACTTGGCCGGCATCCCCCCGGATAAAAACACCTCTTCCTCCGCGAAAGAGGGCAAACATTTGTCTCCACCGTCTCTAGTGGGCGTTTTGCTGTCGTTCTGGAAGGCGAGCGGCAAGAGGAAAGGAAATGGAAAACGGGAACGTATCTTCGAGATGGAGAAGCGATAATCGAAATGAGGTGCGGCAAACCGCTTGGCGATGCCTCGCGGCGATCTTGAGAAGGTAAACTGCTTTTGAGCCCTTCAAATGTTGCCAAAAGATCCACCACGTTTTCTTTTCCGTTTTAAGTGGTCGAGGCCGGAGCCGGTCCGGAATCTGCCTGCAGAGGAGCGAGTCTGGCCTCGGCATGGCCCCCGACTCCCGGCTGAAAGGAGGTGCGGCCGATTCCGTCAAGCCTAGAACACAGCTCCTTTGCGGCATGAACGCTCATCTCGGCCACCTGCTGAAGCCTGGAAAGTCCCATGCTGCTGGCAATACCTACAATCCAGATCGCCATGGGCAGACCGCGTCGATTCTTTAAAGCCACCGCCACCGCGCGAATCCCCGACAGATACTCCTCGTCGTCGATGGCAAAACCCTGCGAACGCACCCGATCCAGATCGTCGAGGTATTGTCCGAGATTTGTTATGGAATTGGGGGTAAACTGGGGAAGCCCCTTTTCCGAGAGAGCTTCGCTGATCTGCTCGGGAGATTTTTCCAGGGCCAGAAAGACTTTCCCCACTGCCCCCGCGCAAAGCGGCATGGTTGTCCCCACTGGCGCCGATATCTTAAACGATTCCTTTGCCTCTGCGGTCGCGGTGATCATGATGCGCCCGCGAACCCGCACGCCGAGAAACACCGTCGCCTCGACCCGGTCCCGCAGCTCGTTTATAATAGGCTGGCCCAGCCGGTTAACCTTTATATAGTTCCAGTCGGTAAATGCCAGATCGGCGATAAGCGGGCCGAGAAACAGCCTGCGCGGATCGTCTCCCTGAACCAGGGCTTTTTCCCTGAGAAGCGCATGCACCAGGCCGTGAGCGGTGCTCGTGCTAATACCCGCGCGGGTCGCAAGATCGACCAGGCGCGCCCCGCCCTGCGCCTCCGCAACCGCTCGCAACAACTCGAACGCCTTGTGTACGGCGGGCGCCTTGTATCCGTTTCGGTCCAACTCGTATTCCGCTTTGCTCATTATGCTCACTGTCATCACCGTATGCGTGTAACCGGGGAAAAGACCGTAAAATTCACTGAGGTGAACAAAATAGCTAAAACATTGCAAAATGACAAGTGAATAGTCGCCATTTGGACAAAAAAACCGATACATTGGCGGAAATGGCCACGAAACGCTTCGGCCAACCTCTTTGCTATGCTGGAACTATTGCGCCCCTCCAATTTCCAGCAAGGGGGCTTCCATGTCCGCCAGGTCGCAGATGCCAAACCTCAGGGCGTGGGTGAGGCTCAAAATGCTTCGAACATTTTTTTCTATCACCGGCGCCCCCTCCCCAAGCCTTTGCACCTCTTGTAGCGCCTCTTCGACCTCTTTGATTTTTCTGCTCATGGCCTGTAGCCTGTGTAATTGCGCACCATCCATTTTATCCATCCGTCCGTTCTCTCAGGTCCTTAAATCTCGTCGCCTTGAGTGTGTAGCGAGGCAATTGGCCGGGGTTTACCACTTCGGTCTCAAAGCTCAGGTTGGTCTTTACCTTCAGCCTTTCTCCAATTCTTTTCCTTAACTCGGCCGAAGCCTCGGCGCCCAGTGCGCTCTCCGATTCCACCTTCAGGCTTACCGCGTCCATCACCCCCTTTTTGCTAAGCGTGATTTCGTATTCGATCACCTCGGGGAATTGCTCCCGCAAAACCTCCTCGACGGTTACCGGCGTAAAGAGCACGCCGCGAATTTTCAGGAGGTGATCGGTCCGGCCGGCTACCTCGGAGATCTTCATGGAGGTCCTGCCGCAGGAGCATCCGGGGGCGGCCTTTCTTACCAGATCCTTGGTGTTGAACCGAACCAGCGGGAAAGAATGGCGTCCAAGAGGGGTGACTACCGCTGTGCCAAGCTCGCCGACCCCAACCTCTTTGCTCGGGTCGTCCACGTCCAAAATTTCCACAAGAAAGAACGGCTCCATGATGTGTAGCCCGTTTCGCTCCGAACACATTGCCGCCCAGGCGCAAGGCTCGGTGCCGCCTATGTGGTCGTAGACCTCGGCGTCCCAGCTCTTTTCGAGAAGCCGGCGGGTCGGGGCCGGAAGAGGTTCCCCGGCGCACAGCATCTTTCTTATTCCCATTTGCCTCGGATCGATCCCCATGCTCCTTGCGACCTCCGCCATATGGAGGCCATAGGTGGGCGTATTCATAAGACCGGTCGCCCCGACCTCGCGTATCTTGGCGATCCTTGCCCCTGTGTCGAGAGCCCCGCCGGGCACGACCTCGCACCCCACTTTTTCGGCCGCGTAATGTCCTTCCCAGAAGGCCACATAGACATTGTAGCCAAAGGGGATGAAAACCCTGTCGGTTTCCCGGAATCCGGCCATCCAAAGAATGTGGCTCCATACCTCGATGCGCCACTGCCAGCTCTCATAGCTTTCGGGAACGTAGACCGGCTTGCCCGTGGTTCCCGACGTCTGGCGAAAGTCGCTTACCTCCAGGGGACTTACCCCCAAAAGGTCCCCGTAGAGCGTCGCATGGTCTCCGTGCTGCGCAAGCCGAAGATCCTCTTTATCCGTAAGGGGCAGCTTGCGGACGTCCTCCATCGTCTTGATGTCTTCGGGATCGATTCCCGCAAGTTTTTTGCGGTATAGACCCGAGTGCTCCTTGGCATAACCGACGTATTTGCGGAAGTTTTTGAGCTCGATTTGCCGAAGCGCCCAAGGCTCGAGTGTTTCGAGCCACGGGTTCCAGTAGTTGCTTGTATGATTTGCCATCTGAGTCACGTGCCTCCCCCCCCCCTGGTGGGTGGAAATCGACCGGGGCCAAAATCTACGGACTACCGAGTTCCCCTGCGAGCAGTCTCGGCAAGGGTAATCCCTATAGTTGTCTTATCGATTGCAGCCTGCGCTACGAAGGGGAATTTCTAATCGGGGAAAGGGGCGGCTGCTATCTGGAACTTCCGGCTGAACACGCGCTATAATTCACTGCGGTGATCAAAATATCGAAAGTGGTCGCGAAAGGCAACAAGATATTTGGAAAATATTGACCCGGGAAAGCGCAGTGTTAGAACAAAGGAGAACAAAAAACTCCCATGCGGGTTCGTTCAGTATAACGAATTAGCTCCTCCATCCATCCTCATCGGATGAGCCTAGCCACTGAGGGAGCATCTTCCCGGATACCTGGGTAAGCTATAGAGGAGACAATCTTTTAGGCCGGCTAAATGCTGACAATTACCCACACATGCGCCCGCTTACCCCTTAGCGGAGACTCCCGGGAAAGGGGCTTGGCCCGATCGCCCCCCTTTTTTGCAAGGGGTTGGGGGGATTTACTCTCCAGCCGCTTGCAATGACGCGCATGATTAAAGAATGGATAGAGCGATTCCATACCCCACAACGAAATGCGGGAAAACGCATGGCTCGCTGCCTGTTTTTTGTGCGCCACATGTGCCATGGGTTGCCTCTTTACGGGCGATCCGCAGGCAAGGATCGGGCTTAACCAAAAACATCGCCTTTGCGCGGATCCGCCCGAGCCATGCCACCCCTACGGCTCGTGCCTACCCGGGTTTTAAGGGATTGACCCGGTGAGCGAGCGGGAGAGCAACTCCTGGCCATCGGATTGTAGGGGCCTTACGAAAACCATTTCGGATCAGAGGAGCCTCTTGCAAAAGTCGAAAATCTTCAGATATTCATCCTGAAAGCTTATTTTCCGAAAGGTCGGAGGCGATATCCACTTCGATGAGTACGGCGTCGATGGCCGGAAGTGAGCATTATGTAGGTTTGGCGATCATCCGATAGCGACCCTGCCGGGGCGAGAATGATCAAATCTTTTCCGGCGACATTTATTGACAGGAATTCAATAGAATGGCTATGGTAGTCAGCGGAAAGGAGATATTTATGTCTACTGACATTGATTGGATACCTCCTGGCCGGCGCTATCGACGGTTAGCGCCTTTTGCAGTATGCTCTACTAAAAGTGCGAGATGAGGTGGACCATGAAAGCCGTTACTCTTTCCAACGCCAAAAAAAATTTGCGCGCCCTGATTCATGAAGTTCACGAGAACTCGGAACCTACCGTGATCGTGGACAAGGATTCCTCCGAACAGGCCGTCTTGATTTCCATCGATGACTACAGGAGCCTGGAGGAGACAGCTTACCTGCTGCGCTCACCCGTAAACCGTGCACACCTGGAAGAGGCCTTACAGCAGGTAAGAGAAAACATGACAGTTCCTTTCCCTCCCGAGGAACTATGAATATCCGGTTTACCGAAGCCGCATGGACGGATTTTGAGTGGTTTCTGGACAATGACAAACATATGGCGCTCCGTATTCGCAGATTGCTAAAAGACGTCATTCGAGATCCTGAAGAGGGAATCGGTAAGCCGGAAAAGCTCAGATTCCAGCTTACCGGCTACTGGTCCAGAAGAATAAGCCAGGAGCACCGTCTCGTGTACAAGGTTGAAGGCGAAGATATTATCGTCCTGAGTTGCCGATACCATTACTAGCCGTAAAAACCGCGCCGATACCTTGCGGGGAGGGTCACCCACCCTTGTTTTTGATTCCGGCCTCTTCGATAGCGATGGTTTCGTCAACTAGACAGGAATTTCAGGCTTCGAAATAGTGCTTATCGACTATGCTTTGGCTGGTTCAGTGTTTTTTCTGCCGAGCCGGGTCTGCCAAAAACACGCCTTCCAATACTATTCAAGATCACCGGAGTCGTTGATAGAACGCCGGACAGCCTCCACAGTACTCAATCGCCGAAGGGGGCTTGGCCCGATCGCCCCCCTTATTTTCTAAGCTTACAATTACCTACACATACGCCCGCTTACCCCTTAGCGGAGACTCCCGGGAAAGGGGCTTGGCCCGATCGCCCCCCTTTTTTGCAAAGGGGGGTTGGGGGGATTTACTCTCCAGCCGCTTGCAATGACGCGCATGGACCGGCTAGGCTCGCTCGCCCCCCTTATTTGCAACTTTGCAAAAGGAGATAGGTGGGCGCATGTGTGGGTAATTGTCAGTTTCAAAGGGGGGGGGGATTTCAAGTCTTTTCGCATAGCACGGATAAAACTCCGACGATTTTTCGTCCCGAAGACTTTGGCGATCATGGAGACTGAGATAGCTGGATGACATCGAATGCCCTTGCGGGAACCCCTTCGCGGTGCCGACAAAGGGCGCCGGCAGGGGGGGCCGGATGATGCCCCTTGCCTCCCTTATCGGACCACCGGGAAGGGAGAAACGTTGTGAATCCCCAAACCCATTTACCGTAACCTATTCTTAACTTCAGCCCCACATTGTCGTCATTAAACCTTCCTATACTTTTCGCCGCCGCCCATCGTGGACAAATACCCATACAATCCTATCCGAAACCTGTAGATGAAGGGAGCTGCTTTCTATGAATGAGTTGGTGGGCAACGCTGTCGAAAGTCTTTTCAGCCGAAGAGGTCTAAAGCGCCAATCAATCCGGGCCAACCTGTTAAGGGCACTATTTGTCAAATATATACTGCCCGTTAAGCGCATGGATGGACTCCATGAAAAACTCGACTCGCTTCCAAAAACCATGGCGATTTCCGACCGGGTGCTAAGAGCGCTCGATGTCGGTTTTGAACTCTCCCCATCCGATCGGGCCAGGATACCTCGCTCCGGCCCCCTGATCGCTGTCGCCAACCATCCCTTTGGAGCCGTGGAGGGGCTGGTGCTGAGCTCTCTCCTTGGGACGGCGCGCGGAGACGCCAGGATAATGGCGAATTTTTTGCTCGCAGCCCTTGCCATCGGCGAACTAAATGAGGAGCTCTTCTACGTCGATCCTTATCGGACAAGGGGCGCGACGAGCCAGAACATTAAGCCCCTGCTAAAGGCTGTCGATTGGGTGCGAAGCGGCCATGCTCTGGGTATTTTTCCGGCCGGAGAGGTTTCCTGCGTTCATGACTTGAGATCCGGGGTGATCGACTCGCAGTGGAGCCCCGGTGTGGCAAGGATTATTCGAAAGACGGAGGCCTCCGTTCTCCCCGTGTACTTCGAAGGCCGCAATAGCCTCCTTTTCTGCGCGCTCGGTTTGATTCACCCCCTGCTGCGCAGTATGCTCCTGCCAAGAGAAAATCTAAGAAACCACCCTCGAATGATCCGGGTGTACATCGGAAAACCGGTTTCCCCTAAAAAGCTCGCAGGCCTTGGGGATTTGGCCATGATGGAGTACCTGCGCCTTCGCACTTATAATCTCAAGAACCGAAAAGGCGAAAAGCGGCTGATTTCTTTTGCGCCCGCCTCAGCACCTGCTTTGAAAAGACAACCGGTAGCCGGGGCTAAGGCCGCGGGCACGGTTATGGGGGAAATTGAGGGCTTGCCCCCGCAGCAGCGGCTGGTGTCTACGAAAAACTTCGAGGTCTTTTGCCTGAGCGCCCCCCAAGCGCCCAACACCATCCATGAAATCGGACGCCTTCGCGAAATCGCCTTCCGGGGAGCCGGGGAAGGCACAGGGCGCTCTCTGGATATCGACCGTTTCGATTCGTACTATCGACACATAATTTTGTGGGACCGGCAGGGCCGGGAAATTGTCGGAGGCTACAGACTTGGCCCGGCAGACGCCATTTTGGAAGCCTACGGTGTGAAGGGCCTGTATACGAACACGCTTTTCGAGTATCAGAGCGAACTTTTCACCAGTATCGGCCTCTGCCTTGAGGTCGGCAGATCCTTTGTGCGTCCGGAGTATCAGAAGACCTATCAGCCCCTTTTGCTCCTCTGGTCTGGGATCGGGAGCTTTGTGGCAAAAAATCCCCGGTATCGTTTCCTGTTCGGGGCCGTAAGCATTAGTAACGATTACCTGGGCATTTCTCGCCGGCTGATCGTTAGATTCCTGCGGGCAGGCTACACGAGATCCGACCTCGCAAGGTTCGTTCGCCCAAGGCAACCGATCGCAAGACGCTGGCCCGGGGGTAAAAAAGACCTCGCGCCGGCTTATTCCACGCTGTGTGACATTAACGAATTCTCGGAGGTGATCTCCGATATCGAAACCGACTCCAAGGGGATCCCCATACTGCTCAAACATTATGTGAAACTTGGAGGACAATTCCTCGGGTTCGGCGTGGACCCGGCATTTTCCAAGTCAATCGATGCGCTGGTGCTAGTCGATCTGGCGCGCACCGACCCCCATACTCTGGAACGCTACATGGGCCCATCCGGTCTGGCTTCATTCCTCCAATTTCATTCGGTGGGGGATGTCCCAGAGGCCCAAAAGTGTGGCTGAATAGTGTTTTTGCTAAATTTGTGGAGAAGTTGTAGAATAAAACATCCGGTGCTTGTTGCCAAAGTCCAAATGTGTTGGTGCCAAGTTACGTTCAAAATGCGTCGTTTTTCGCCCAAGTGAGCCGTAGGATGGGTGGAGCAAAGCGCAACCCATCGGATTAAACCATGAACCTAACGCCGATTTCGGATCAATCATGGACGCAACTTCGTTGCGGCAGGCTTTCAGGGTGGGGGACGCGCAGTGGAAGGTAAACACCGAAATATCCAGGACCTTGAGGACGAACTAGCGACATTGCGTCAACAGGTCGCCGATTTGGAAGGGAGAATGGGAGCATCCATTAAGGCCGAAACCGCTCTAATGGAAAGCGAACAAAAGTTCAAGCTCCTCTACGATCGAGCCCCCCTGGCCTACCAATCTTTGGATCAAAACGGAGACTTTGTCGCTGTCAACCCGGCCTGGCTTGAGGCTTTAGGCTACACCGAAGAAGAGGTTATCGGAAGAAACTTCGCCGATTTCCTGCCCCCGGACTGGGCCGATCACTTCAGGGAAAATTTCCCGAGGTTCAAGGCTGTCGGTGAAATCCTGGGCGTCGAGTTCGAGATGGTCAAAAAAGACGGATCGAAGATGCTGGTGTCTTTTAACGGGAAAATCGGAGTAGACTCCCAAGGCCGCTTCAAGCAGACCCACTGTGTTTTTCAAAATATCACCGAGAAAAGACTGGTGGAAGAGGCGCTGCAAAATTCCGAAAAGCGCTACCGGCGGCTCTTTGAATCGGCCAAGGACGGGATTTTGATTCTCGATGCCGATACGGGCAGGGTGGTCGACGTCAATCCTTTCCTGTTGCGGTTACTCGGTTATTCCTACGACGAATTGTTCGGCAAGCACATCTGGGAGATAGGTGTATTCAAAGACACTGCCGAGTCCCGGGAAGCCTTCAAGATCCTCCAGGATAGCGAATACATCCGCTACGAAGACTTGCCGTTGCAAACCTTTGACGGGCGCCGCATCGACGTGGAGTTTGTGAGCAACGTCTACCTGGTGGACCGCGCCAAAGTCATCCAGTGTAATATCCGGGACATCACCGAGCGAAAAAGGGCTGAACGAGAGCTGCGTGAAATTACCAGTCGTCTTAATCTTGCCACGGCCTCCGCAAAGGCCGGGGTTTGGGATTGGAACCTCCAGGAAAACGACATGGTCTGGGATGACCAAATGTTTGAACTCTACGGGCTAACGCGCGAGAATTTCCCCGGAGCGATTCAAGCCTGGGAGCAGGCGCTCCACCCCGATGACTCCCTGCGGGCGATCGAGGAATTCCGGGCGGCCATAAATGGGCAGCGACATCTTGACACGAAATTTCGCGTCCTGCGCCCCGACGGGACGGTTGTCCATATTAAGGCCGACGGTCACGTGCTTCGCGATGGGGATGGGAAACCTCTGCGGATGATCGGTTTAAACATAGACATCACCGCGCGCGAACAGGTGGAGGAGAAGCTGCGGGAAAGTGAGGAAAGACTCGATATTGCTTTAAGTTCGGCCCACATGGGTGTCTGGTCCCGGGAAATCGCAGAGGATGTGCGCTGCTTCGACGACCGGGTCTGTCTTTTGCTCGGGATCGATCCGGCTACCTTTACCGGAGCGGCCGAGGAATTTTTCCGCAGGGTGCATCCCGACGATCGGGAACCACTGACTGCGGCCATGGCCCGAACCCTATCTCATGGTGCTTTCTACGAAGTGGAGTACCGCGTGATCTGGCCCGATGGGAGCCTCCATTACATCAACTCCCGCGGCAGACTGATCCGTGACATGGCGGGCAGACCTTTGAGGGTCTACGGCATTGACTGGGACATCACCGAGCGAAAAAGTGCGGAGGAGACGCGGGAAAAGTTGCAGGCGCAGTTGAGCCAGGCTCGGAAGATGGAGTCGGTGGGAAGGCTGGCCGGTGGGGTGGCCCATGATTTCAATAATATGTTGGGCGTTATCCTCGGCCATGTGGAAATGGCCATGGAGCAGGTCGATTCCACCCAACCGCTCCATGCCGACCTGCAGGAAATCCAAAAAGCCGCGGAGCGCTCCGCGGATCTCACCCGACAACTCCTGGCCTTTGCCCGCAAGCAGACCGTGGCCCCGAAAATACTCGATCTAAACGAGACCGTGGAAGGAATGCTCAAAATGCTCCGCCGCCTTATCGGAGAGGATATGGATCTTGCCTGGCTGCCCGACAATAACTTGTGGCCTGTCAAGGTGGACCCCACACAGATCGACCAGATCCTCGCCAATTTGTGCGTGAACGCCCGGGACGCCATCGATGGCAATGGGAAGATAACCATCGAAACGGAAAACATCGTCTTCGACCGGGCCTACTGCGCCGATCATGCGGGGACAGTCGCCGGTGAGTACGTGCTGCTCGCCGTTAGCGACAACGGTTGCGGCATGGATGAAGAAACACGGGGCAGACTTTTCGAGCCTTTTTTTACCACCAAGGGGGTGGGCGAAGGTACCGGGCTTGGTCTGGCGACGGTCTATGGCATTGTCAGGCAAAATAGCGGCTTCGTAAATGTCTATAGCGAACCGTCCCAAGGGACAACCTTTAAGATTTATTTGCCCAGGCATGCCGCCAAGGCCGAGCAGACATCCAAAGCAGGCGCTACGAAACCAACGATACGCCGCGGAGACGAGACGATCCTTCTGGTGGAGGATGAACCGGCCATACTCAAAATGGCGACCAAGATGCTGGAACGTCAGGGGTATACGGTGTTGCAGGCGGGGACGCCTGGCGAGGCCATCCGTTTGGCCAAAGCCCACCCCGGCCAAATCGATCTTCTTATGAGCGATGTTGTCATGCCCGAGATGAACGCCAAAGAACTCTATGCAAACCTGAACGCCTTAAGGCCCGGACTCGAATCCCTGTTCATGTCCGGCTATACCGCCAATGTAATCGCCCATCATGGCGTGCTGGAGGAGGGGGTCCATTTCCTCCAGAAACCTTTTTCCAACGCGGCGATGGCTGAAAAAGTCCGGCATATTTTGGACAAGAAAATTAAATGAGCTGGAGAAGCTCATAAGAGAAATCAATTTGAAACACAATGTGCCTTAGCCGAATTCGTAATGAAGACTCCCGTTTTTTTGCCTGTTTTTATGCCCTATCTCGTTCACCGTCGATCGTTTATCCATTAATCGAGCCCCTAGCCGCCGAAAGCCAGGTGTATCAGCTCGATTTGGTCCCCTTCCCGGATCTGGGCGCAGGAGTAATCTTTTGCATGCACGAATACGTGGTTTATCTCGACTATCATGTCGTGCCGCCCGTCCTCCCCAAGGATGGCCAGGAGTTTTTCAACCGTGCAGCCGGATGGAACTTCCAATTCGGAGCCGCTTTCTATGATTTTCATACTTTCCCCCTATCTTCCTTTAGCGCCTGGTAAACCCTCTCGGGTGTCAGCGGAAGTTCGAAGATCCTCACTCCCGTCGCATCGAACACTGCGTTCAGGATAGCCGGAATGGTGGCCATTATCGCCCCCTCTCCCACTTCTTTTGCCCCGTAGGGGCCGTTTGGTTCCCTGCTTTCGACAATAACCGATTTCACCTCGGGCATGTCCAGGGAGGTGGGAATTTTGTACTCGGCAAGGTCTGCGTTGATGAGCCGGCCCCGGCAATCGAATTTTACCTCTTCAAACAGCGCCTCGCCAAGCCCCATGGAAACCGAGCCCTGCATCTGAGCTTCAACCGAGGTGCGGTTTATGGCCAGTCCGCAATCGTGGGCATCGCTTACCCGCTCGATTGTGATCTTGCCGGTCTGTTCATCGACCGAAAGCTCCACCACCTGGGCCGAACAGCCGTAGGCGGGAGAGCCGATGGCCGTTGCAATCGTAAATCCCCCCGAAGGCCCGGGAGGCTTGTACCACCCCTTGCCTACAATTGTCCCGCGGCTTAAAAAAGCAATCCGGGAAGCTTCCCGGAAAGACAACGTGTCCTCTTTTGCCGGATTGTCCCTAAACCCTCGGTGTTCCTTGATATAGCGGGTCCTAAGCGGCCCCGGATCCGGTTTATCCCTCTTAAATTCCACTACGCCGTTTTTGATATCCATCTCCTCTACGGCTACGCCCAACTGCTCGCCCAGAACTTCCAAAACCTGGCGCTTTGCCTCTTCTGCCGCCTCTTTTGCCGCCTGGCCGCTCATAAGGGTCTGCCGGCTGGCATACGCTCCAAGGTCTACCCCGAAATCGGTATCCCCCGACCGAACTCTCACCATCTCCAGCGGGATCCCCAGCGCCTCGGCCACAATCATGGCAAGGGCGGTGTCCGAGCCCTGCCCGATTTCCGCCGAGGCCGAAAATACCAGCGCCGCCCCACCGTCCTCGGAAAGTTTTACCAGCACCGTGGCCTGGCAGGTCTCTGAGGGGTACACCGGATAACCCGCCCCCGTGGGGAAAAAGCCGCAGGCCATGCCGATACCCTTGCCCCGGGGGAGTTTGCCCTTCTTCCCGCTCCACCCTGAGGTGTTCTTTACCGCTTCCAGACACTCCCCCATGGCGAAGCTTCCGATGTCCATGCCGTTGCAGGTCGCATCTCCTGCTGCCAGAGCGTTTTTCTTTCGAAATTCGAAAGGATCCATCCCCAGTTCAACGGCTATCATGTCCAGTTGCTGTTCAAAGCCGGCGCGCGCGGCCACTCCCCCGTGCCCCCGCTGCGCCCCGCACGCCGGAAGGTTTGTGTAGACGCGGTAGCCCTCATATCTCATGTTGGCCAGTCTGTAGGGGCCCCCGAGCAGCGCCCCGGCATAGTAGACCGTGGCCATCCCAAAGCTTGAGTAGGCCCCCCCGTTTACATAGCACTCATGGTCCAGTGCCAAAATCGAGCCGTCTTTTTTTACCCCGGTGGTGAATTTATGGAAAAATTGATGGCGCGAGCGGCCGTGCAGGAAGACCTGTTCTCTATCGAAGGTCATCTTGACCGGCTTTGTGGTCTTCATCGAAAGAAGGCTTGCTGCAAGCTCCAGGTGATTGGCTGCCGCCTTGGGTCCAAATCCCCCTCCCACACAGGGCTTTACGACCCGCACTTTCCCTAGGGGCAACCTCAGGACCATGGCCGCCGTCCTCTGGACGTAGTGGACCGACTGGGTCGAAGTATAAAGCGTCAGGTTTCCGAAAATATCGAAGTCGGCGATGCATCCCTGGGGTTCTAGAAAGGCGGCGTCCTGGCGCTTGTTGACAAAAGTCGTGGTCTTTATGAGGTCGCATTCCTTAAAGGCCTCTTTGACATTTCCAAATTCCTGGTGAACCTCTGCGCCGATATTTCGAGGAAACCCTTCGTGGATAAGAGGGGCGCCCTCGGCCATGGCCTCCTCGATCGTTAGAAGCGCTGGAAGCTCCTCGTATTCCACTTTTATAAGAGAAAGAGCGTGCATGGCCGTTTCCATGTCCACAGCGGCTACCGCTGCCACATTGTCTCCGTGGTGCCTTACCTTGTCGTGGCAAAAAAGAGTTTCGTCATAGCGAGCCGGGCTTACGCCAAACGCTACAAGACCCGCCTCCCGCGCTGAAACGATCGCCTTTACGCCCGGAAGGCGCGCTGCGGCCGAAACATCGATCTCCATTATCCGCGCGTGCGAAAGAGGACTTTGCAGCATGGCCCCGTGGAGCATTCCCGAAATCTTCATGTCGTCTACGTATTGGGCTCGCCCCGTAGCCTTTGCCGGCGCATCGACTCTTATGGCCCTCGAGTTTACAACCTCAAAGCCGCCCACTTAAATGTCTCCCCGTCCCGCAACCGCTTGCACGGCTTCAACGATCTTCTGGTAGCCGGTGCACCGGCAAAGATTTCCAGATATTGCCCCCCGGATTTCCCCTTCGGTCGGCTCGGGATTTTTGTCTAGCAGGTTTTTGGCGCAAAGTATCATCCCCGGAGAACAAAACCCGCACTGGATCGCCCCATGTTCGATAAAAGCTCTTTGAACCGGATGGAGCCCCTCCCCGGTTTCCAGACCCTCGATGGTTGTGATGCGGCGCCCGCTGGCCTGCACCGCAAGCACAAGGCACGAATTAACGGTTTCTCCGTCCATAATCACCGTGCACGAGCCGCAGTCTCCCAGGCCGCACCCCTTTTTGGTCCCGGTAAGGCCAAACCGGTCGCGCAGCATGTCTACCAAAGTCTCGTTTGGCTGCACCGCGATGTCATATTCCCTATCGTTTATAACAAGGTGAATGAGTTTTGCCGCCATAAACCCTCTTATCCCCGGGATAAACCCGAACGCCCGATCAGCTCTTTAGCGCCTCTTGAAACGCCGCGCAAAGGCTCCTTTGCGCAAGCACCCCCACCATCTCTTTCCTGTAGCCGGCCGATCCCCGGAAGTCGTCTATGGGCGCGCAATCAACCATCGCGGCTTGGGCGGCCCTTGTAAACAAAGCCTCCCCACCCTTTTCGCCGATAAGGGCCCTTTCGGCCCCAAGCGCCCTTCGCGGCGTCGGGCCGACACACCCCAAAACGATCCTTGCCCCCTTTATCTGCCCGCCCGGGCCTTCCAACATCAGAAAAGAGGCCACATTTACGATGTTGCAGTCACGCGATCGAACGGAAAGGCTCCCATAGCTTGCCCCGGCAAACGGGGGAGGCGCGTCCACCTCGATTTGCGTCAGGATCTCGTCGGAGGCCATTTCACTTAGTCCCGGCCCATGGAAAAAATTTTCTAAAGACACCACCCGCTCTCCCGCTTTGCTGGTGAGAATGACCCGTGCGCCATAGGCCATAAGCGAAGGCGCCATGTCCGCGGCAGGCCTAGCACTCCCGAGATTTCCGCCAACCGTTGCGCGGTTTCTAACCGATGGGGTCCCAAGCGCCCTTGCCCCCGCGCAAATCGCCCCCCATCTTTTGTCGATTTCCCCCGATGCACCGATCTTTCCAATCGTTACGCAGGGACCAAGTCGTAACATCCCAGGGGAGGAATCGATTCTTTTGAGCTCGGGGATCCTCGCTATGGATACCAGCCGCTCGGGGGCGAGCAGCTTCTTTTTCATCGCAACCGCTACATCGGTCCCCCCCGCTATCACCTTGGCCCTTGCCCCGAATTCGGACAAAATAAGACACCCTTGCGCAACGGTTGCCGCCTCGTCGAATTCAAATCCGGGCAGGACCATTCCATTTCTCCTCAAGCAAAGGTATGGTAAACTTTTCCTTGCCCCGCACCGCGCCCGCGGTTTTTTGGGGAATCCTGGGGGTAGTTCACTATGATGAATGACCTTTTTATCATCTTGAGCAGGCGAAGACCACCCCTTCCCCAGCGCAAAGGGGGGCAAAAATTTATTGACACTATTTTTTTCACAAGCTATTTTGTAGCCGGATTGTAGCTGCTTACCGTGAGGCAGCTTCGCGCCTCCCAGGCTGGTGACTGGTAAATAGTGACTAGTGAATGGTTTACAGCGCCCCTTCCATTCACTAATCACTGTTTACTGCTCACTATTTAGGGATGTTCAATCCATATCTTGTACGCTCGCCGCGGCGGCCCGTGCCGCAGAGCTTTTCAGGAAGGAGAAAAATGTCAACAGTGCCCGATAAGATCAAGGCTTGGCAGATGGTCCAACCGACCGCCAAGAACAAGGAGACTGGAGAAAAGATCCCCGGGAGGCTCGAACTGGTGGAGATTCCGGTTCCCGAGCTAAAAGAGGGCGAAGTTCTCGTAAAGGTTGCAGGCTGTGGAGTGTGCCACACCGATCTTGGCTACTTCTACGACGGAGTGCCAACGGTTTGCAAGCCCCCCCTGATCCTGGGGCACGAGATTTCCGGGACCGTTGTGGCAGGCGATAAAAAATGGGTGGGAAAAGAAGTCCTTGTCCCCGCGGTCATGCCCTGCCGGCAGTGCGAGCTGTGCAAGACCCGGCGCGGCAACAGGTGCCTCAATCAGAAAATGCCCGGAAACAGCACGGGTGTCTACGGCGGTTTTGCAAGCCATATTCCCGTTCCCTCCCTGGATCTTTGCGAAATTAAAAAACGGGGAAGTATTCCGCTCGAAGAACTCTCGGTTGTGGCCGACGCGGTCACCACTCCCTTTCAGGCCGCAAAGCGTGCGGGCCTTGAAGTGGGCGATAACGTCATCGTTATCGGGGTCGGAGGCGTCGGACAGTACATGGTTCAAACGGCCAAAGGGCTCGGGGCGGGAACGGTTATCGCCGTTGACATCGTCGAGGAACGCCTCCGGAAGATGCTAAAGTACGGGGCCGACTTCGTGATAAATGCGAGCGGAAAGGGTCCGGCCGAGGTATCTGCGGAAGTAAAGAAAATCCGCGAGCAGCAGGGGCTTCCCGGCTACGGGTGGAAGATTTTCGAGGCGACCGGGAGCAAGCCCGGCCAGGAAACCGCGCTAACTCTCTTAAGCTTTACCGGCAAACTGATCATCATCGGCTTTGGCATGGGGAAAACCGAATACATGCTGAGCCGCCTCATGGCCTTTGACGCCGAGATCATCGGGACCTGGGGATGTTTGCCCGAGTATTATCCTCAGGTGCTCGAAATGGTTGTAACCGGCAAGATTTCGGTTGGCCCCTTCGTTCAGACCCGGCCGATGAGCCAGATACGGGAGGCTTTCGAGGACGCCCACCATACGCCCCCCGACCGGCGGATCGTTCTGGTTCCCGATTTCTAGAAGTTATCGGCGGGATTGAGGTTGGGCCAACCCGTAGGTTGGGCTAAGCGAAGCGCAGCCCAACAACCACCTTTCATAACATTGCAGCCAATGG
Source organism: Syntrophobacteraceae bacterium (assembly GCA_031292215.1). Classification (GTDB taxonomy): domain Bacteria; phylum Desulfobacterota; class Syntrophobacteria; order Syntrophobacterales; family Syntrophobacteraceae; genus SbD1. Next base: position 17,591 of record JARLHO010000092.1, on the reverse strand, counting down.
CCGGGCGGCCATTGCCACTTTTCACCGCCCCGCCTCCAGGGCGCGATGCTATAAGGAGATATATCGATGGCACTTGAATGGATGCCAAGGGATCAGGAACACAAAGACCACCTTCTGCACTCGGATATTCACTGGGGGACGGAAGCCCCTTGCGTGGTATACGAGAAAAAACCTCTTACGGACCTCTCGGGAAAGGTGGTCGAAGGTCTGTACACGGCATGGATTCGGCTAAATAACCCTGCCCAGTACAATTCCTACACCACGGAAATGGTAAAAGGCGTTATAGCCGGCTTCGAAAATGCCTCTCTGGACAGGAGCGTCATTTGCGTCGTCTTTACCGGCACCGGCCCCTACGCTTTTTGCACCGGCGGAAACACCCGGGAATACAGCGAATATTACTCCATGAGATGTGACGAATACGGCCAGTACATGGAGCTGTTCAACCACATGGTAGACTCGATCCTCATGTGCAAAAAACCGGTGGTCTGCCGCGTAAACGGCATGCGGGTCGCCGGCGGACAGGAAATCGGGATGGCGTGCGATATCGCTATTTCCTCAGATCTTGCCATCTACGGCCAGGCCGGCCCCCGCCACGGTTCCGCCCCTGTTGGCGGTTCCTCGGACTTTCTGCCCTGGTACCTTTCGGCCGAAGACGCCATGTGGAACTGCGTGTCCTGCGAGATGTGGTCCGCCTATAAGATGAAGGCCAAAAACCTTGTCTCCAAAGTCGTTCCCGTTCTCAAGGTGGACGGCAAGTGGATGAGAAACCCGACGGTTGTCTGGGACAAATGGGTCGATGACGGCGAGATCGTCTACGGCGAGTCCAAAACCGGAAAGGATTTGGCCGAAGGCCGGGAACTGCTTAAAAAACACCAGGCCAACTCCGACTTCGAACTGCTCGACAAAGAAGTCCAGTCGGTAGTGTGGAAGTTTGCAAACCTTTTCCCGGGATGCCTTATTAAATCTATCGACGGCATCAGGCAAAAGAAAAAGTTCTTCTGGGATACCACCAAAAACGAGCACCGCCACTGGCTTGCCGCCAACATGGGCGGGGAAGCGTTCCTTGGGTTCGGCGCCTTCAATACGAAGAAGATAACCGGGACCGATGTGGCTGATTTCATCAAGTTTCGCCAAAATATTGCGGAGTGCAAGACCTGGGACTATGACATGTTTGCCGAAGTGCTTGGCAAACCTAAGGAATAAGAGTTCCCGGGGAAGAGCTCCTGGAGGGTTATTATGAGTGGAAAAGTTGGAGTAATCGGCGTCGGGCAAAGCACCTTTGTGCGCACCTATCCGGGGTCGATCCGTGAGTTGGTGTTTGATAGCTATAGCGAAGCGATGAAGGATGCCGGGATTGTCGGAACCGATATCGACGCAACCGTTGTCTGTTCGGCGCCGGAATACGATAAGCAAAGGTCTCCGGCAGGAGTCATCGCCGAGTACCTGGGGCTAAATCCCCAGCCCACCTTCTATGCCGAGACGCTGTGCTCGTCTAGCAGCACGGGCTTAAGGCTCGCCTACTCTCTCGTGGCCTCGGGTCTCCACGACGTCGTGCTGGTCGTAGGCTTCCAGATCATGTCGCAGCTTACCTCGGTCGAGTCGCAGGAGCGCATGGGCCGGGGCGCGGACATTCAGTGGGAGTCCCCATTCGGGACCATGATGCCCGCCTATTACGCCATGCACGCCCGAGCGCACATGGCAAAGTTTGGGACGACCCCGGAAGATTTGGCGCTCATTCGCGTCAAGGCCGCAACCTATGGACAGCTAAACCCGCTTGCCGTCTATCGAAAACCCGTTTTGCTCGAGCAGATCATGGATCCTTCGAGCTTCCTCGGCGCCCCTGTTGCCACGCCTCTTCGCGGCGGCGACTGCTGTGCCAACGCCGATGGCAGTTCCTGCGTGATCGTTTGCTCCGAGGAAAAGGCGCGCTCTTTTTCCAGAAAGCCCGTCTGGATAAAGGGAGTCGGCGCCGCTTCGGCCCCGGTAAACATGGCCGGCCGAGACAGGCTCTTCGGCCTTGCGGCAGCCGAGGAGGCCGCCAGGCAGGCCTACAAGATGGCCGGCATTACGGCTGCCGATATCAACGTTGCCGAAGTCCACGACTGCTTTACGATCGCTGAGATGATGGCATACGAAAACCTCGGATTTGCCAAGCCCGGCGAGGGCAAAGACCTCATCCGGTCCAAGGAGACCTACAAGGAAGGGCGCATTCCGGTTAACGTCGACGGAGGCCTCCTGTCCAAGGGACATCCCATCGGGGCTACCGGCGGCTCGCAGATTCGCACCATCGTCATGCAGCTCCGCGGAGAGGCCGGAGATATTCAGGTGAAAGACCCCGTCTTCGGGCTCGTTCACAATATCGGCGGCGTGGGGCTCTACGGTAACGTAACAATTTTTGGCGTCGACTAACCGGAACGGATATCAGGGAGCCGAAAGTGGGGGAGTCAAAATTTTCCCCGACTTTCGGCCTCCCTATGGAGCACGAGCATGGCAAAAAGTGAATTGGACACCAGATTCTCTGAATTCGGGACGGTGAGCTTTGCCTCCGTAACCCGGGTAAACGATTTTATCGGCCATCTGCAAAACGGTAAACTGATGGGCGCCCGGTGCGTTAAGTGCGGGAAAAACTTCTTTCCCCCCCGCGCTCAGTGTCACGATTGCCTTACCGCGGAAATGGAATGGTTTGAAGTCACCGGGGCTGGTAAGCTTGTTAGCTATTCGACCCTGCAGTACGCGCCCACAGGCTTTACCGATGAAGTCCCCTACACGATCGCTTTGGTCGACTACGGCGCCTACAAGGTCTTCGGGCGTATCGACGGGTCCGTGCCCCGGGATGACCTGGCGGTCGGAATGACCCTTAAGGCCGCTGTGTCGCGGACCGCAAACGGCCAGTTGACTTACGTTTTTAATAGAGCTTAGTCTGCCCGCGAACGCAAACAGTAGGTGGTGGTCGAGGAGGGTTTCCGGGGGGACTCGGACTGTCGAGACTGCATGAGAACGTGTACAGGGAAATATCGGGCCTGCCGCCATCGAGTCTTTTCCCGATCCCGGGCGTAACCTCGGGTAAGGTCGTCTTTGGCGGCGATTGGCCCCCGATACCACATATATTGCGCGCTATATACGCCGCCGCTCCGCCCCTGCCGCCGGGCGCGGCTGAGAAAAGTTCCGGGGGGGCGACGCCGTCCCGGTGGATATCGTACGGAAAACCTTCAAGGAGCCAACTACCATGAGCAGTGATAGATACGATGTGGAATTGTCCGAAGATCTCATTATTTTGCGCGACACCGTTCGCAAATTCGCCGACAAGGAAATCGCCCCGCACGTCGATGAGGATGAAAAAAACCACAGGTGGCAGCGCGACCTGGTCGACAAGATGGCGGAACTCGGCCTTTTCGGCTGCCCGGTCCCCGAAGAATACGGCGGAAACGGCATGGGTTACCTCGCCCACGCGATCGTTACCGAAGAGATCGGAAGAGTCTCCGGGTCTTTGCGCGTTGGCTTCAACATGCAGACCATGGGCACCTCCATGTCCATTCTCAAATGGGGTAGCGAGGAGCTCAAAAGAAAGTATATTCCCGACCTCGTATCGGCCAAAAAGATCGGCTGCTTTGGAATCACCGAACCCGACACCGGTTCGGATACGGCCTCCATGTCCTCAACCGCTGTAAGAGACGGTGACCATTACATCCTTAACGGGCGCAAAATGTGGATCACATGGTCCCCGGTCGCCGATGTGTGCGTCGTTTTCGCCATGACCGACAAGGCCGCAAAACACAAGGGCATGAGCGTTTTCGTAATGGATATGGATCTGCCCGGCGTATCCACCGTCGCGATCAAGGATAAGCTCGGGATCTGGGCCTGCCCGACCGGTGAAGTAATCATGGAAGACGTGAGGGTTCCCGCCTCCTATCGCCTTGGAGAAGAAGGCAAGGGCTTCCAATACCTCATGAAGGAACTCATCAGCACGCGCCTTTCGGCTGCCGCCGGCGCCGTTGGAACCTGCCAGGCCGCCCTTGACGAATCCATCAAATACGCCAACGAGCGCCGCCAGTTCGGCCGTCCCATCGCCGAATACCAGATGGTGCAGGAAACCATCGCCCGGATGGTTGCCGAAACCGAGGCCGCACGTGCCCTTACCTGGAGATGCGCCATCCAGAAAGACCGCGGCATGGTAAACAATATGCGCGAGACCTGCCTTGCCAAGTTCTATGCCTCAAGGGCCGCGGACGAAGTTCCAAACCTTGGCCTCGACGTCCTTAGCGCCTACGGATACTCAAACGAATACCCCATGGCCAGAATCCTTCGTGACGGCAAGGTCTACAAGATACTCGAGGGTGCGACCAACATCATGAAAATGATTCTCGCAACCGATGCCCTGGGTATCAAAAAAGCCAACAAAGACTAAGCGGCGCCTGGGCTTCCGGTAGGCTATATTTCGTGCCCGCCGGAAGCCCACCCCCTTCAGCCCGCTGACTGCCTTCGCCTCTTCGCCTCTTCGCCTCTTCGCCTCTTCGCTCCTTCCCGTCTTCCCGTCTTCTTGCAAGAAAACTTTTCGTAACCGGGACCAACGCGCATTTTTTCTTGACCCTGGCTGTTGTAACTATATAATAGCTACAATGTAGTTAGTTCCTGTTTTTTTGCTCTCTGCGCTACGAGGCCGGTATCTGTTTGCAGGGGGGGTGGCGACCTCACCTTTTTAGCACAATGAATTTTTTCTAAGAGCAATTCCGGCAAGAAGGCGAGCAGATGGAAACGGGACTTGCGACATGGCTAAACAGGCATGGCTTGGCGGACGCAACGGACGCCTCGGCCCCGATGTCGATGAAGGGCTAAACTAGTAAGCCCGAAGAAAAGGACCAGGAAAGACGTATGGAGACTGTAACCCCTGAAAAGGAAATTATCGAGGTAATAAAGGCGAACGGCGGAGACGCCTTCAAATACTGTTACCAGTGCGGTATATGCGATACGGTCTGCCCGTGGAACAGGGTGCGCAATTTTAGTATGCGTAAAATTGTCCGGCAGGCGACCTTCGGTTTAACCGACATCGAAACCGAAGACATCTGGCGATGCACCACCTGCGGAAGATGTCCCCAGAGGTGCCCCCGGGGCGTTAAGCAAATTGAGTCCGGGGTGGCCCTTAGGCGGATTGCTACCGAGTACGGGGTGTTTCCAAGTGCTGTAAAATCCGTTCGCGCGATTGGCGCAAGCCTTGTCGGCGAGGGGAACCCCCTTAACGAGGAGCGGTCCAAACGAGGGAACTGGGCCGAAGGCGCGTCTGTCCCGAGTTTTTCCGAGGGCATGGAGATCCTCTACTTTCCCGGCTGCTACCTGAGCTACGACCCCCGGATGAAACGGGTCGCAAAAGCGACGGCCGCCATCTTAAACAAAGCCGGGGTGGATTTTGGCATCCTCGGTTCAAAAGAGAGCTGCTGCGGGGAAAGCATCCGAAAAACCGGTGATGAGGAACTCTTTAAACGTCTTGCCAAGGAAAACATAAAGAACTTTATCGACGCCGGGGTGAAAAAAGTCCTCGTCTCCTCGCCCCACTGCTACCATACGTTTAAAAACGAGTATCCCGAGTTCATGGTGAACTTCGAGGTGGTCCATATCGCCCAGTATTTGTTCGAACTGATGAGAGAGGGACGGCTTGTGGTAAGTGGCGAGTACGCAAAAAAGGTCACCTATCACGATCCCTGCTACCTGGGAAGACATAACGGAATTTTCGATGAGCCGCGGGAGGTTTTGAAAAAAGCCGGGCTCGAACTTGTCGAGATGTCCGAGTGTCGCCTCGACAGCCTGTGCTGCGGTGGCGGAGGCGGCAGGATTTGGATGGAAACGCCCAAGGGCGAGAGGTTTTCAGATCTTCGCCTCGATCAGGCAGTAGAGGTCGGGGCCCGGGTGCTGGCCACTTCCTGTCCGTATTGCATCACCAATTTCGAGGACTCCAGGCTGAACCGGGAAGACGGCGAAGCGATCGAGATCAGGGACATCACGGAAATCATTGCTGAAGTCATTTAGGGGATAGAAGTGAAAAAAGAACTGGGAAATATCGGAGAACAGATTCTCAAAGGTCTTTGCGGCAGCGAGTTCGGAGACGTCATGATCGTCGGTGGAGGCATAAGCGGTATTCAGGCCTCCCTCGATCTTGCCACTGCGGGTTTTAAAGTCTACCTGGTCGAGAAATCGCCGAGCATCGGAGGCCACATGGCCCAGCTCGACAAGACATTCCCGACCAATGAATGCTCGATGTGAATTCTTTCTCCAAAACTGGTCGAGGCCGGCCGGCATCCAAATATTGTAGTTTTGACCAATACCGTAGTCGATAGCGTCGAAGGCGAAGCTGGAAACTTTACGGTCGAGTTGACAAAAAAACCCAAGTACATCCTGGAAGATAGGTGCACGGGCTGTACTACCTGCGTCGAGAACTGCCCGGTGACATACCCGGATGTTTTCAACCAGAAGATATCGACAAACAAGGCCATCCATATCTACTTCCCCCAGGCGATCCCTCTTGTCGCCTATATCGACGAGAGCTGCATCTACCTGAAGGAGAAAAAATGCCGGATCTGCTCCGCCGTTTGCAAAAACGACGCGATCGATTTCAACCAGCGGCCGCGGAAAAAGCAGATAAACATCGGGGCTATCATTCTTTCCCCGGGCATCGAGCCCTTCGACCCGAGGGTGAGGGCGGAATACCGCTACGGAGAGTATGCAAACGTTATAACGAGCCTTGACTACGAACGGCTGCTAAGCTCCACCGGGCCTTTCCAGGGCGAGGTGCTGCGACCCTCGGACAATAAGCACCCCAAAAATATCGCCTGGATTCAGTGCGTGGGGTCTCGCCAGATTCTTGAGGGCGCAAACACCTACTGCTCGGCTGTCTGCTGCACCTATACGCAAAAGCAGGTGATTTTGACCAAAGACCACAGCCCGGAGTCGGAATGCACCATATTCCACAACGACATCCGCGCCTACGGCAAAGACTTCGAAAGATACTACGATAAAGCCGAGAGTCTGCCGGGGGTGAGGTTTATCCGCAGCTACGTGACCATTGGAAAAGAGATCCCGGGAAGTAAAAATATCACCATCCGCTATGCGACAAACGATGATGGGGTAAAGGAAGAAGAATTCGATATGGTGGTTTTGTCCATCGGACTAAACCCTCCCAAGGATTTTAAGGGGATCGCGGCAAAGTTTGGAATAGAGCTCGAATCTCACGGCTTTTGCAAAACCGATCCGGTAAATCCCATCGAGACCACCCGGGCCGGGGTGTTTATAAGCGGGGCTTTCCAGGGACCGGTCGATATCCCCGAGTCGGTTTTCGGCGCAAGCGGCGCCGGGGCGCGCGTAGGAGAGTTACTCCGCAAAAGGCGCGGGGGGCTCTCCAAGGCCAGGGTATACCCGACGGAAAGAGATGTTTCCGAGGAGACCCCCAAGATCGGGGTCTTCGTGTGCCACTGCGGGGCAAATATCGGACGGATAGTCAACGTCCCTTCGGTTGTCGACTATGCTCTTAGCCTGCCAAATGTTGTCTACGCGCAGGAACAGCTCTTTTCGTGCGCGACAAACTCCGCCCAGCAGATAACCGATCTGGCGAAAGAAAAGGGCCTTAACCGCGTGGTGGTCGCCGCCTGCAGCCCCAGGACCCTTGAGCCCCTTTTCCGTGACACCGTCCGGGAGGCGGGAATAAACCAATACTTCTTCGAGATGGCAAACATTCGGGAACACTGCTCCTGGGTCCACTCGAAGGAAAAGGAAAAGGCGACCGAAAAGGCAAAAGACATCGTCCGGATGTCCGTTGCCCGCGCCTGTCTCCTTGAGCCCCTGCGGGAATACGATCTGCCGGTAAATAAAGCCGCGCTCGTCGTAGGCGGTGGCATCGCCGGGATGACCTGCGCTCTTTCCATCGCCAACCAGGGACACGAGGTCTATCTCATCGAAAAGACAAGTGAGCTGGGCGGGATGGCCAAAAAGGTGCGCTATACCCTGGAAGGAGTCGACCCCGCGGCCGTTGTGCAAGACCTCGTTTCGAAGGTCCACAAACACCCCGCGGTCCATGTCTATACCGATGCCGCCATAACGGATGCCACGGGCTATGTCGGAAACTTCCAAACCACTATTAAGTCCAAACGCGGCCCCGCGCTCATAAAACACGGCGCGGCCGTTATGGCCATAGGCGCAGACCTCTACACGCCGACCGAATACCTCTACGGGCAAGACGACAAAGTCCTCACCCAGGTCGAGCTGGAGCAAAAAATAGCCGATGGCGAGAAATCCGTTACCTCCTGCCGAAGCCTTGCGATGATCCAGTGTGTGGGCTGCCGTCAGGCGGACAGAAACTACTGCTCGCGCATCTGCTGCGGACACGCCATAAAAAACGCCTTAAAACTTAGGGAGATAAACCCGGAAACCGATATCCATATCTATTTTCGGGACATGAGGACCTACGGTCTAAAAGAGGACTTCTACCGGGAGGCCTCCGAAAAGGACATAAAGTTTATCCGCTACGAGCCCTCGCAAAAGCCCCTGGTCGAAGCCGTTGTCGAGGAGGGCCGCCCGGTGTTGAGGGTGTCTGCCCCCGATCCGGTCCTGGGACAGATGCTTGCCATTGACGCGGACCTTCTCGTACTGTCTGCCGCTGTCCTTCCTTCGGCTGCTACCGCTGAGATGGCATCCCTTTTCAAGGTGCCCCTTAGCCCGGACGGCTTTTTCAAGGAAGCCCATGTGAAGCTAAAGCCGGTCGATTTCGGGACCGACGGTGTGTATCTATGCGGCGCGGCGCACTATCCAAAGTTTATGAAAGAATCCGTTAGCCAGGCCCTGGGGGCCGCGGGCCGGGTGCTTACGCTTCTTTCCCGCGATACGGTCGTCGCCTCGGGGTCGGTGTGCGAGGTCGACAAAAACATGTGTGTTTCGTGCGGGGCGTGCATCACCGTTTGCAACTACGGCGCTATCGAGTTTGAGAATACGCCGCTTGGCAGAAAGGCGGTGGTGAACCCGGTCCTTTGCAAGGGGGACGGTGTGTGCAACACGAAGTGCCCCACAAATGCCATACAGCTCAAGCACTTTACCGATGAAGAGCTTTTGAGCGCAATCGATGCGGCGATGGAGTGAGGTGATTATGAGCTCGGGATTTCAATTTAAGCCCAAACTGATCGGGTTTGTCTGCCACTGGTGAGCGTACGGCGCTGCCGACCTCGCTGGAGTTTCCAGACTACAATATACGTCCGAAATGAGGCTTGTTCGAGTCATGTGCTCGGGCAGGGTGGATCCGTCCTTCGTGTTGCGCGCCTTCTCCAAGGGCGCCGACGGTGTGTTTATAGGCGCATGCCACTTAAATGAATGTAACTATATAACCAACGGAAACTTTCAGGCCCTTAGCATGGTGTCCATTTTCCGAAAGATCATGCAGTACGTGGGGCTAAATCCCGAGAGGTTGAAGCTCGGCTTTGTCTCGGGATCCGAGGCGGGCCTCTACACGGAGCATGTGAGCTCTTTTGTCGAAAAAATTAAAGAGCTTGGCCCCATCGGAAAGGGTGAAGGCATCTCCCAAGACGGCCTCGATCTCAAGCTGCGGGCCATAACCTCGCTTATCCCCTACATCAGGTTGGTTGAGCGCGAACGGCTCCGGATCACCTTGAAAACCGAAGCGGAGATCGAAAGATTTTTTGCAAGCGACGAGGTAAACGGCCTTTTCGACGAACTGCTTGCCGGAAAGCTCGCCATCGGGCAAATCATGCTGCTCCTGCGGCAGGGGCCCCGTTCGACGGCGGAAATCTCCGAGGCCCTGGGCCTTAGCCCCTCGGAAGTCTCCAGGCGCCTAAACACTTCGTCCAAACACGGCCTGGTAAGATACGACGTTAACTGCAAACGCTACGTGGCCGCCCCCTAGGTACGGCCACTCTGTAGGTTGGGCTAAGCAAAGCGCAGCCCAACAAGTTCAACTCACGAACATGGATCGAACCGGTAGGTTGGGCTAAGCGCAGCGCAGCCCAACAAGCACTCTTCGGGACAAAAACTATGGATAAAGAACAAATAGACAAAATCGTCGCTAAATATCATGGTGAGCCCAGCGCGCTCATTCAAATTCTGCTCGACATCCAGAGCGAAAACCGCTGGCTTCCCGGGGAAGCGCTCCAGATGGTTGCCGAGGCCCTCGATGTGCCTCTTACCCGGATACAGCACATAGCCACCTTTTATAAGGCCTTCAGCCTCGTCCCCAAGGGTCGCCATGAAATCCATATCTGCATGGGCACCGCCTGCCATGTCCGGGGCGCTTCCCGAGTGTTGGACACCGTGGAGGGCCACACCGGAATAAAGCCGGGGGAAACGGATCTGGACATGAAATTTAGCCTGGAGACCGTCAACTGCCTGGGTTGTTGCGCGCTGGGGCCGGTTATCGAAATCGACGGCAAGCCTCACGGCAGGATGGCGCCGGCCAAGGCGTTGGAAGTGTTGAAAAACTACGAGTAAGGGAAAATTATGCCAAGGATAAACTCTCCCGGTGAACTGGAGGCGGTAAGGCGGGAAATAGAGTCTCAAGCGGATAGAGCCAAACCCTGCGTGCTGATATGCGCAGGTTCGGGCTGCATCGCCTCGGGGGCTGCCGAAGTCATTGCCGCTTTTCGGGCCGAAATTGAAAACCAGGGGCTGGCGGTAGATATCGGCACAAAGGGCACCGGATGCCACGGCTTTTGCGAAAGAGGCCCGGTTGTGGTCCTCTATCCCGAAGAGATCTGCTATCTTCAGGTAAAACCCGAAGACGTCCCGGAAATCGTCTCAAAGACTCTTAAAGGGAAAGAAATCGTCGAAAGGCTGGTCTACGCCGATCGGGCGACGGGCGAAAAAGCTTCCCGCGAGTCCGAGATCCCCTTCTACAAAAACCAGCAGCGCCACGTCATAGGCAGTAACGTTAGGATCGATCCCAAAAGCATCGAGGACTACATGGCCCTTGGCGGCTACACCGCCCTCTCCAAGGCCCTTTGCGACATGACGGCCGTCGAGGTGCTCGGGGAAATCAAAAAATCGAACCTCAGAGGCCGGGGCGGCGGCGGATTTCCCACGGGCAGGAAATGGGAGGAATCCCGTAACGCCCCGGGGGACATAAAATACGTGATCGTTAACGCCGACGAAGGGGACCCGGGCGCCTACATGGACAGGTCGGTCCTCGAAGGCAACCCTCACTCGGTGCTCGAAGGGCTAATCATTGGCGGCTGGGCCGTTGGCGCCTGCCAAGGCTTTGTCTATGTGCGCCAGGAATATCCCCTGGCTGTCGAAAACCTTATGATCGCAATCGAGCAGGCAACCGAGTACGGTTTTCTCGGGCAAAACATCCTCGGCTCGGGCTTTGATTTTAAGGTAACCGTCCACAGGGGGGCGGGGGCATTTGTGTGCGGCGAATCGAGCGCTCTTATGACCGCCATTGAAGGCAAGGCGGGCGAGCCCAGGCCAAAGTATATCCATACGGCGATAAAGGGCGTCTGGGACAGGCCAAGCGTTTTAAATAACGTGGAAACCTGGGCCAATGTGCCGTTAATTATTGCCAGGGGGGCGGACTGGTTCACCCAGTTTGGCACCGAGAAGAGCAAGGGCACCAAGATCTTCTCGCTCGTTGGAAAAATCAACAACACCGGCCTTGTCGAAGTCCCCATGGGTACGACCCTAAGAGACATAATCTTTAAGGTCGGAGGCGGAATTCCGGGGGGCAGAAAGTTTAAGGCCGTCCAAACCGGAGGTCCCTCGGGCGGGTGCATCCCCGAGAGTATGCTCGATCTCGAGGTGGGCTTTGACGAGCTCTCCAAGGTCGGCTCGATGATGGGCTCGGGCGGCATGATCATTATGGATGAGGATACCTGCATGGTCGATGTGGCCAGGTATTTTCTCGACTTTTTGGCCGACGAGTCGTGCGGCAAGTGCGTCCCGTGCCGCGAGGGCATTCGGCAGATGCTAAAAATCCTCACCAACATCACCCAAGGCAAGGGGAAAGAGGGCGATATCGAGCGGCTCGAAGAGCTTGCCGAGGTGGCCGGCTACGCCGCCCTCTGCGCTTTGGGTAGAACCGCCCCCAACCCCTTTCTTAGCACCCTCAAGTACTTCAGGGAAGAGTATGAGGCCCACATCCGGGACAAAAAATGCCCGGCGCTTTCCTGCAAGGAGCTTATCGCCTACTACATCGATCCGAACAAGTGCCGGGCCTGTATGACTTGCTCGAAGCAGTGCCCCTCCAATGCGATCGATGGCGGAAAAAACCGCATTCACGTGATCGAGCAGGATAAGTGCACCAAGTGCGGGACCTGTTTTGAAGTCTGCCCGTCTCGTTTCGGAGCGGTGACCAAGATCTCCGGGGCGCCCGTTCCGCCTCCCATCCCTGAAGAAGCCAGGATCATTACCCGGGAGAGTAAACAAAAATGAGTGAAATCCTTTTTACGATCGACGCAAAAGAAGTCAAGGCCACTGAGGGGATGACCGTTTTGGAGGCGGCCAAAAGCATCGGGGTATTCATCCCGACGCTTTGCCACCACGAAAAACTGGAGCCCTACGGGGCCTGCAGGATTTGCATGGTCGAGGTCGAAACCGGCGGCAGGACAAGGATTGTGGCTTCCTGCCTCTATCCTGTCGAGCCCAACCTGGTGGTCCGAACAAGATCTCAAACAATAGACAAAATCCGCAGGGTGCTAATCGAGGAGATGCTGGCCCATGCACCCGATTCCGTGCAGCTCGATGAGCTTGCCAAAGAATACGGGGCCGACAGGGACCGCTTTGAAAAAGAGCCCTCCTTTTGCATCCACTGCGGCCTGTGCGTTCGCTACTGCGCCGAAATCAAGAAGAAAAACGCTCTGGGGTTTATCGACCGGGGCGCGCGGCGCGAGATAAGCTTCATTCCGAAGCTTGCCGCCGAGGAATGCTGGAACTGCAAGGAGTGCTTCGAGCTTTGTCCCACCTCGGCCCTCCAGGCGGCCTACGTTTTGGCCCAGGCGCTTTCGCCCGTTTAACGCCCGACCTTTATCGATCCCAACTAGGGGAGGAGTTATCTCTATGGCATTTGAAGATATTTGCATGAGACCCTGGGAAGAAGGGTTCCGTCTACCCGAAAAGTTCAACATGGTGAGCCTCTACCTCGATCGTCATATCGAGAAGGGCAGGGGTGAGCGCACGGCCATTCATTATTATGACCGCAAGTACACTTACCGGGACGTCTTCGAGCTGACCAATCGCGCAGGTAACGCCCTTTCTTCGCTCGGGGTTAAAAAAGGCGACCGGGTGCTCATGATGATGTACGACAGTCCTTACTGGGTCGCGGTATTTTTGGGCGCGATGAAGATAGGGGCCGTTCCCATACCCGTAAACATCCTTGCAACTGCTTCAAACCTCACCTATTTTATCGAGGACTCACAGGCCTCCGTCCTGGTGGTCGAAGAGGATTTGCTCGAAAAAATCGAAAGCAAGGCAAGCCCTGGTGCTAAGCTTATAGTTAGAGGTACACCCGGCCCCGGCATGCCTTCCCTCCTCGATCTTTTGGACGCTGCCTCCCCGGCCCTTGAGATGTGTCAAACGGATGCGTTGGATCACTCTTACTGGCTCTACACCTCCGGTACGACCGGAAAACCCAAGGCGGTAATACACCTTCACAAGGACCTTGTTTATTCGATCGAAGTCTACGGCCACTCTATCGGCTATACGAGCGACGACATAAGCTACGGGGTGCCCAAGCTCTATTTTTCCTACGGGCTGAACATGGGGCTTCAGTTGCCCTTCTATTACGGCGCCTCGGTCGTTTTGTGCGAGGATCGGCCTCTGCCCGCAGGCGTTCTGGCAAATCTTGAAAAATATCGCCCAACGAAGTTCTTCTCGGTTCCGACCGCTTATGCCCAACTGCTCCACTACCTCGAGGAAAATAAGCTCGATCCGGATCTTAGCTGCCTGAGACTTTCCACCTCGGCAGGGGAAGCCTTGCCCGCAGTCATCTACAACCGCTGGTTCGATCGCTTTCATGTCGAGATCCTCGATGGCCTTGGCTCCTCCGAAGTAAGCTGGATCTATATCTCCAGTAGTCCCGGCCGCGTTAAAATCGGCTATTGCGGCAATGTCCTTCCCGGCTACGAAGTCAAGCTGCTCGACGAAGACGGAAAAGACGTCCCCAATGGCACGATGGGAGACCTGTGGGTGAAGGGCGGGGCGGTTACCTGCGGGTACTGGAATAAGCCCGAGCAAAACGCCGAATCCTTCCGAGACGGTTGCTGGATGAAGACCGGGGATTGCTGCATAAAGGACGATGAAGGCTACTACGAACATTGCGGCCGCTCAAACGACACCATTAAGGTCTCCGGCATATGGGTTTCGCCTCTTGAAATCGAGGCGACTTTGCTTGAGCATGAATCGGTTGTGCAGTGCGCCGTTGTGGCCAAAAGAGACGAAAATTCCCTGATAAAGCCCAAAGCCTGCGTCGTGCTCAAAAGCGGCTATGCGCCCGACGACAAAATGGTAAAGGAGCTGCAAAATTTTATCAAGTCGCGCCTTGCCCCGTACAAGTATCCCCGTTGGGTCGAATTCATGGACGAATTGCCGATGACCGCCACCGGAAAAATCCAGCGCTTCAAACTGCGCGACGCTTAAAAGTAAATCCGCCCCCGCCCACCCTGCGCGCCTGTGCAGGGTGGGCACACGCACCCCTTAGCGCAGATGCGCAAGAAGGGGTTTGGCTCAATCCCCCGCCCTTTTGCAATACGGATAAAACTCCATCCATGTTCTTAAAAATATTGAGGCTCTATAACCAACTTCACGCCGATGGCTTTCTGCCGATAGAAAACCCGACCATTGAGCTGTTTTGCCCAACTTTGGACCCGAGGGCCTGTTTTGCTTCGGTCATCCTCTGCTATAGGGCAGCATTTAAAAAATCCCTCCCCCGAACTGATGTGTAGTGGACAGTTGTTTCGTTTTTTCCGGCTCCGGCAGCGTAAATGTGAATCAGTGCCCCGTGTGCAGTAAGACACCGGGCCTATTGAGTGAGAGTATCGCGTGCCCAAGGCGCAGCCCTTTTGACCGGCCGTCGTCTGCCGGCCGGTCAAAAAAGGAGTTTCCTCTGTGCCTTTGTGGTTCGTTTTGTTACGGTGTATTGTTATCGCTCAGCCTTCTGCTCTTTTATAGGCAATATAGCGTTTTCCGGACAAATCTGCGCACATATCGAACATCCCGTGCACTGCCCTGCATCGATCTGGACCTTCCCCTCGCTAGTGGAAAACGCGGGGCATCCCAACTGGGTTATGCAATCGCGATGGTTTTTGCATTTATCGGTGACCATGTACCTGCGGGAGCTTTGAAGCTTTAGCCCCTTGCCGTAGAGCGTACACATCTCCTTGGAAATGATTACCGAGACCCCTTCGTATTCGAGGGCTTTTTTTACCGCCTCGATCCCCTTCTTTATCTTGAAGGGCTCGATGACAGTCACGTTTTTTACGCCCACCGCGCGAACGACCTCTTCGATGGAAACACGGCCGTATCCGGAAAGGCCCAGAAGATTCATATCCACTCCGGGGTTGGGCTGGTGGCCGGTCATGGCGGTTGTGCCGTTATCGAGAATTACGACCGTAAAATTGTGGTTATTGAACACAGCGTTTACCAGGCCCGTGATCCCGCTGTGGAAAAATGTCGAATCCCCTATAAATGCGATGACCTTTTTCCCGGTAGCCTTGGAAAACCCCGAAGAGGTGGTGATGGAAGAGCCCATGCAGATTTGGAAATCGGCCATGGAAAGCGGGGGGAGCACTCCGAGCGTGTAGCAGCCGATATCCGAAGGATAAATGGTGTCGAGTCCTTCGGCAGCCTTTTTGACGATGTAGTAAGTCGCCCTGTGGGAGCATCCCGCGCACAGGTTGGGCGGACGCTCCGCAATGGGAGCAATATCTGATAGATCGACTGCTTTCAACGCCTTATCCGTTGCGCCAAAGCAGTTGGCGATAACTTTTCGCGCCATGGCCGGGTCGAATTCGTAGAGGATCGGGAAACGATCCGCTCCTTTGCCCTCGACTGAAACACTCAGTCCGATCTTCTGCGCAAAGCCCCTTACCGCGTCCTCCATGATCGGCTCGCCTTCCTCGGCGATCAGCACCTTTTTGCACCCGGCCATAAAGTTTCCGATCATTTTCTCGGGCAGCGGGTGGGAAAGACCGATCCGAAGGATTTTGACCTCTTTTGCGAGTCCTAGTTCCCGGACTGCGTCCGAGACATAACCGTAGCTTATGCCGTTGCAGATGATTCCGTTTGCGCCCTCGCCTTCGACGAAATTAAACCGGCTTTCCTCCGAGATGGCTTTGGCCTGCGCAAGGGCCTCTAGCAGCTTGGCATGGAGCTTTCTTGATACCGCGGGTATCGCCACGTACCGGAAGGGATCTTTTGTAAAATCTCCGATCTTTTTTACCGGCGCCATATCGCCCAGGCTGACGGTCCCGGTCGAATGGTTGATCCGTGTGGTGGTCCGAAACAGTACGGGCTCCTGGAGTTTTTCGGAAAGCTCGAATGCGTATTTGATCATCTCCTTGGCCTCGCCTGGCGAGGAAGGCTCCATCACCGCCAGTCCGGCAAGCTTTCCGTAATACCGGTTGTCCTGTTCGTTTTGGCTTGAAAACATGCTCGGGTCGTCGGCGGTGATGATAACCATCCCGCCTCTTACCCCCAGGTAGGCCAGAGTCATGAGGGGGTCGGCCGCGACATTTAGACCGACGTGCTTCATGATCGCCATGCTTCGCAGTCCCGAGTTGGCCCAAGCGGCGGCAACTTCGAGCGCGACCTTTTCGTTGGTGCAGTACTCGAAGCAAAGCTCGCTTTCGTGCGAAATCTCAAAGAGGTTGGCCGAGATTTCCGACGATGGGGTCCCGGGGTAAGTCGAGCCGAAAGCAAGCCCCGCTTCGATAGCGCCCCTTGCAATCGCTTCGTTTCCGAGCATGAGCATCTTTGCGTCCGTTTGTTTCGAAAGCAGTTTGTGCATTTTTCGTCCTCACGGTTCTAGAACTCCAGAGTAAAGCGGTCGTATCGCTTATTCGACACGGCGCGGCAGGCTCGATCTCCTCCCTTCTAATTTACCCCAAATCTCCCCATGACGGCAATATCGATATTAGCTATATGTTAGCTATCGTCCATCCGGAAACGCATTGGTCTGGCCCTCCGCTTGCTCCCATGCTCTTTCAAGCTCAATCAAAGGAAGGGGCTCGGCTCAATCAAACGGAGGGCACGGCTCAATCAAAGGGAGGCCAGACGCAATCAAAGGGGGGCCAGGCTCAATCGCCCCCGGGGGGTGGGGGGATTTCGAGTCCGGGAGACGCGCGTGGAAGGGGCTCGGCTCAATCAAACGAAGGGTTCGGTGCAATCAAAGGGAGGCCAGACGCAATCAAAGGGGGCCAGGCTCAATCGCCCCCCTTTTTTTCAAAGGGGGGTTGGGGCAATACTGTTCACTTAATGCTTAACTTGTATCAAATTTTGTAGTACCTTGTGCCAACTCAAACCGGGAGGAGCGAGATGGCGCGTGTTGTTGCAGAACTCCCCAAAGGGAGCCGAGTAACTGATTACATTAGCCTCGGAGTGGTTGCCAAGACATTCCC